>NZ_JCAJZT010000003.1:0-481049 GCF_059510395.1 Shimazuella sp. NTD248 | reverse complement strand
TGATGAGTTGGAGATAAAGGGTATTCGAAAAATCACAGGTTTTGTGGAAGATGGCGTAGCAAAGGTACATGTCCATCTAAGAGGCAATCCGGCAGAAGTCCTAAAAGTACTTCGCTTACTACCTGATTTACCAAATGTACTCGGCATTGGTCAGTATGATCCCATCGCTAGACAGCAAAAAAGCCCGCTGGATCAGAGCGAGCTTTAGTAAAAAAACTTTGAGATGTTTATAGGATATCACGGACGATGGTCTATAGGCAAATAAGGAGAGCAAAAATTGAATAGCTTACCCATGCAACTAATCAATTCAGAGGTTATGCCATCCAATGGAATGATAACTCCAGCAGGTTCAATTGAACAGGCGATTGAGCAGTTCGAACTTTATCAAGAGTTAAAACTTCGATTAGGAAATCCGGATGACTTCCAACAAATTGGAAACAAAAAACATCCAAAAAAAAGCTTTGTCCGGAAAGTACAGCGATTTTTCAATGTATCCTGCGAGATTATAGAGGTTATGCCTTTTCACGATGAGAACAGACAAGTGATTGCTTGGTTAGCAAAGGCAAGAGCAGTACACCTTGGGACAGGAGCATTTCAAGAAGGCGATGGAGCCTGCTCCTATGATGAGAAAACTGCTGAAGATCCGCTAAAAGCAAAAAGACTTCGCACGATCCACAATGTTCGATCCCATGCTGTTACACGAGCAAAGAACCGGGCTATATTGGACTTGGTTGGTTTTGGAGATGTGAGTGCAGAAGAGATCAACATTGGAGATGGGGATTTCTTACTACAAGAAAGTGGCACCAAAACAAACTATCCGTTGATGGGACAAGCTACCACCAATCAGCGGAAAGCCATCTTCGCCATTGGGAAAGAAAAAGGCTTAACGAAAGATGAAGTGAAAAAGGTGAGCCGATTCCAAACGAAAAAAGAAAGCACACAGGAGTTAACCAAACAAGAGGCGAGTGATTTGATAAACCTTTTAAAAGAAGCAAAATATCCAGAGCTGATAGAAATGGTGAAAGCAGTAGAACAGGTAGAGAGTACCATAGAGGATACATTCGACGATCAGAACCTCGCTGTAGACATGGAAACGGGGGAGTTGATCTAGATGGCAGAACGTTATTTGGTGGAAGAGTCCCTCGAACATGATCTAGCTGATCTCGATCACTATATGAGGAAAATCAAGCAAGTATGGACATATGGCTGGACGGTTTACGAGACGCGACAGTCCATAGAACAAACAGTGAGAATGATGGAGCAAACCATAGAGAAGACCCGAACTAAAATCAACATCTAGGCGGCTAGTGTGCCGCCCAAAGTCGAAAAACTGTTCATCAGTTTGATCAATCCGAGAGAAAATGAGGGAGAGCATCATGAGGAAGTTTGCCGTTCGATTCAGTGAAACCAAAACAAAAGGCATGGAAAAGCTCCAAGTTGGGGATCAGATCGTGATTGATTCTGGATTGGAATGTACCATTCTGGAAGTTTTCCTTTACCAAAGTCGTAAAGTGTACAAAACAGATTGCATGGGTTTGGTGTATGCAGATGAATTAGAGGGGCGATAATTTCGCCCTTTCCCTATATAGAAAAGAAAGGCCGAACAGAATGAACTACATCAAAGAGTTGAATGCGTTTCGGGATTGGAGCATGTTGAACCGTCCTTCTATAGGTCAAGTTGCATTGTGGTACACCTTAATGTCGATCAACAACTGGACTGGGTGGCAAGAATGGTTCTCTACGCCCAATCAAACGCTTCAGCTAATGACTGGATTGTCCAGAGGCGGATTGGAGAATGCAAGAAGTTCTTTGATTCAGCAGGGAAGAATTCAGTACAAAAAAGGTCGTTCCAATCAAGCAGGGTCCTACAAGATTATTCCTTTCTTAATGAGTGACTATCAAAAAGTAGGCACAGAAGTGAGCACAGGAGTAGGCACACCAGCAGGCACAGAAAAAGCCGCTGAGTAGGACATTAAATAAACCAAACAAAACCAAACCAAACGAAACTGAAAAAGAAAAACAACAAAAAGAAAAGTCTCTTCTCTTGGCTACGCAAGTGGAGCAAATTTGGAATCACTATGTGCAGGTGTTTGGGAGTTTCTTTCCTCGAAAGCTGACCCTTACACCCAAACGCAAAAAAGCCATACAAGCCCGTCTGCAGGAAGGGTACTCCGTGGAGGAGATATCCCTTGCGATCAGCAATATCCGGAAATCTCCCTTCCACTGTGGGCAAAATGACGCGAATAAATTCTATGCAGATATCATCTTCATTTGCCGAGATGGAGGCAAAGTGGAGGAATGGATGAACCACCAAGGAGGAGCGCAGTATGGGAAATCTAGCAACGATACAGGAGCGGATCAAGAGAGTGAGGATGGAGTGGTCATCCAATTTGGCAAGTATGCCCGAACATGAGCATTCAGCCTATGACTGCCTTATTTGCAAAGATCAGGAATGGATCATTGATCCTCAAAATCCTTGGGCAGCTACGCCATGTCTTTGTGCAAAGCAAAAACAGCTTCACCGAAGGATACAAAACGCATTGATCCCAGAAGAGTTCGAGGAGGCACGTTTGGATAATTACCAAGTAACCTCACCTATCCAGCGTGAATTATTCCAAACGGCGAAACGGTATGTGGAGAATTTCCCTAAGATCCAACAAGGACGTCAAAATAGTATGGGGATGGTTGCAGAAGTAGGGGAAACGCAGATTAAGCGTATCCCCGACCTCAAACAGCGAGCCACCCTGATCCAAAAATACAACAGCTATGGACTAGGGAAAACCCATCTTCAGATCGCGATCGCAAAGGAGCTTTTACAACAGGGACATGCTGTTCTATGTATTTCCGATGTAGTATTCATGCACGATCTTGCTCAATCCAAGCGATATAACGATGAAGGTGCTGTATTTTATCGCCTTTTGGGTGGAGTAATCGAGGCCGAAGTTCTGGTCTGGGATGATATCGGAAAAGCAAATACACAGAAGCAAAAGAAGAGCTTTACTACCGCATTATCAACGAACGATACCGACAAAGGAAACCGATTCTTTTTTCCTCCAACGAAGATGAACTTACTATGTCAGAGAGGATTGGCGAAGCAGCTTTTTCTCGGCTTTACAGTATGGCGAAAGATTACTTTGTGAAAGTAAAGGGTTCTGATTATCGGGTGGAAGGGACTCGCACATGAGTACCGCTTTGATCAGGCAGTTAGAACGCACTCACTGTCGAAAGCAATCTCGAAAAGTATACCTTGCCTTGGAGGAACTGGATTTCACAAGGGATGAACGCGAAGTCGTACAGTTTGAAAGCCTATGGAGAGAAGGGATTAGCCTTTGGAACATTGCAGAGAGCTTTGGACGTGATCCAGATGAAGTATTGATTTTAGCCATAGATCGAGGGAGAAGAGGAACTATACACAAACGCGCAGGTGGTGTATTTGGAGAAGCCAAGCAAAATTCAGTTCACTGTACCGGGGAGAGCCGTTCCAGCAGTGAGAATGACACAAAAAAGCAAATGGATCAATCCACAAGCAAAACGGTATTTAGCATATAAAGAGGAAGTGAAATGGCGGGCTGAGCTCGCCACCTCTCAAAAATTAAGGGGAGATATACAAGTAGAAATTCAAGTCTACCTAAGAGGAAAACGCAGGATGGACATTGACAATATCGCTAAAAGTTTACTAGATGGATGCAACAGGATCTGTTATGACGATGACAGCCAAGTAACCTATCTCCAGATTCAGAAGCATCGTGTAGCAAACATAGAGGAACAACGAGTAGAACTCACCTTGCAACAAGCAAATTAGTATATTGAACAACTAGACGAAATAATTGAGATGGTAATCATGAAGGTCAAAGTAGCAAAGCATTATTGCAAAGGATGTATTTGGCTTTCTCTAGAGAAATCTTGCCCATTCAAGCGATGTGTGAAACGCTTTGGTTGGTCTATTGACAGAAAATAAAGATGAGAGAGGTGTTAAAAGGATGGATAGCAAACTTATAATCATACGATATCGGAAACCGTCTTACAAGAAAATAGTAGAACGTATACTAAGAGAATATCCGATTTTAAGAAATCTATAGTGGAAGATGAACCTTATCTTTATCCATCCTGTACAACATTTAAGGGAGAACGAATTGGAAAAGCTTATAGTGAGTACGTATCCTCGACAGAGCAATATGGCATTCGACGAGCAGAAAAACAAATGAAAGTAAAAAAAAAAGAACAAGCATTACAAGTGTTAAGCATGGATGAGAAAAAGTTAATTGAAAAACGATATTTTAATTTAAATGCTTTTAGTGATGAAATTATACATGAGCAATTGGGATGGAGTAAGAGAAGTTACTATCGGATAAAAAAGAATGCACTTTATAAGCTAGCGATTCTTTTGAATCTTATCTAATATGATTACTTTTGTTGAGAGGAAAGTCCTCTCTTTTTTTATTTTGTTGACAAAACAACGGTGTTTAAATTACACTTCATTATATCGTTATTTAACGATATAATGAAGGGAGGGATATCATGTTAGACGAAGAAATTCATTTGTTCCTTAAAGCATTAGCCAGCGAAAAAAGGCAAGAGATGATGTTTTTATTCTTACAGCAAGGAGAAGTGACAGTAAATGAAGTGGCTGAACGAATCGGGATAGGTCAATCCACTGCTTCCGAACAATTAGCGATTTTAAAGAGAGCTGGGATATTGCTTTCACGGAAGGAAGGGAAAGAAGTATATTATTTTCCTAACAAATCGAATGTGATGAAGCTCTTACAGCGTTTTACTTCTATCATCTCGGATTGTTGCAAATGAATATAGATACAAGCCGATAGGTTCTTCTTTTTTGATAAACATATCGTTGAAAAACGATATAAGAAAGGGTTATTTGAATGGAAAAAATATTAGATTCGATTGTCATAGGTGCTGGACAAGCAGGACTTGCTTCTGCCTATCATTTACAAAGGAGAAATATCGATTATTTGGTTCTCGAAGCTAGTAAGCAAACAGCAGGATCATGGCCGAACTATTACGACAGTTTAACTCTATTTTCACCTGCCAGATATTCTTCGTTTCCAGAGTATGCCTTTCCGGGTGATCCTGATCGATATCCTACAAAGGAAGAAGTGGTAACTTATTTAACCGATTATGCGAAACATTTTCACTTTCTTATTCGAACCGGAGAAAAAGTGAAGAGGGTTGAAAAAAAGAACAACCTGTTTCAAATCGAAACCGAATCTGGGAATCAATTCTTAGCGAAAACAGTAATTGCAGCAACTGGAGCTTTTTCTCATCCCTTTCTACCAAACATTCAAGGAAAAGAACAATATAAAGGGAGGGTATTACACTCCTGCCACTATCGAAAGGTAGACGAATTCCAAAATCAACGAGTGGTAGTGGTTGGAGGTGGGAACTCAGCAGTTCAGATTGCATATGAACTGGCACAAGTTGCACAGGTCTCCATTGCTACTCGGAAACCCATCTCTTTTAGTCCACAGCGAATTTTGGGAAAAGACGTACATTTTTGGTTAACGGTATCAGGCTTAGATCGTTTCTCACTTGCAAAAGGATTGGAAACTAAAGTTTCGGTACTCGATACAGGAATGTATCAAGAGGCAATCCATAATCAAAAACCGGACAGAAGAGAGATGTTTGTAACATTCACAGAGGAGGGAGTGAGGTGGAAAGATGGCACAGCAGAAAAGATAGACGCTGTTATCTTTGGTACAGGGTATCGTCCTAATGTTGCATATTTAAAATCACTTCCAAAAGCTTTGGACTCCCAAGGGAATCCCATTCAACAAAATGGAGTGAGTACTCATGTGGAAGGGCTGTATTTTGTTGGACTAAATGGGCAAAGGTCGTTTGCTTCTGCTACGCTTCGCGGGGTAGGAAAGGATGCAAAATATGTGATCCAAAAAGCCAAGTCGCTTCTCAATCGGTAAGATCGAATAAAATTATTTCAAAAAGTTGTTGACAGAGGAGAAGGGGAGATGTAGGATATAGACAAATAAATTACTTGCAATTTGCAAATAAACGCTTGAAAAATCTGCGTTGAGAGGTGGTGATCTGGTGGAGAACGTGCGTGAATTGATTCACATCATGACTCGTCGTTTTGGCTTTTTAGACAAAAACTGTTGTAGCGTTGGAGACACAGACCTTTCTCTTACGCAAAGTCATATCCTTTACGAAATTGATCGTCAGCATCAACCATCGATGCAACAAATAGCAGAGATATTAGGGATGGATATCACTACCTTTAGCAGACAGGTCCAATCTCTCGTCAAAAGGAAATTAGTGAAAAAGACACCCTCTCCAGATGATCGAAGAGTAAGTATTCTTTCCCTTACTACAGAAGGAACTTTTATTGCCACCCTGATTGATCAAGAAATGAATCAGTATTTGGAAGAAGTTTTTGGTTATATGAGCGAGGAAGAGAAAGATATGGTTCTCCGCTCGATCAAACTCTTAAATGCAAGCATGGCAAAATCGAAGAAGTTCTGCAATCCAATTGGATAATGCCTAGTCTTTTATCTAATATTTGCATTTTGCAACTAAATTTCCATTCTAAAAATAATAGGAGTGTTCCCGATGATTTTAAAACCCCATGTTGCTCTAAACGTAAGAAATTTGGATCAATCCGTACTCTTCTATACTAATTTATTTGGTGACGAACCTGTGAAAGTGAAACCTGGCTATGCGAAGTTTGATCTGGAACAACCTGCACTCAACTTCACATTAAATGAAGGCGGTGAAATTTCTGGTGGCTTAAATCACTTGGGTATTCAAGTATCCTCGACAGAAGATGTTTTAAAAGCCAAAGAAAGACTTCAACAAGCAAACTTAGCGACTTTTGATGAGATGAATACCAACTGTTGTTATGCCTGACAAGATAAAATCTGGGTCACCAGTCCAGATGGTCATCGTTGGGAGGTATTTACGGTTCACGAAGACGTAGACCACAACGATGATGTAAAAAACACCAAAGAAACAAGTTCTTCTTGCTGCCAATCATAAAGAATGCACATATGAATAGGGGAGTGGCATCTACCATGCAAAGTTTCTATGAAATCGAACAACTAACGAAAATCAAACAGGAAGAAATGCGCCAAGATTTATGTAATCGATCCTCTATGATCAAACAAAATGGACATACCTCTTTATTCGGGAGAATTCAATCCTTTTTTCATCGACCGACCGTTTTACAAGAGGAAGTTTGTTGCATGGATCAGGTATGCTGTGCCAACTAAATAGAAAGTGAATGAGATATCTATAAACATAAAAGAGAGTCACTCCTATAGAAGGAAGTGACTCTTTGCTTATTTCTTGGATTTAGCAAACTGTTGAATACGAGCTTCGATTTCATCCCGTACTCGTTTGAAGACAGCCCATTTTTCTTCTTCTGTTCCTTGTGCTCTTGCTGGATCATCAAATCCCCAATGATCTCGTTGTACATGTGGGGGAGTCATCGGGCATTTATCATTGGCATCTCCGCAAAGTGTGATGACATAATCCGCTTTATTTAGTAACTCAGGATCAATGATATCTGAAGTCTGTTTGGAGATATCAATTCCTTTTTCCGCCATGACTTCAACTGCTTTTGGATTTAGTCCATGTGCTTCAATGCCTGCACTATATACTTCGAATTCATCTCCTAAATAATTCTTTCCAAATCCTTCTGCGATCTGACTTCTGCAAGAGTTTCCTGTGCAAAGGAAGTAAATGATTTTCTTTTTACTCATCGATAACCCTCCTTGATGGTACTTGAAAGTATTTCTTTCGAAACCAAAATGCAACGTTCACCAAACCAATAAGAACAGGTACTTCTACCAATGGCCCAATAACCGCTGCAAAGGCAGCTCCGGAGTTAATCCCAAATACTCCAATAGCAACTGCAATCGCCAATTCAAAGTTGTTACTTGCTGCTGTAAAAGAAAGAGAAACAGTTTGTGAATAATCTGCTCCCGCCTTTTTTCCCATATAAAAAGAGATAAAGAACATGATGACAAAATAAATCAGTAAGGGGACAGCGATTTGGAGAACATCCAATGGCAATTGTAGAAGCTGATTTCCTTTTAGAGAGAACATGACAAAGATGGTAAAGAGGAGAGCGATCAAGGTAATGGGACTGATCATGGGAATAAAACTTTTTTCATACCATTCTCGATCCTTTGCTTTTACTAGACTAAATCGAGTGATCATTCCAGCAACGAAGGGAATACCAAGGTAAATTAATACACTTTCGGCTACTTGCCCCATTGTGATATAAACAGTTTGCCCTTTAAGTCCAAGCCAAGTAGGAAAAATCGTAAGGAACAAATAAGCATAAACAGAATAAAAGAGAATTTGAAATACGGAGTTAAAGGCAACTAACCCTGCTGCATATTCTCGGTTTCCCTTTGCTAATTCATTCCAAACAATGACCATTGCAATACATCGTGCTAAGCCAATTAAAATCAAACCTACCATGTATTCGGGTTTATCTCGTAAAAAGATAAGAGCTAGGGCAAACATAAGGATCGGACCAATTACCCAGTTTTGAACAAGTGATAAACCGAGAATTCGCACGTTGCGAAAAACTTGCCACAGTTCTTCATATCGAACTTTTGCTAGAGGAGGATACATCATCAAAATCAAACCAATAGCAATGGGAATAGAGGTAGTTCCAGCCTGATATTGGGTTAGGCTTTTTATCATACTTGGAAAAAGTGAACCTGCTCCAATTCCAATGCCCATTGCAAGAAAAATCCAGAGTGTTAAATAGCGATCCAAGAACGAAAGTCTTCTCATCACTCCACTCATCGGGTCACAACCTTTCCATCAAAATAGATGAATATAGGCGATAATTGCAGTTTAGTTACAAAGAACACGAAGTCCCTTTTTCTTTAGTTCCTCGATTTCCTTCTGCATGTCTGGAAGTGTTCCTAAAATCGATTCAAAAAAGGGATAGCTGCTACCATCCAAGGAATAAAAAACCCATTGTCCATTTCGACGTTCCTTCACCAACTTTGCTGTTTTGAGTTTCCTCATGTGTTGAGAAACAGCAGGTTGACTAATTTGGAGGATTTCTACAATCTCACAGACACATAGCTCCTCTTCTTTTAGTAAGGAAAGGATGTGTAAACGAGTCTTATCTCCAAGGACTTTATGACATTCTGCTAACTGCTCCAGTTCTAACATGGTTCATCACCTCATTCATATATAAGCATATGCTTATATATTTGTCAAAATGATTTTAAATCATAACATTACGATATTGAAATATTTGAATATCCATTGGAAAGGTCTTAGATGGCAACTTTCTGGCATTATTTTGTCACCAAATTCCTTTAGATAGTTACTAATATAGTAATTGGAGTAGTCTATTTTTCTGCTAATCGACTTATCTCTTGTGGGGTAATGCCCACTTTTTTATGTTTCAGGGAGAGGAATAATATGCATATCTAAATTATACTAATAGAACAAATTAATCCAGCACCCTATAACCCAAGGATTGACCTAAAACCAAACGATGTGGAATATCAAAAACTCCAACGCTCTATTCAGGAGTTTGGCTATGTAGAGCCACTTGTCTGGAACAAACGCACTGGTCATTTAGTAGGTGGACATCAGCGGTTTAAGATTTTAATAGATCAAGGGTTATCCGAAGTAGAATGTTCTGTTGTGGATCTAGATGAACAGAAAGAAAAAGCTCTTAACATTGCTCTTAACAAGATTAGTGGTGACTGGGATCTATTAAGATTAAAAGATTTACTGGAAGAGTTAGATGTAGGTGACTTTGATGTAGAGTTGACCGGATTCGATCACGATGAAATTGAGGATTTGATGACGCAATTCTTTGTTGAAGCTGATCCAGAAGAAGATGACTTTGATGTAAAGGAAGAGTTAGAAAGTATAGAAGAACCCATCACTCAAAAGGGAGATATCTGGGTACTTGGCAATCATCGTCTTATTTGTGGTGATGCAACTTTTACAGAAACTTTCCAACGATTAGTGAAGAATCAAGTGGTAGACATGGTCTTTACTGATCCACCTTATAATGTCGATTATACAGGAAAAACAAAGGAAGCTCTTAAAATTCAAAACGATAAAATGAACAATAGTCAGTTCTATCAATTTCTATATGATGCCTTTACCAATATGATTGCCGTCACTCAGCTAGGTGGCGGTATTTATATTTGTCACGCAGATAGCGAAGGAATCAACTTTCGCACTGCGATGGTAGATGCAGGTTGGGAGTTAAAACAATGCATCATTTGGGCGAAAAATGCGATGGTTCTCGGTAGGCAAGATTATCATTGGCAACATGAGCCTATCCTCTATGGATGGAAGCCCGGTGCAAGTCACCAATGGCATGGGGATCGAAAGCAAACCACGCTTTGGAATATCGATAGACCATCTCGGAACAAAGATCACCCGACGATGAAACCCATTGGTATTCCTGCAAAGGCAATACAAAACTCCTCCAAACAAGGAGACATTATTCTTGATCCTTTTCTTGGTTCCGGTTCTACCTTGATGGCAGCGGAACAAACAAACCGAGTCTGTTATGGGATTGAACTAGACCCAATCTACTGTGATGTGATTGTGAAAAGGTGGGAGGAGTATACGAATCAGAAAGCGGTGAAAGAAGGTGGCGAGACCTGAAAAATTAACGCCAGAAATACAACAGAAGATAGTGGACTCTCTTCGGATGGGTAACTATATCGAGACAGCATCTGCTTATGCAGGAATTAATAAAACGACACTATATGATTGGTTAAAACGTGGTGCAAGAGAGAAAAGAGGAAAGTATAAACAGTTTTCCAACGCAGTAGAAAAAGCAATGGCAGAAGCTGAAATGCGGGATGTCGCACTCATTGCACAAGCGGCAAAAGAGAACTGGCAGGCGGCTGCGTGGCGGCTAGAGCGAAAGTACCCGGCTCGTTGGGGCAGGAAGACACAGCACGAAGTTACAGGCAAAGACGGCAAGCCTGTGGAAATTACCAACTCCAAGCAACAGCTACTTGAAAAAATCAATGCCATCGTTCAGAAAAAGACGAGCCACGACGAGGAAAACCCGATCTAGGTCGGGCCCCCTTGTTGGATAGAAGGGAATTTATTCTACTTCTACATAGTTGGTGATGGTTGCTAGTGCTTCGTGGTAGTTTCCGCAAGCCATCACCTCTTTTGCCATTTTATTGGCTTGTTCCTGTTGCCCTGCTCTTCTTAGTGCTTGGCTGGCAAGTCCGATGAGGTTGAAGATATTTCCGTTTGCTCCGATTAATTTCGCTACAGGTTTCTGATTGGTTGTCATGGTTGTATTCCCCCTAGTTGTCGTGTGCCTTTTGGCATTGACATCATAGCTCTGTTATTGGTAGTAATCAACTAATTTATCAAATAATTCCTTAACGAAGTTTGAACGAAATAGAGATGGAGATGAATGAAGAGGCCACCATGATTATCCAGTTTGTGCTATATTAAAGTTTGAAAAGTTCTTTATATGTAAAGGATGAGAAATGATCGAGATACTTGAAATAAGCCAAAGAAAAGATTTTTTAGATGAAACCGTTAGAATATTTTGGGAGCAATGGGGGAATGAGCAAAACTACAAATTTTATCAAGATTGTATACTTCATTCATGCCGGACTACAGATGAAATCCCAAGATTTTACGTTGCACTGCTGAACGAATCTATCATTGGCACTTACGCATTATTAAGAAACGATCTCAACAGTCGTCAAGATTTATCCCCCTGGTTTGCTTGTTTATACGTCGATCCGGAGCATAGAGGGAAAAAAATTGGTTCCTATCTTCTTAAACATGCCCTTCAAGAGACTTATAAAAAAGGATATCAGAAACTTTATTTAACTACTGATCTAGAGGGTTATTACGAAAAATATGGCTGGACTCATACAACGGAAGCATATGGTTGTGTTAGCGGCAGATCGATGAAGGTATACGAAAAATCCACAAAGCAAAATAGTAGCTTACAAGAATGACTTGAGATCATTTTCTTTCTTATTTATCAAATAATTCCTTAATGAAGTTTGAACAGAATTTTGATGGAAATTAGATAGAGGAATCCCACGATTGTCCAAGGATACTCACGAGGAAAACCCGACCTAATCGGGTTTCTTTGCATGCCATGCGTTCTACAGGGAAAAGTTAGGCTTGCTTAAGGCTTGTATCAGTAAGTTTAGATGCAAGGGGTTGTTCGTCCAAGTTACGCCCCATCGATAGTCGTCGTTCCAGCTTAGGGAAGCGGTGATCGTGTATCCGATACCAAGCCCTGTCGCTGGTTGAACAGTCACCTTGATATCTGGTCCAGTTATAGCTTTTCCTTCGGCTATGTATCGTTCAATCGTTGGGCTGATTCGTTTTTTCGCTTCTTCTTCGTTATCGACTGCGTATTGGTAGAGGATACCGTCTAGTTCTCCTACTATGGTTTTTAGTTTGGAGCCAATGGCGTGAATTTGTTTGGGCTCCATTCCCTTTTGTTCGGCGTAGCTCCATTCTTGAAAAGTGTTCCGCAGGTTTTTTACTAATTCCATTTGATGTAATCCTCCTAGATGTAAGTGTTCTTCGCTTGCATGAACACATTAGCTCTGATTTTGGGATTAATCAACTATTTTATCAAATATTTCCTTAATGAATTTGGAACGAAAGTGGAATGGAGACTGGCGGAGAATTACACAGTATTATCCATTGGTGATCACAAGGAAAACCCGATCTAGTCGGGCTCCCTTTGGAAGGGGAGTTATAGTTTAAAGTTGGGATGGAGCAAGGCTTGTAAAAGTATGTTTACAGCTATTGGATCAGCTTCGTAGGTGAAGAAAAGTCCTTCAAAGGTGTTTCCGGTTTGGTAAGGCATGACGTAAAGGTTATATCCTTTTTCGCATTCGTCTTCAAACGTTTCGATTCGAATGCTGATGCCGTCCCCGATGAGGTATCTGTCATATTTCATTGCTTGTTTCTTTCGTCTTTCCACCATAGGGCTGAATCGTTTGGTAAATTCGTGGGGATTTTCAATTCGGTATTCAAAAATTTGCTCATTAAGTTTCGAACCTAGTTCGTGAATCTGTTCCTTGGTGTTGTTGTAATTTTTGATGGTAGCTTGCTTCAAAATGTCTCTTACTTGGTGTGCAATATTCATGGTGTGTTCCTCCTGATGTAGGCGTTCTTTGCTTGCATGAACACATTAGCTCTGTTTAAAGGATGAAGTAACCAAAATTATAAAAATATTCCTTAATAAAATTTAGACGTAAAACAAAAAAAAGCTCGGTTTTTACCGAGCATTCCTTTATAAATAGTTCGGTATCTCGTAGCCCATCTCAAATAGTTTTTTGCTATCTGCGGGGAGTAGGAGCCAATAGTGGTTGTCATCTCCTACGAGAATATTCGTAGGAAGGTGGTCGAGGTTTTGGGCATTTACCGCATACTCCAAATGGCGAAATCGGTAAATGGGACCGAGTAAATTCAAATCGTCTCGGGTGATTTTCTCCCCTTCCGATTCGATATCGATAAGGTAATCTTCCTCTGCTATTAATCTTCTCGCGTGTCTTGGTTCGGCTGCGCAGTATTGGAAATCTTCATTTACAATTACGACGAATTGTTGTTTGTTGTAGTACATGAAGTGGTACGCTTCTACTTTACTGGGGAATAGTTTTACTCGTGTTTTCATGGTGTTCCTCCTAGGTGTGTGTTTGCCTATCGCTTAGGCACACACAGATTACCTCTGTGTTTCGGCTTAATCAACCAATTATGAGAAAATATTCCTTAATAAAATTTGTCTGCAAAGTGTGATGAATATGGAGCTATCAAGAACGGAAAACGAATCCATAGCGATGCAAGTGAGCCAGCTTCTGGAGGACGAACGGAGGCAACTGTTGGATGCATTATCCAACGAGGAAGCAAATGCCCTTTTGTATCAATGGGGATTTTGGGCTCGACCTAATCAACTTCCTCCAAAGGGAAACTGGCGGACATGGCTCTTACTAGCCGGACGTGGCTTTGGAAAAACCAGAACAGGGGCAGAGTATATCATCGAGCAAATCAGGACAGAGAAAGCCACACGAGTGGCTCTCGTTGCGCCTACACCAGCAGATGCAAGGGATGTCATGATTCAAGGAGAGAGTGGCATCTTAACAATCAGCCCGCCTTGGTTTATGCCGAAGTATGAGCCTTCGAAGCGCAGGATTACATGGCCGAATGGAGCGATTGCTACTATCTACTCTGGTGCACATCCGGATCAACTACGGGGACCGCAGCACGAACTGGCATGGGCGGATGAACTTGCAGCGTGGAAGTATCCGCAAGAGACATGGGACATGCTTATGTTTGGACTTCGGTTAGGTACAAACCCAAGGGTAGTCGTCACCACCACACCCAAGCCGATCCCTGTGGTGCAGTCGCTTGTAAAAGCACAGACAACAGCGGTAACCAAGGGTTCAACGTTTGATAACGCAGTAAACCTAGCTCCTGCCTTCTTGGAACAAATCGTGACCAAGTATGAAGGAACTCGTTTGGGAAGACAGGAGTTGTATGCGGAGATCTTGGACGATGTGCCAGGAGCTTTGTGGAAGCGTCAAATGCTGGAGGATACACGGGTGGGAGAACATCCAGAGTTGATACGAGTCATCATTGGAATCGATCCAGCTGCAACGGAAAATGAGGAATCGGATGAAACGGGCATTGTAGTAGTTGGCAAAGGGGTGGATGGACATGCCTATGTCTTAGATGATCTTTCTCTGCATGCTTCTCCGGATGGTTGGGCACGAACAGCAGTTACTGCCTACTATAACTACGAAGCGGATCGGATAGTCGCAGAGATCAACAACGGTGGGGATATGGTGGAGCATACGATCCGAACTGTAGACAAAACAGTGTCCTACAAAAAGGTACATGCCAGTAGAGGGAAACTCACAAGAGCAGAACCGATTGCTGCTTTGTATGAGCAAGGGAAGGTGCATCATGTAGGAAGCTTCGGGACACTAGAAGATCAGATGTGTACATGGGCTCCGAGTCAGATGCAGTCCCCTGACCGAATGGATGCACTAGTTTGGGCATTAACGGAATTGATGTTAAAGAAGGACAAACCAACGGTGAAAGCAAGAGTGGTCTAGGAGGTGATCATCGTGGACAAACCAGCAGTCAAAGCCTATGTATTAAAGAACGGAGATGTACTATCCACCAATTATCTCCAGCAGTATGCAGTAAAACAATCCAAGCAAATACCAGAAGATGTATTTGGTTCAGAGTATGGAAAAACAGGGATTATTGCTCCTCTCTATCACCCAGAAGCATTGGCAAAATTAATGGAAATGAACACCTATCATTATCGGGCTGTGAAAACTAAGGCACGAGATACCGTAGGACTTGGATGGTCATTGGTTCCTGCATCAGAGAAGTCAAATGAAGCTCAGAAAGATACAGTGATGTCATTTCTCCAATCTCCTCATCCTGAAGAAACTTTGGAAGAGATTCTCACCAAGTGGATGGAAGATTACGAAGCGACAGGGAATGGATACTTAGAACTCATTCGAGGAAAAGATATCTTGGAAGGACTGGAACATATCCCTGCTCATACAATGCGAAGGCATCGGGATGATGTCTTATTTGTCCAGATACGAGGAGCCAAAAGACGCTGGTTCAAACGAGCAGGTGCACCTTGGGATGTGGATTATGAAACGGGAGAGAAGGTTTCACTGGGAGGGCTGACACTAGAACGAAGAGCCACCGAAGTTCTCCATATATTAAATTACTCCACTCGTTCGGATTACTATGGTTCTCCAGATGTGCTTCCTGCTTTGGGAGCGATCTTAGGAGATCAAGAAAGAGCAGAGTTTAATATCGATTTCTTTGAAAACCATGCCATTCCAGCTTATGCGGTAACCGTAAGTGGAGCCGATTTGGATGAACAAACAGAGAACATGATCAAACAATACTTTCAGAGAGACTTAAAAGATAATCGGCATGCCACACTGGTTCTTACGGCATCGGGTGGAGATGGAGAAAAAGTAGAATTTAAATTTGAGGCTCTTTCGGTAGATGTGAAAGAAGCCTCTTTTCGTTTGTATCGAAAAGATAATCGAGATGAAGTCTTGTCTGCTCATGGTGTCCCACCCTATCGGGCAGGAATTGCAGAGGAAGGATCACTTGGAGGTTCTACTGCAGTAGAATCCACTGAGATTTATAAACAATCCATCCTGTGGCCGAGACAGAACATGGTAGAAGCAAGATTGAACAAACACATCCTGCGTGATGCTTTTGGTGTAACGGATTGGAAGCTGGAGTTTCATGAGATCGATACTCGTGATGAAGCAAGGGAAACGGATGTATATACCAAACTCTTTGCGATGGGGGCCATTACATCCAATAAGATTCGAGAGAACATGGGCGAGGAACGTATCGACCATCCGATCATGGATACTCCTTTTATCGGTGGAGTTCCCATTTATCAGTTGGGGAATAGTTCTCCACAAGTTACCCAGAATCCTGATTTGATAGCAGAAATCAAGAGTTTGCATCGTAAGTTACTGGAAGTGGTGATCAAATGAACCAGAAAGCAGAACGCATGCTGGAGGAGATCACCACTTTTTTGTGCAGTTGTGGAGAGTTTCCAGCCTTCAAGGGAGTAGATGAGGCGACACTCGTAGCAGAGCAAAAGCTGGAGAAAGAATTATTTCGTTTATTTGTTGGAGTAGAGAATCGACTTCTTTCCCGTTTGGTGTATCTGGGGTATGTCCCACAAGATGCGGAACGAAGGAAAGTGTTTGTAGAAGAATTTCTGAAACATCTGTATGACGAGGTTGCAGCAGTGATTGTGAACAATGCTATGAGCAGTGCGAAAAGAGGTCGTTTTCTTGCCTTTGATGATCTGGAGGAAAATGGCGTCCGCTTTTCTTACACTGAATTTGATCGTTGGACCTATGATCGACTACGAAGAAAGTTTTATACCTTTAGCCAAGATACAGCGAAGCGCATTATCGGAGATATTGAAGGGAACCTAGCCAACTCTTATCAACAGGGACTAGGGATTGATCAGGCAGCAGAAGCATTACGAAAAGAATTTACAGAAATTCGAGATTACCGTCTTCGCTTGATTGATCGAACGGAGATCAACTCCGCACAAAATGAAGGGATACAAGTTACACTGGAAGACTTGAGTGTTCCATACAAACAATGGCTCACTGCTAGAGATACACGAGTGAGAGGGTACAAACCAGCGGATAAAGCTAATCATGTGAAGATACATGGGGAGGTGGTAAGGCTAAATGAGCGTTTCTCCAATGGTCTGTTTATTCCCGGAGATCGAACAGGAAGAATAGAGGAGTGGATCAACTGTCGGTGTCGGATTCGTCCTTATATACCAAGAAATGGAGAGGCTATCCTTTCTACACCTTACCGATAGAAAAAGTTATAGCTTTATCTTTTTAATTAAGTCCCAAGTAGCAAAGCAATCGGCTAATGCCCGATGCTTGATGGGATAACCTACGGCATTCTCTAAGGAAATACCTTGATTACTTTTCAAAAGATGCTGGTACGCTCGGCATAAGCAGATCATTTCGATAAAGGGTGTTTTGATTCCCCACATTCGATTCGTTTGTCTCAGGTATTTTAGTTCTGAAAAAGAACCAAAGGAAAGTATTCTTCTATGTCTGTACCGTAAAATTTGATAAACCTCTTTATGAACTTGTTTCCAAGTTGGAGCATTTTCCACCATTTCATTGGTAATGCCATGAATTTGAGTGCTTTCTTCTGAAATTGGATGTATTGGCTTAATAAGGGATCGGTATTGTACTTTCCTTCTTGCATCAATAATAGCTATCTCGATAATTTCAGCAGTTGTACTTGTTGAAAATCCAGTTGCTTCTATATCGAGAATCGACCAATCATAGCTCTTTTTTAAAGAAGCAAATAGTCTTCTTGCTTCTTTGCGTCGATTACGTTTTAACTGTTCTTTCTGTAACTGTTTCTGATCGAGTTCAGTGATCATATTGGTTACCTACTTTACTAGATTTCCTTATTTGATTTCGTAGATTCCATTATTACCAATTTTGTATAGAAAAATAAATGTGGAGGTGACCACATGACTGAGTTAACTGCACCAGTAATAAAACGAAATGATGAAAAACGAATTGTCTATGGTCCTGTCCTGATACCCGGTGAAGCTGATCACGATGGAGATGTTGTTTCTATCGATAAAATTGAGCAAGTAGCTCATGATTTTGCAGAGAAATATGGCAACATCGATCTCATGCACAGTCTAAACAATGTGGGCAAGATGGTAGAAACCTATCTTTCTCCTTTTGACCTTACTTTTGAGGACATTACAGTGCCAAAAGGATCGTGGATGATGGGAGTTCGAGTAACAGATGAGGAGTCATGGGAAGCAGTGAAATCCGGAAAGCTCACAGGTTTCTCTATCATGGGAATTCGATCCACTGCAATCAAAAGCAAAGATGAGACAGCAGTGAAACGAACGACTCTCGCTGATCTAGGGGAGGAGTGGATTGTGAATGCAGTGTCGTTGGTGGATGAGCCTGCTGTTCCCAAGGCGAAATTCCTTGTTGTGAAATCCAAAGAACCAGAACCACCCAAGAATACTGGATTCTTTGCCAAGTTAAAACAAGCCTTGAGCCGAAACGAAGAGTCTGCTGAATCGGAAGGAGGAGAAGAAATGACAAAAAAAGAGATTCAAGTGTTTATCCAGTCCTCTGTCAAAACAGCAATGCAAGAGGCATTGGAGGAATGGAATCCACCGCTGGAATCCGATGATCCAGTAACAGCACAACAAGAACACACATTGGCGGAACAACCCAACCCAGAGAAAACCGAAGTCGAGCAAGAATCAGAGGATGATATAACCCTTAGTAAACAAGAATATGAAATCCTTCTTGATCAGATTCAAGACATGGAGAAGGTAGTCGAAAAGGCCAGAGGTTTTGGGCTTTTTTTTCGTACCAATAAGTTAAAAGGTCAAGATCATGATTCATCTGAGCAGCACAAACCAATCGAACAGGATCGAGATATCTTCGGTCGCCGTATCCAGAAATAGAGAGGATGAGATGGCATGAACACACAAGAATTATTAACCAAGTTAGATGGTGCAGTGAAAGCTATTACTCGTGGAGATATGGGATAAGGGTTACTTACTCCTGAAAAAGCAAATCAATTTATTCGAGTGGTACAAGACTCCACTCCGTTGTTGTCGGCAGCTCGTCGATTGACGATGAATGCTCCCACTCGCGATATAGATCGTATCTTGTTTAATGGTCGCATTTTAGCCGGAACGGGTGGGGATCAAAACCCAGTTGCCAATGAGAAGAAAACAGTCCCTTATTTAAATAAATTGGATGCCCAAGAGCTGGGTGGATTTGTTGGAGTTACCGACACCACGTTGGAGGATAATATCGAACGTGCCAATTTTGAAGACACGATTATTCAATTATTGGGGGATGCTACTGGACGAGATTTGGAATACTTGTTTCTGGCAGGAGACAAATCGCTTTCTGCTGATTCGTTGTTAAAAGTAACGGATGGCTGGTTAAAGAAAACAGCCAATAAGGTGACGGGTGGAACGGCAGGTTCTTTAACAGCTAGTCAATTCGATAAAACCAAGGTCGATGATTTGCTGAATAAATTGTTGTCGGTTGTTCCCAAGAAGTACATGACGGACTTATCCCAATGGAGATATTTTGTGACATGGGACATTTTAGATGATTATCGGGATGCCCTTCGAGAAAGACAAACAGCTCTTGGGGATTTTGCCCAAACGGGAGCAAATCAACTGGCATTCAAGGGAATTATTCTGGAGTATGTTCCTCAAATGCCACTAGGAACCGCACTGCTTGCACCACCGAATAACCTAGTTTATGGACTGTATCGCGATGTGAAAATTGAACCAGACCGAGTACCAAAAGAGAGAAAAACGGATTTTGTGGTGACAGTACGTGCAGATGCTCACTTTGAAGACGAGAACGCTTCTGCTGTTGCGACTGGATATGTAGGAGTGTGAGGAATGAAAGTTAAAGTACAGAATACATCCGAGCGAGTGGTAGAGCGATTGGGTTACTTCTTCCAGCCAAAAGAGGAACAAGAGATAGAAATTTCTCATCCCCGACACCATTCTCTATTGGAGGCGTGTCAGTATCTACAAGTGGAAGAAATCAAGGAGAAGAAAAAAAGCAGTAAGACAGGGTGATCAACATGTATGGAACGCCCAAGCAAATTCGAGAATTAACAGGAATCCAAGCATCCCACTTTTCCAAATCCATGACGGAGGAAGAGTTGGATGCTGTTTTATTGCAGTGGATCAATCACATAGGAACAGAAATCGATGTGCGGTTGAGAGAGACCATTTTAAACACTGATTCCAGATATATTGGCATTGAGGCAGTTGCTCTGCGAACACTATCCAAATTAGTGGGATATGCCATCCAAAACAGAACTACGAAAGTGGTTCAAATCGGGGACTTTGCCATTCAACTTTTAAATTCCTCGGATGTGGTGAAGGACTTAGATAGAGAACTCCATCCATATTTGAAACGAAAAATAACCATTTTTCTTTCTTCCGAAGAGGTGATAGCCGATGCCAGTACGATTGGATGAGGGTGAACTTCGGGAGATTGCAAGGAAGGCAGCCGAAGCGGTAAAACAAGCTGTTCGATTCACAGCAGTAGAACTAACAGGCAATATTCGAGAGAACAGCCCAGTGGATCATGGGCGACTCGCTGGATCATGGAATATGAAGCCAACTGGAGCTTTGAGCTACAAAGTTTATACAGCGGTTCGATATGCTCGTTTTGTGAATGATGGAACAGGTGTATACGGTCCTTCGGGAAAACCCATTCAATCCAAGAAAAAAGGAAAAACCATTACTTCGAAACGTCCCAATGGGGTACTTGTCTTTGAAATCGATGGGAAAACGATCTTTGCAAAGTCAGTGAAACAACCGAGATTACCTTTAGTATTTCGTGTAGGTGGAAAAACGGTACATGCCATGAGTGTGAAAGGGATGAGAGGAAGAAAGTATGTGGAGAAATCCATTTCACAAACCGAGCGAAGAAAAGCAGAGTTTGTAGAAATGGCATTGGCGAAGGTGGGATTAATATGAGTTATACCATCGATCCTCGTAATTTAGCAGAGATACGTAAAGAAATAAAAGATGCCATTCTACAGAAGTTACAAGATGCCAGAACAGCTACTTTATCCCCTGTTGTTTCCATTGTGTACGGGGATCAAATGGAAGTAGGAACGATGGAGGAAATGCCTGTCCTATGGATACTGCCTGTTTTTCATCAGCCGGAATTTAAAGGAGGACACACCGCACTCCATGATTTTATCTTTGATTTTGTAGTGATGGTGCATGATTTGGAATCCACCACAGGAAAAGAGTTGGCAGAAGAGTTAACTTCAAGGGTATATGATGTGATCGTTTCGGATCGGACATTAGGAAAGAAAGTTTTTGATGTACGAGCCTTAAATTTTGATCCAAGTTATGAAGCAGTCGCCAATTCCAATGTCTATTGGGCAAGTTGTGAATTTGCCTTTCGGATTCAACGAAGAGAATAAGAAAAAATTGTGGCTGGACTGTCTCTATCACTGATATGTGACAGGGTTGTCCAGCCTTTTGCATGACGCCTTTTTGGTTAATAGACAATCATACAAATCGGTGTCACACGGGAATCAGGAATCCGTTTCCCCGTCAGGGTTCAGAAAGCGACCCCAGTCCTCGGAAGGGAGAACAGGGAAGCTCAGGCTGGCGATGTTGAGAGCCAACCTCTCGTCCACTCCGTAGAGAGGAGGGTCGTCAGATCGAAGAAGAGAAACCAAATTCTCAGGAAGATTGCGCATCTCTACTCCTCGTTGCGATGCCGACTTTCTTTTATTATAAGATACTACTTTTTTTATGTATATAGGGAGGGATTTCAATTGGGCATCACCAGATATTTCAGCTATGGAGAAGAAACCACTTTTGGAACAGCTTCATTAGCAGTAGAAACCATCGATCCAGAATCAGCCGAGCTTGATCCCAGTGGAGATCAGGCTCTTATTTATGAAGGAGTATCGAGATTAGACCGAACCGTAGCACCTGCTCTCTACCGGAGTGAGGGTTCTCTGTCTACTCCTGTTGACCTTACTGCTTTTCCGTGGTTTTTGAAATGGGCATTGGGTGGATATACCGTAACAGGGACTGATCCGACCTTTACGCATCATTTTTTTCCAGAGCAGTCCGCTTTAATGAAATCGTTCACCGCTAGAGTAGGAAAGGACGTGTTGGAGCATATCTTTACCGGATGCGTGGTTGGCTCTCTTTCCTTGGAGTTGGATGACGGATTTTTTAAAGGAAGTGTAGATATCGTAGGAGGAGCAGATCAGAAAGGAACACTTTTAGCCAATCCAACGTTTATGCAAGGAGAAATCTATGCTCCTCATCAAGTTACTGCGGAGATCAATGGAGTGGATGAGTCGGCAACTATTGAGAGTTTCTCCATCAAGATCGAGACAGGAGCAGATAACGAGGCTGGCCGCACCATTGGTTCCCGTTTTCCAAGGAGAGCGTATCGAGGGGCTTTTTCGGTCGAGATTGAATTGGGATTATCTTTTTTCTCTACTACGCAATTGGAGCGGTTTTGGGGAACTGCAACAGGCCCAAGTACCAATAAACTAACCGAGATCGATACCAACATACATGTAGGAGATAACATGGATATCTTGATTCCACGAGCAGTTTACACAGCCATGTTCCAACCGCTAAGTGGTCGAGATCGGATTGAACAGTCTGCTACCATCCGAGCTTTGGTGAAAGCCGATGGAACAGGACCGATTGAGTTTTCGATCACCAACAGCAAGGCAAGTTATATCCCAGTGTAGGAAAAATTGTGGGCAATCATTACCGGCAATACTTCTGACAATCTTTCCTATAGCAAAGAGAAAGAAGGTAAACAGATGACGACCAAATTAACACCTGCACTTCTTGCAGGGAAATCTTATATCGAAATCGTTCCTCTGAAAGTAGAGAATCAGATATTTGAAGTAGAGATTCGTCCCCTTACGCATATCGAAAAAAGACAAGTAGAAGCCTGTGAACAAGCATCGGTGAAAGTGAACACCAAGAGTGCAGGGACAACCGGAAAACTGAACACACAAACGTTTGAAGTAAATGCTGGTGAGTTGGTACGAGATCAAGGGAATGCCCAATTAAAAGCCGTTGCACTGGGAACCGTAGATAAGGAATGGAACGAAGAAACGATCAATCAGCTATGGAAATCCGAATGGGTGGAACAAGTCTACCAGCGAATTGCTGAAATATCTGGATTGAATCGAGCGAAACAAGACTCCTTTCGTGGCTAGTCCCGAAGCAAAGGAGTTTTATTTTTTTGTTCGACATCTCCATATGTCACCAGAATCGTTTGCACAGTTAACTGAGTTACAAAAACAAGCCCTAATTTATCACTGGAATGAAGAACAGAAAGCAGAGGAACGAAGAAATAAAAAACTAACGAGACGGAGGGGGTGAGGTAATGGCAAATAACATCGTTGAAATTGTGGTGAAAGGAATCGACCAAGCCTCCAAAGTTTTGGAGAGAGTGTCTCAAAATGCCGAACATTCCTTTGCTAAAGTGGGGGATGCGGTAGACCGAATAGAAGAGAAGCTCCGTACACTCCCTGAACCCAACTTGGATATTCATGTTCAAGAAGAACGTGCAAAAGTAGAACTAAAACAATTGCAGAGAGAAGTGGATGTAGCCACCAGAGATCGGCATATCACGATTACAGCTAAGGTAGGACAAGCACTCGCTTTACTTCGTAAAGTTAGCGAACGAATGAATGAAGTGGGACAAAGGGGACGAGAAGTAGGAGAAGGTATGATCGATTTCTCGGAAAACATAGCGCAAGGGTTAACCGTGCCAATTGCGTTAGTAGGAGCATTGGCGTTTAAAGCTACGGCAGATGTGGATCATGCGTTGGCGATCCTCTCTGCTCGTGTGGGTGGGGTGAAACAAAGCATTCAGCAAGTAACTCCCATTGTGAAAAGTGTATTCGATCAAGGCTTGGGGGAAAGTTTAGCAAGCGTAGCAGATGTGGCTGGATATGCACGAACCAAATTAAGCAGTTTGTCTACGGTTCAGTTGGAACAGATCATTGTTCAAGCAGAGTCTTTGGAAAAAGCTATTGGGACTGACGCTGTTGGTGCGATAGATGAAGTGATCGCCATCATGGAAACCTACAAAGTATCTGCTTCTCAGGCGATGGATTTAGTGGCAGCAGGGTATACCGAAGCGGATTTATCGGTCCAAAAGCTGACAGAAGGGTTAAAAAGGAATATTATAGAAAAGCAGAAAGCCGCATTGGTAGCAAAATACTTAAACCAAAAGTTACAGGAGACAAAAGGGCGAGCAGAAGAAGTAGCGAAAGCCATGCAGACATCCCCCTATGTTCAATTGATCGCTCAATGGCGACAACTACAAGAAGCCTTAACTCCTATTGGGGAACAATTACTGGCTTTATCCCAACAGTATCTTCCACTAGTCATCCAAAAGATACAGGAATTCGGGCAGTGGTTTGCTTCGCTTTCGGATTCTTCACAGGTAGCGATCATTGGATTTACAGCATTACTAGCGGTGCACCCTCTTATTACGATGTTTCTTGGGGCGTTGGTCATGACCGCATCTGCTTTGATTCCGCTGTTTGCTGGCATTGGAGGAACAGCAGGATTGGTGGTGGCAGGAATTGTTGCAGTAGTAGGCATGTTTATGCTTCTGATGAATTCTGTCAAGGAATTTCGTGAAACCGTAACGGCTTTGTGGGATGGCTTTGTTTCGTCTATCTCGAATAGTGCCAGTCAATTTGGAACCTATATCCAGCCGATCCAAGATTCGTTTGCTCGTTTGTGGCAAGGATTACAACCATTACTAGGTAGTATAGGGGTGCTGGTAGCATCAGCGATTGCCATTTTCCTTCCCCTGATTAATGGGTTGTTTCGGGCACTCGGTCCACTGTCCGCATTAATCGTCAATGTGATTTCGTTAGCTATTAACACACTAAGTATGCTGGTCGCCTTTCTAGTAGGGGACTGGCAAGCAGGACTACAGTATTTAAACAATGCCTCAACGGAATTCGCAAATATTTTCATGAACCTGTGGAATGTACTAGCGGAGTTTGTAATGGGAATCGTCGATACAGTAGTGTCCATGCTAACAGCAATGGGTGTGAATGTGAACGCCATTCTCTCCTCCATCGCAAGTTTTTTCGTGAGCATTTTCCAATCAATCTATAGCTTTAGCCTCGGGGTCATGAGTGGGATTGCAAGTAGCGTTACTACTGGGATAAGCCTAGCGAGTTCCTTTTTTTCTGCTGGTCTTCGATCCATGCAAGCGACTGCTTCTAGTGGCTGGAATGTGATTCTTTCTTTAGCAAGAGGAGTTCTTACCGGGATATCTGGCACTTTTCGTAGTTTGCAGAGTGCGCTTTCTGGGATTTGGTCTGGAATCCGATCTACGGCTTCAAGTAGCTGGAATGCAGTGAAAAATGCCATTATCAAACCGATTCAGTCTGCTAAATCGATACTACTTGGGATTATTTCGAGTATCAAGGGTGCCTTTGCGAGTATGAGAATCACTATACCCAAACCAAGATTGCCAAGGATTAGCATAGGAAGTGCTTCTACTTCCATTGGTGGGATTAGTATTCCTTATCCTACTTTTTCTGTTTCATGGTTTGCTAAAGGGGGCGTGTTTAATCAACCGAGCGTAGTTGGTTTAGCAGAACGAGGTCCAGAAGCGATTGTTCCTTTGTCCTCTTCTCGAATGCGTCCCTTTGCACAAGCGATTGCCAAAGAATTGCCAAACGGGGGAAGTACAGGTGATACGATCACCAATCAGTTTTATATTCAAGCTACCATCCGAGAGGAAGCAGATATCCAAAAACTGGCTCAACAATTAAATCGATTGCAGAACATCCGAGCAAGGACAGGAGGTGTGCGGTAATTGGCGATTCGCTTTAATGGACTCGATCTTCCTTCTTTTGTACTGGTCAATGATATTCATGTCTCCCTTGTTCCTCCTATCAAACAAACAACGATTTCGGTATCGGGACGGGCAGGCTCCTATGATTTCGGCAATGAGTTAGGAGAACGAAAAATAACCGTAGATATCACGATTGAGGCAAGCACCTCTTCAGAACTACGTTCTAATCTTCGGCAATTAGCCACATGGCTGTATTATGAAGATGCAAAACAACTGATCTTACTAGATGAACCAGATAAGTATTATCTAGCTAAAGTAACAGATGAAATAGAAATCAAACAAAATATTAGTATCGGACAGGGATCGATTACCTTTTGGTGTAACGATCCTTTTTCTTATGCTGTTCAGGAGAAGGTTGTCCCATTGAATCCGACAGATGAGACACCTGTTACCGTCACCAATAATGGAAATCAAAAAGCATCCCCAAGATTTCAAATGCAGTTTACCCAAAATACGACGGAGTTTGCTTTGGTATCAGGAGAAGCTTTTCTATACTTTGGACAACCTTTGCAACAAGATACACAAACAGCTACACAGACAAGAGTGGTCATGCTGAATGATGATATGTTCTCTCTTACGGGTTGGACAAGTGGTATAGGAGTAGATGGTGGAACCATCGCTGGAACGTTTGCTACCGATGGATTTCGTTTCTCTCAATCTGGAGGGAACTATGGGACAGGTTCTGCTTGGCATGGGGCATCCGCTGTGAAAACCATCGCTACACCCATCCAAAATTTCACGATGGAGGCTTCTGTCTCCTTAAATCCTACAGCCAATAACCAAATGGGACGAGTAGAGGTCTATTTATTGGATGTTAACAATGCGGTCATCGGAAAGATTGCCATCAAAGACATGTCTGTCAATCTGGAGTCGCCACAACTCGAAGCACGAGCAGGGAATCTGGCATCGGGGACATTGTTTGTCGCTTATCGAGGAAAAAAAGAAGGATATTGGAAAGATTTTAGCGGAATCTTGCGTTTCTCTCGGATCGGAAATAAGTGGACATGCCTTGCCGCTATTATCGATAGCAATGGAAGATGGATCAAGCAGTTTACCTACTCCTTTGTGGATACCAAAAATCTCTATACCGCCAATCTCGCAGGGGTACAAATTCATGTAGGGGCTTATGCTTCGTATGCCGTTATTCCTATCAATCGATTGTATGTTACGAATGTAAAGATAACCCAAGAGAACGTCCCAACCAGTACTCAAGTTCCTTATATTTTTGCGGCAGGAGATGTACTGGAAGTGGATTGTGCGACAGGTTCTATTTGGAAAAACGGGGAGCCATTTTTCGCAGATTTAAATCCTTCCAGTACGTTTATTCAGCTTTCAACTGGAACGAGTGGAATCTCTGTCATGCCAGCTATTATTAGCAATGGAACGATCACTTTTCGGGAGAGGTGGTTGTAGTGTCCAATATGTTTTTGTTAAATGCAGATGGAGTTGCATTAGGAGTACTGAGCAACGATCTTCCCAATGCTTGTCCATTCTGGAACGACATACACACCGAGCAATTGGAACATGGGTTACTGACGTTAGAGTTTGTGATTCCAGCGAATCATCCCACTGCTTCCCTTTTGATGACAGAGGGTTATATCATGTATCAAACCGAAGATGGCGAATGGCAACTGCTCCAAATCAAGGAAATAACGGATCAAAATCAAGATCACACTTATACCAAACAAGTCTTTTGTGAGAATGCGGCGGTATCGGATTTACTCGGTCAGATTGTCCGTCCCGTTACCTTAAACAGCCAGAGTCTTGAACAAATCTTTACCTATGTGTTGCAAGGAACAGGATGGTCATTAGGAAGAACCGATTATGCAGGAGTACATGATTTTCATTTTGATGATTACATTACCTCCCTTGAAGCAGTTCACCAAGTATTGGATGTGTTTGGAGCAGAAATTGTCTTTCGGGTGGACTTTACAGGACTCAGAATCTCGCAAAAGTGGATTGATGTCATTCAACGAAGAGGACAAGATACGAAGAAAATGTTTACTTATGGTCTGGATTTGGTTGATGTGGAGCGCGTGGAAGACACCAAAGACTTGGTAACAGCTTTGGTTGCAGCAGGGCAAGCGGATGCCAATGGAAATCCCTTAACGTTTACGACCTATACCCCACCTGCTAATCTAACTTATGAGAAGGTAAACGATTGGGTAGGAAGTACTGTTGCCCTTCAACAGTTCGGGAAAAATGGGAAGCACATCTTTGGCGTGTACAAAGATGATCAAGCAACGAATGCGATTGAGCTGTACAACAACTCGATTAAGAAATTGGACGAGCTATCCAAACCACGCACCACATACACCGTAAATGTCGTGCTGTTGGAACAACTGACTGGGTATGGAGCACATCGGGTTCGTTTGGGAGATACGATTCGGGTACAGGACACCACCTTTCAACCGGATTTATTACTGGAAGCAAGGATCATCGAGAAGAAAAGAAGTTTATCTGATCCCACACAAAACAGCGTTACGCTTGGAGAGTTTATTCCTATTGCGCCTTCTACTATGGATGGAATCAAACGAATCCAAAGTATCATCCAACAAAACCAGAGTAAATGGGACACCGTTTCTGCTTGGGCGACGACCGATACCAATGGACAGGTGGTTTTGGATGGACAAAAAGTAAAAACGAACAGTCTTCCATTGGATCGAACCGCAGGTGGCACAATGACGCTTACTGCTAACGACAGCATCGTGATGCTGGCAGATGATGAGACACCCGTTGGACAACTGAGTGGAACATCAGGAGGGTTTAGTGTGTTAGCTGCGGGACAGATTGAGTCGGATTCCGTAGTGTCACGGAATACAATCGATTATTCAATATATGTAGACCCAATAAACGGGGATGACAACAACAGTGGAGCAGATGGAGATTGGGTAGCAGCCAAGAAAACGCTCCAATCCGCTTTTGATTCCTTACCCAGATTTAATGAAGGAACCATCACCATATGGATCAAGGCTGGAACAACTTTATGGACAGAAGGAACGGAACTTTATTTGATTGGAGTAAGTGGGCCAGGAACCATTATCATCAATTTCCAAGCTAGAACAGCTATCCTCAATAGTCGGATCAACATTTTCAACTGCACCAACCATGTATTGATTCAAAATGGCTCCATTAAAAACCAAGAAGTATTTGTATCCAATTTCTATCAAGGATGTTTGTATACCCAATCCGTTACCAGAGTTACCTTGAAAAACATGTATTTCGATGCACGGGCAGGTGCAAAACTAGCTTATTGTATCGCTGGTCTTTTTAACTCCTATATCCAAGTAGACAGCTGTGAAGCCTACAATGGGTTCAACGCTCAAATTGTTTCTGCTTATGGTTCTCGAATTGACTTACAAGGAACGGGATGTAAAGGTTCTGGAGGGCAGTATGGGCTTTATGTGGTTGGATCTTCTATGTTAGGGGGGACAGGCACACAACCTACTGGATCAACGGGAAGTATTTTAAAAGCACAAAGTGGTTTTTGTGATAGTGTCTTTACTACGGATGCAGGGACAGCCCCGAGTGCGGGCACAACTTCGACCACGACTACCACTTGGACGGCAACTTCTACGCTATCTTGGCGAGATGCGTATGGAGGTTGGAGGAGCGACAACAATTATGTATATCAAGGAGAGTACAGCGGTTATGGAAACCATCGAGGCTGTGCTTTTTTTAATTACAGCGATATTCAGTCCAAGTTATCAGGGAAAACCGTGAAGAGTGTGCAATTGTATCTCTCTCGTCGGTCTGGAGGAACGAATGCTGCTCAACCCATTAATGTGTATACTCATAATTTGACCAGTGCATCCGGCACTCCAGTTCTAACGTTGCATAAGTCATCTGCAGGGAGTTATGCAGTAGGACAAGCAAAGTGGATTACCATTCCCAACTCTGTTGGAGACAGCCTAAAAAGCGGAACAGCAAAAGGAATTGCTCTCTATTCTTCTGCTGGTTCCCCTTATATGACTTTCAATGGCGGTTCTAGTGTACAACTCAAAATTACTTATGAAGGGTGATGGTGTATGGCTTATCAAGTGGTTTTATATGATGAAGAGGGTGTCATCTTAGATGTTTTCTCTGAACTCGAAAAAATAATAGTAGAAGAAAATAATATCTCATGGGCAGGTGGAGGATTGGTAGATGTGCAGTCCTCTTTTTTGATTTTGGATGAGTCGATTTCCGTTGGGGAAACAGGAAGTGTACTAGAATCTAGCTTGAAGAATTTGGACCAAAAAAAGAATCTCAAAAGCGATATTTCGAGATTGCAAGCAGATGTTCAAGCGAATCAAGAAGCCATTAATTTTCTACTGGGATTGTAAAGGAGGAAGAGGATGTTGAGTCGATTATATGCCTACTTTTATACCTGTTGGAAAAACAGAACGATTTCGCAGGAGCAATTACAAACAGCAGCTACCAAAGGATACATCACCCAAGAGGAATACGACAGAATGATAACGAGCTAACGAAGCTCTTTTTTGTTTGGGGGTGATTATCATGAGGAGGAGATGACATGCAAGAGCTACAAGGTGCGTCAATCTCGATTAATCAGATGTATGAATTGATGATTCAATTGGATAAGCGATTAGATCGCATTGAGACTGATCTAGCTCTGATTCGAGAAAAACAAAGTAACGAGGTTCAACATTTAAAAATAGAGTTAGATAAGTTGGAAAAGGAGTTAAACGAAGTTAGGCAGGAAGTAAAGCAAGCACATGAAAAAATCACAAACCGAGACCGGACATGGGTAGGAATTTTTCTTACTGGGATGTTCGGTTTTTTTATTTGGTTGATTCAACAGAATTTCATTCATTAGGAGGAATAGTAATGACCTTTACTACCTTAGCTACTGTAATCTTTGCCGTTTGTCAGGCAGTCAATATTGCTCTTCCAGATCAATTTAAAAAATTTATTCCACTGGTAGCAGTGGTGTTAGGATCTGCAACTGCCTTTTTTGGGAATGGAGATTATATTACATCCATTTCTGCTGCTTTAACGGCAATCGGGTTTCACAGTGGGGTGAAGAATACAACGGAAATTAAGCTGTTTGCTAACAAGGAGGGAGAATAAGATGGAAATTAAACAACGTTTGATTCCCGCCAAATACACGAACATTCGACCTCGAATAAAACTAGTTCCCAAATATATCACCATCCATGAGACGGCGAATTTGAGTCGCGGTGCAGATGCTGCGGCTCATGCTTCTTTATTGGAAAGAGGAAATTCAAGAACTGCAAGCTGGCACTTTTCGATTGATGATCACCAGATCATTCAGCATATACCAGAGAACGAGGTAAGCTGGCATGCTGGTGATGGGCGGAATGGTACAGGAAATAGGCAGAGTTTGAGTCTAGAGATTTGTGTGAATCAAGATGGGAATTATGAGAAAGCGAAAGAAAATGCGATCTGGCTTATTCGATATTTGATGAAGAAGCATAACGTTTCAATTGGACGAGTAGTCCCCCATAAAATATGGAGTGGCAAGGATTGTCCCCATAAACTATTGCCTCAGTGGAGTGAGTTTGTAAGCAAAATAAAAGGAATTAGTAAACCTAGTGTTCCTACCTATCCTGGTACTCTCCTGGGTCGTGGTTCCAGAGGGGTGAATGTAAAATTGATTCAACGGAAATTAGGCGGTCTTGTTGTAGATGGGATATTTGGATCAAAGACAGAAATAGCAGTGAAGAAGTTTCAAAAGGGAAAAGGTTTAGTGGTAGACGGAATAGTGGGGATAAAAACTTGGAGTAAGTTATTTGGATAAATAATTTTTAAATCCTCGGCTCTCCTAAATAATTGCCGAGGGCTTTTTATAACATAAAGTTAAACAGAAGGTATTTAGAATTTAGTTAGATGACACCTATTTCTGATGTTCTTGTCTTCAAAGTCTGTGAAAATATTATAAATTTCAATAAAAAGATATTATTTTATAAATCGCACAAGGGATTTTGCTGAACAGTCACTCTAAAAAAATATTACCAATTGCTTGAAAAATAACTTTACAAAAGGGATAATAGAGTAAGAATAAAAGCATCGACACAAAAAGGATATTTATTATAATTTTTAATAATAGATATACACGGGATAAGAACTACAATAAATTGTTGAATTCTAATGGATTGGGTTAACGACTTCTTGTCTAAGACTTACAGGTTAGAAATAACAAGCCGTATCAGTTACATAGGTAGTGAGTGGACTTTTAGATAGTTATTGCTTCAGACATAAGAACCATTTTAAGAATTGAATAAGTGGTTAGTGAAGGAGTTGTTTCTTATAAATAATTTCAATCCTTTCCACAAACAAGAATCCTCTCAGTTACTATTTGATTGGAATCAAACACACAAACAGTATGATAGTAAAAGCTGTGTGCATGAACTTTTCGAGAAACAAGCAGATAATTCTCCATTGTCCGTAGCAGTAATCTATCAAGATAAACATTTAACTTTTAGGGAATTAAATGATCGATCTAACGGGTTAGCGAATTACTTGAATCAAGTAGGAATAAAACCAGGATCGCTAGTTGGTTTATCTGTGGAAAGATCCTTAAACTTGATTGTTGGATTACTGGCAATTATGAAGGTTGGGGGCGTATACGTTCCAATTGATCCAAACTATCCAATAGAAAGAACTACCTATATATTAGAAAACTCAAAACCAGATTTGTTGCTGACACAAAAATCATTTCAAAAACAATACTCAAGGATTAGATGTAAAAAAATTAATATAGATGAAATCAATGAAGATATAAATAACACTGGTAAGAACAGGTTAAATTCATTGTCAAATTCAAGTCAATTAATGTATACAATCTATACTTCGGGTTCAACTGGTAAGCCAAAGGGAGTACAAATATCACATAAATCGGTTGTTAATCTTTTGCAATCTATGCAAGAAAAAATTTCTTTTACTAGTCGAGACTCATTCTTAGCTATCACTTCACTTTCTTTTGATATCTCAGTAGCTGAAGTATTTTTGCCCTTAATAACTGGCGGAACAATTATATTAGCAGATGATAGAGCAATTAGAGATGGTAACTCTCTATGTAATTTACTTAACAAATCAAATGCAACATATTTACAAGCAGTCCCATCGACTTGGCTAATGTTATTAACAGCTGGATGGGAAGGGAATAAAGAGCTGGCAGCCTTAAGCGGTGGAGATGTACTGACAAAGAGTCTGGTAAATCGATTATTACCAAAAGTGAAGAATCTTTGGAATTGGTATGGTCCAACAGAGACAACAATTTGGTCTACAGCCTACAAGTTTAAACAATCTGATGATGATATCTTAATAGGTAGACCTATTGCAAATACCCAAACCTATATTTTAGATGCTAATCTAAAATCTGTTCCAATAGGAAAGATTGGTGAGTTGTATATTGGAGGTGATGGAATTTCAAAAGGCTATTTGAATAGACCTGAGCTAACAAAAGAGCGTTTTATAAAAAATCCATTCTTAAATGAAACGAATTCTTATATTTATCAAACAGGAGATTTAGCGAGATTTAGATCTGATGGAAATATTGAGCTTATTGGAAGAGTTGATCATCAAGTAAAAGTTCGTGGATTTAGAATAGAATTAGGAGAGATTGAAACAGCTCTTGAAGAACATCCGATAGTAAACCAAGCAGTAGTGATCTTAAAAGAAAAAAATACAACTCAAAAACATCTAGCTGTATATATAACCACAAATATTCCTCATACAACAGTTGAAACATTCCGCAATTATTTAAAATCGAAATTACCTGCCTACATGATACCTTCCAAAATCATTGTTCTAGAAAAACTGCCAATAACACCAAACGGTAAAATAGATAGAGAATATCTTTCTAAACTTGAAAATGTTAAAGAGAATAATCATCAAAATAAACTTCCACGCAATCAAACAGAAAAGAAATTGTGTCATATCTGGTCTGAATTATTAGGAATTGAACAAGTTGGGGTAGATCAGAATTTTTTTGACTTAGGTGGAAATTCCTTATTAGCTGTTCAATTAATTTCGAGAATAAAAAAGGAATTTTATAATGAAGTACCTATCTATAGTATTTTCGAGAATCAAACAATATCTGATTTTGCTGAAAAAATAAATGATTTTTATAGTCAAAGAGGAAATGCACATCTTGTTGAAATAAGACCAAATGGAACATTGACTCCCTATTTTCTCATTAATACAAGTAGTGGTACTCTAGAAAGTTATTCTGATTTCGTTACTCAAATACAAAAAGATAGACCAATATATGGTTTTCAAACCCTATCTTTACCTTCGAAAAACTGTACTATTCAAGATATTGCAAACATATATGTTGATATTTTGATTTCAAAATTCGGACAGGCAAGTAATCCTTTTATCTTGATAGGTTTTAGTCTAGGTGGGAATATCGCATTAGAAATGGCCAAACAATTAAATGAAAAAGGTAAAGAAAGCATTCTTTTTATGGTAGATAGTATAAATGGATCTACGGAATGGGATAAGAATTTGTTAAGTGATATCCATTATTGGTGTGACAAATTCAAAGAGGAATTAGATCCAGTTATTTTATCTAAAGAATTACAAGGACTAAAATCTGAGGAACAAGTTTATTTTGTTGTAAAACAGTTAGAGCAAAGTAGTAAATTACCAAAACGATTTCTCTATAAAAGTACAGAGGAAACCTGCACGTTACTATACAATCAAAAACATTTTATACAATCAACCATTCAGTATTCTCCTGAATCGTATAGTGGAGAAGTTTATTTACTAAGAGCAGTGGATCGGAGGACTTCAGGTTCTCATGATTTTTGGCTTGGTTGGAGAGAGGTTTTAACTGGGAACTTTAAAATTGTTGATGTAATGGGATCGCATTTTACAATGATGAGAAATCCAAATGTAAACAATATTGTTCAGTTTATTGAAGATAAAACGGAGGACATGATGTCTTAGAAAATGCATTTTATGTAATCTCTAATAAAAATGGAGAGTGGTTTTGTTTGCAGAAAGAAAACGAAATTAAAACAGCGGATTTTAATCATACGTACTTTGAAAATGTTTATAGTGTTGTCGATCCTAATGACAGACCTTGGGTGACTGGTTGTGTCGATATTAATATTTTGAATTTAATCAAAGATGGCCGGATATCCAATGATACAAAAGTATTAGATATAGGATGTGGTTATGGAACTGAAGCTATTGCTATTGCCTTACAAGGTGCCAGAGTTATTGGAATTGATTTAAATAATGACGCAGTTACAACCGCACAAAAAATTGCAAGTTCTTACAAAGCGCCTGTGAAATTCATGCAAGGAGATGCTTTAAATCTTCCGTTTAAGTCTGAAGAATTCGATTTGATTATTGACCAAGGATGTTTTCATCATATACTTCCAAATGATCGTATTAGATATGCGGAACAAGTAGCAAATGTATTGTCAAAAGGGGGGGTATTTGCTTTAAGAGGTTTCTCAGATTGGATTGAACCAGGTACAGGTCCACAAAGCCCATTTCGATTAAAAAGTCGAGAAATACTTGAGACATTTCTGCCCTTTTTTGAATGTGAAGAATTTTATCGGTTTCGCAGTTTACCACGGAAAAATAAAACAAGGTGGTTTTGGTGGACATTATGGAAAAAAATCTAAGATTGTTATGTGGTGCACAGGCTTTTGGTTTTGGTCCATGCTCCAAACTTGTATCGATAGCTAATCATTTGATAAAACAAGGGACTGAAATAGACTTTTATGGCTCTGGAGTAAACTTACAATATGCCCAATCAAATATGAAGATCAGGAAAAAAATAATTGATTTAAAGGAAGCTAATAATTTTGATTATGATGCTGTTTTAACTGTAATGGACCCAGAATTAGCGGCATGGGGATATTTCTATAATATACCTGTGATTGCAGTAGATAGTTTATATTGGTTCTGGGAATGGCCACAAAAAGAAAAGGAAACGATACGAAAAAGTATTCAATCAATAAAAGATACCAGTGACTATGATCAATTTACCTCCTATATAGACTCATTGCCGGATCACTTAAAACAGTATGCTTTACATTTTATGGCTAATGTTTCATATATACAAAAATATCCTGGAAGCGAGAGGTCTTTAGAAGAAGATGGTTTTAATACGATGGAAGTTGAGTCTATAGTGGATATGAGTTATCAGAAAGAAGTAGAAAGGGATACTGTATTAGTTTCTTTTTCTGGAATGGTGAATCCATTAGTATCAGAAAAAGATCTGACAACATATATGAAACTATGTTCTCTCCTTTTGCAGAATTCACTTGATAAACTAAAAAAGGATTTTAAGATCATATACACAGTTAATTCATCCGTATTAAAGGAAGCAAATTCTATTTTTTCTGATCAAGTTGAATCTTTTACTCATCAAGAATTTCTTCAACAACTAAATCAATCAGTTGTAGTGTTAGCACCCGCAGGAATTACTACGATCTATGAATGCTTTGCATATCAGACCCCAATTTTATTTCTCCCGGAACAACATGATGGTCATTTTAAAAATTACCTATCTCTCTCTCAAACAATGAAGGATCTAAGTCAATTTAGAAATATTTTCCCTGAATCTCTTTTGAACTTCCGTCATGATTTGATCCATAATACAGACCCTCTTTCATACACTAGAAATCTATATGATTTTTACGAACATCTACTGCAAGGAAACTATCCTGAAATATTCAGTTCTATGAAGAAAGATATAGAAGAAACCTTGACTAGAAAAGAAAATCTTAGATTGTATTCGAAACTTAAAAATCAACAAAAAGTATTTTCAAACTCTTTAAGTGAAAATGGATCATCAATTTTTGATGAAATGAAACAAGATCTATTTAAAGTATTGAATCAAACTAAATAGACACTGGTTTTAACAAGTATATGTTTTTGGAGAAGGGGATATATATTATTTCATCAGAAGAATTTCATGGTAAGTCTGTTTTAGTTACAGGCGGTGGTCGTGGAATTGGTGCATCAATTGCTAAAGCTTTTGCAGAAAGAGGAGCTAAGGTTACAGTTTTTAGTAGAACTAGATCACAAATTGATCAAGTTGCTCATGAAGTATGTAAGAACAATGGAGAAGCAATTGCTGTAAGTGGAGATATTTGTATTCAAGAAAATATACAAAGTGCTGTGGATCTTACAATCTCCCATTTTGGAGGATTGGATATTCTGGTTAATTGTGCAGGAGTATTCAAACTTAGTCCATCTATTGAAGTAGAAGTTGAGGAATGGGAGAACATTATCAAAACAAATTTAACAGGAACATTTCTTGCTTGTAAAACAGCAGGAAAAGAAATGATAAAAAACAAATCGGGTAAAATCGTTAATTTTGGATCACTTCTCTCTTTTACTGCATTTCCAGAAAGGTTAGCCTATGCATCTAGTAAAGGTGGAGTATTACAGTTGACTCGTGTACTTGGAATAGAGTGGATAAATAAAGGAGTAAACGTAAATGCAGTAGTGCCTGGGATGATTGAAATAGAAACTCCACATCCATCTAAACAATTGACTAATGAAAGTTTACTGAAAAGAATTCCAGCCAATAAAAAAGGATCAACTAATGATGTAGTAGGACCTACGTTATTTTTGTCATCCTCTTTATCAGATTATATAGTCGGGCAAACAATCGTTGTAGATGGTGGTTGGCTTTCTTATGGTTATGTCTAAGTGATCTGGGAGGATTCTTAGTTATGAAAAACATATCACATTACGAAGTCTTATCAGATGAAGAATTACTAAAATTAAAGACCGTTGCTATGGAGATTCGTCGTACTGTCTTAAAAATGGCTAGGGTTAAAAGGGTTCATATTGGTCCTGCTTTTTCAATAACAGAGATTTTATCAACAATTTATTTCAGACAGTTACGTTATAAGTCTGATGATCCAAATTGGATAGAACGAGATCGATTTATATTGAGTAAGGGTCATGGTGCTTTAGCCTTATACGGTGTATTAGCTGAAGCAAATATTTTAGATAAAAAATGGATTGATAGATTTGGAGAAAGTGGATGTATACTCGCTAGTCATCCAGTTGCAGATATTCCTGGTGTAGATGTTCCGACAGGGGCATTAGGACATGGTTTATCAATAGGTGCTGGTCTGGCATTGGGAGCAAAATTTAATAATTTATCATATAGAACACTAGTATTACTTGGAGATGGTGAAATTAATGAAGGATCAGTATGGGAAGCAGCTGCATTTTCATCTCATCAAAATCTCAATAATTTAATAGCTATTATTGATCGCAACTATTATCAACAAGAAGGATCGACAAGTGAAATTTTAGAAATGGAACCGCTGGCAGATAAGTGGAGGGCATTTGGTTGGAATGTGGTGAAAGTTGACGGACATAACTTTAATCAACTTGCTATTGCTTTGGATCATGCGTATCAAAGTAATCAATCCCCCTCTATCATTATAGCTTCTACTATAAAAGGAAAGGGAATATCGTTTATGGAAAATGATCCGTCATGGCACATGGGATGGCTGCAAGGAGAGGAATATGATATAGCTCTCAATTCACTCAGAGAGGGTGTTTAATCATCAAATTTCCAAAGAAATCAATGCGTTCAAGCTGTCTCGATATTATGGAGTTATTAGGGTCGGAAAATGAAAATTTCATTACTATTGGTGCAGATGGACGATCAATATTTGAAACGTTTGCAAGAGTTTTTCCAGAGAGATATGTAGATGTAGGAATTGCAGAACAAAACCTTATAGGAGTGGCGGCTGGTATTGCTAGATCTAATAGAATTGTTTTTGTATCAGCAATTGCGAGTTTTTTATTGAGACGAGCTTATGAGCAGATTCGAATAGATGTTTGCAATAATAATTTACCAGTAAAGATGATTGGGGTTGGAGGCGGGCTTAGTTATGATGCGTTAGGATCAACACATCACATGATTGAAGATATTGCATTAGCACGTACTCTTCCTAATACAACAGTTTTTATTCCGGCAGATGCTAATGAGGCCAAAGAATCTATCAAAGCAGCACTTGAATGGGATGGACCAGCTTATATTAGATTAGGCACAGGTGATGAACCTTATTTTTCTCATCAATCTAAGTTTGAAATTGGTAAACCAACTGTATTACGACAAGGAAAAGATTTCATGATTTTTGCTACAGGTATTTGTGTTAGCGAATCTTTAATAGCTGCTAAGGAATTAGAGACAGAAGGATATGATGTAGGAGTCGTTAATGTTCATACAATTAAACCATTCGATGAAGAAATAGTAATGGAACTGTCTAGAGAAAAAAAGGCTGTGATAGTAGTAGAAGAACATAGCAGAATGGGTGGACTTGGTAGTACCATTGCGGAGACGTTAAGTAAGTATCAAATTTGCCCTCTAGAACGAATGGGAATCGATGAAAAAAGACCAGTAGTAGGAACAAGAGAAGAATTATTAAATTACTATCAAATAACTCATCCATATATTATGGAAAGAATCAGGTCGTTAGCATAGTTGAGGAGAGAAAACTATCCCAAAAAGGGGAGTTTTAATGGGAAAAGTGCTGGGTATTGAAGGTGAATTATTAAATGAATTTAATAATCCTCAAGTTAGACTTGGGCTAGTTGGTTGTGGCAGTCACACATATCGAAATATAATTCCTTGTATACAATTTCTACCAGCTAAATTGGTAGCAACTTGTGATTTGAATATCGAAAAAGCTATGCTTTATGCTGAAAAATTTGGTGCAAAGGAATACTACACTGACTATAAAGAAATGATTCATAGATCTAACCTTGATGGTGTTATCGCTGTTTTGGGCTATGATGATTTTGGTTCTCCGTTATATCCAGAAGTTGTACCAAATATATTAGAGGCTAGTTTACCTGTTTGGATGGAAAAACCCCCGGCTTCCAATGCAAATCAGATACAAGAGATGAAACAAGCTATGGATCATGGCAGCACTTTTTTTCAAGTGGGTTTTAAAAAGATGTTTATGCCTTCTATGCAGAAAGTAAAAGAGATTATTGATTCAGAAACATTTGGTTCAATTGTTTCTTATACAATGCGTTATCCGGTTGATTTACCAAAGAATAGTCTGAATTTAGTAGTTGGGGAGAGTCGCCGGTTTATAGATGATTTTGTGCACGTTGCATCTTCACTAATATATTTAATTGGAAAACCAAAAGAAATGATCTATTACAGAAATGAATTTAGTGGAGGATTTGCTACTTTTTTCCATGAAAATGGAGCTATTGGAAATGTTCATTTTGCCAATGGTGCATCAGAGATTTCCCCACTTGAAAGATTGGAAATTGTTGGTGAATGTGAGCATGTGATTCTGGAGAATAATATCCAGTTGAAACATTATAGAAAAGGTTTTATTGGCTCTTATGGTAGAACACCTAGCTTTATACCAAAAGAGGGAGAGGTGATAGAAATTACACCTGAGTTTTCTTTAGGACAACTTTACAATAAAGGCCTGTTCCTATTGGGATACTATGGAGAGTTGAAAGAGTTTGTAGATTGCATATTAGAGAAACGTCATCCCGAAAATGCACATTATCAGGATGCAATTGATGTAATGCAGTTGATTGATGCATTCTCATATGGGTCGCATAAACTAACTACTCTAGGAAAGCCTTTGGCAAATAGAAAAAACATAGGCGAACCAGAAATATTGAAGTGTTTTTCATGCGAGGGAAAGTTAGTGTTAAAAGATGGTTGGAATTATAGCTGTAGAAATTGTGGCAGATCAATAAATGAGAAAATATATAAAAACAAATTAAGAAGTAATGAAGGAGGGAGTTAAAAGGTGATTTTAGATGAAACAATTCTTTCTATTGACCAACTTACATCTTCAAAACTTACTGAGATTTTTATAAATAACAATAAATACAATGATTACGATAGAATATCTTTATTAGAAGTTAGATCTTCTTTTGATACCCCTGTTTCATGTATCTATCATATTAGAATTCAGTATGAAACAGACAAAAATGAGAACCATTCTTCGAATTTAATATTAAAGATACCAAAAGCAAACATAGCCCATAATTTAACTAGTAAACATGGAAAAAAAGAAGTGACGTTTTACAATAATGTATACGATAAATTACCGATACCAAATTGTTATAGTGCTTCATTTGATTACAGGGAAAATCGTTACCATATATTATTAGAAGATTTATCAGAAGGACATAGAGAGTTAGAGTGGCCTCTTCCTCCATATATAGAACAATGTGAGAAAGCAGTGGATAGTTTAGCAAAATTACATGCACAATATTGGGATGATAGACATCTAGAATACTTCGAACAATATTTAGTTCAAGAATCACTTTTGGAAAAAGAATCTACCTGTCTAGATTCTTTTCGATTATCCCCTTTCAAAAGCGAGGTGAATGATAGTTTACTTGAATACCATATGAATCAAACGTATAACATGTATACAGATTTTAGTCATTATTTAGGAGATCGACTTTCAAAAGATAAGCGTTATATTTATGACAAGGTGATAGATAGTTTACCTAAAATCTTAAATCGAACAAGAAATGAAAAGAATTTAACTTTAATTCATGGCGATGCACATTTTGGGAATTTTTTATATCCAATTCAGAAAGAGGGAACTTGCTATCTTGTGGATTGGCAAACTTGGGATATCAATGTTTGCACAGAAGATTTGTCTCACATGATCGCATTGCACTGGTTTCCAAAACGAAGAGCACTTCTTGAGAAGAGATTAATTCAGAGATACTATAACCAGTTGCTATTAAATGGGGTAAAACATTATCAGTTTGAAGATTTGTGGAATGATTATCGCCTCTCTGTTTTACGAAAAATTTTTATACCACTAAGACAATGGAGTAGTGGGGCAATTTCCCCACAAGTGTGGTGGAATCATCTTGAAAGGATCTTTTTAGCTGTTGAAGATCTGGACTGTTTAAGTATGTTAGATCAAACATCATAAGTCAAAAGATAAATTAGAATAAATAAAAATCCCCTGTGTCTATAGGTAACTAAGAAGACAAGGGGACTGACACAGATTAAAACTGTATTTTTTCTTCCAGAAATGTTTTTAATTGATCAATTGGTAAACGTATTTGTTCCATGGTATCTCGATCACGAACAGTAACTTTATGATCTTCCACGGAATCAAAGTCGTATGTAATACAGAAAGGTGTACCAATTTCATCATGGCGGCGATAACGTTTGCCAATAGAACCGACATCATCGTAGTCAACCATAAAGTGCTTGGATAGATCTGAGAATACTTTTTGGGCACCTTCAGACAGTTTTTTAGAAAGAGGAAAGATTGCTGCTTTAATCGGAGCAAGTGCTGGATGAAAATGAAGAACACTGCGGACATCTCCATCAGGAAGCTCTTGTTCCTCATATGCATCAATTAAAAATACTAATGTTACACGATCAGCACCAAGTGAAGGTTCGATACAGTAAGGAATATATTTCTCGTTGGTTATTTTATCAACATATTGAAGATCTTCTTTTGAGTGTTCCATATGTTGTTTTAGGTCATAGTCTGTTCTGTCGGCAATTCCCCAAAGTTCTCCCCATCCAAATGGGAATTTATATTCAATATCTGAAGTTGCATTACTGTAATGAGATAATTCGTCTTCTGAATGATCTCTTACTCGTAAGTTTTCTTTTGAAACACCTAAAGATAATAACCACTGATAACAAAAATCACGCCAGTATGTAAACCACTCTAAGTCTTCTCCTGGTTTGCAGAAAAATTCAAGTTCCATTTGCTCGAATTCGCGAGTACGGAATGTGAAGTTTCCAGGTGTAATTTCGTTTCGGAAACTTTTCCCGATTTGTCCAATTCCAAAAGGAATTTTCTTTCTCATTGTACGTTGAACATTTTTGAAATTGACGAATATACCTTGAGCGGTTTCAGGTCGAAGATATACTTCATTTGCACTTGATTCTGTGACGCCCTGATGAGTTTTAAACATAAGATTAAATTGACGAATATCAGTGTAATCGAATTTTCCACACTCTGGACAAGTTATGTGATGTTCGTTAATTAAATCAACCATTTCTGAAAAAGATAAACCATCAACAATTAGTTCGATTCCTTTTTCAAATAATGCTGTTTCAATGAGTTTATCAGCACGATGACGTGTCTTGCAATTTTTACAGTCAATCATTGGGTCATTGAAGTTGCCAATATGACCTGATGCAACCCAAGTTTGAGAATTCATCAAAATAGCACTATCAAGTCCAACGTTATAAGGAGATTCTTGGATGAACTTTTTCCACCAAACTCGTTTTACATTATTTTTCAATTCGATACCAAGTGGTCCATAATCCCATGTATTTGCTAGTCCGCCATATATCTCTGAACCGGGAAAAATAAAACCTCTGTGCTTTGCAAGAGCAGTGAGTTGATCCATTGTTACACTCATTTTTTTCTTCCTTTGTACTTAATTTTTCGAAAAACATAAAGTTTCGTTTATAAAGTAATTTTCCTTTTTGCTTTAAAACTAGATAGATTAATTGGAATATGTAAATGTATGATTTATTAGAAATACAAACACCAAAACACTTGGAAACAATTGTACTTAATTATCTAGGAGTAAGTCAAGTTAGTTAAATAGTTTGCTATTGACATGATTAACTTGATACGAACATTTCGTGATAACTAATTTTGTACAGCTATATGTTCTAAGATCCAATCTAGATATTAAGAAAAACACATCCAAGATTGCGAGGTCTGTCATAGTGAAAATAGCTTTTATTGGAGTTGGTTATGTTGGGATTGTCGCAGGAGCTTGTTTTGCAGATAAAAGCTATAAAGTGATTTGTACAGATATTGATGCTGAAAAAATTGATTTACTAAATGCTGGAGAAGTACCGATCTTTGAATCCGGTTTAAAATCATTAATTGATCGAAATAAAAGTAAGAATCTATTTTTTACTTCAGATGTGGAGATGACTATTCGGAATTCCGATATTGTTTTCATTACAGTCGGTACACCGATGAGTAGTAGCGGAGAAGTGAATTTAGATTATATATATTCAGCAGCTGAAACTATTTCAAAAAATTTAAACGAATACAAGGTCATTGTTATTAAGAGTACGGTTCCAGTGGGTACTGCACAGCGAGTGAAGGAAATCATACAAAGAAATAGTAGTGTTCCATTTGATATTGTTTCGAATCCTGAGTTTCTACGTGAAGGTTCAGCAGTAGAGGATTTTCTTACTATGGATCGCATGGTGTTAGGGTCGACAAGTACAACAGCAAGATTGAAAATAAAAGAGTTGTATAGTTCATTTTCCTGCGAAAATATTCTTTTTACAGATCATGAAAGTGCAGAAATGATAAAATATGCAACTAATGCTTTCTTGGCTACAAAAGTCTCCTTTATCAATAGCATAGCGAACATTTGTGAAAGAGTAGGGGCGGATATAGATTTAGTTTCAACAGGGTTAGGATTTGATAAAAGGATAGGATCTAAATACATACAGGCAGGAGTAGGTTATGGAGGATCATGTTTGCCAAAGGATACAAAGGCGTTAGTTCATACATCAGAAAGTTATGGATATGATTTTAAAATGTTGAAATCAGTTATTGAAGTAAATGAAGATCAACCAAAAGTATTAATAGATAAATTAATAAAAGTAGCTAAAGAGATACCCATTAAGAAGGTCGCAGTGCTTGGTTTAGCATTTAAACCGTTAACGAAGGATTTGAGAGGAGCACCCTCACTAAAAATAGTAAGAGAACTAAAAGAAATGAATTATCAAATCAAAGTATATGATCCATTATGTGTGGATGAATTCAAGGAACAATTTGGTGATGAAATCGATTATTATCAGGATTTATATGAAGCAGTTTCTAATTCAGATGTGTGTTTTGTACTAACAGATTGTCAAGAGATTAAACAGATGAATCTGAAAATGATATACCAATTATTAAATCACCCAGTTATTATTGATGGCCGTAATGTTTTTGATATACAAATTATGAAACAATTAGGTTTTTCATATCACTCGATAGGAAGACGTTTGTAAAAAGGAGCGGATTCTTTGAAAGTTAGAAAAGCTATTATACCAGCTGCTGGATTAGGTACCCGATTTTTACCAGCAACAAAGGCGATGCCCAAAGAAATGTTACCCATTGTTGACAAACCGGTTATCCAATATGTTGTTGAAGAAGCAGTTGAATCTGGTATTGAAAGTATAATTATTGTTACTGGAAAAAATAAAAGATCAATAGAAGATCATTTTGATAAATCAGCTGAATTAGAATGGCAGCTTCAAAGAAAAGGTGAATTGGATTTATATAAGACCATTAAAGAATTGTCAGATTTAGTAGATATCAACACAGTGAGACAAAAAGAACCTTTAGGTCTAGGAAATGCTATATTATGTGCTAGACATTTTATCCAAGATGAACCTTTCGCTGTTTTACTTGGAGATGATTTAATTGTTTCAGAATCTCCAGGTCTAGATCAGTTAATAAAAATTTTCAATGAGGAACAACGTACTGTTATTGGAGTACAAAGTGTTCCTGTGGATAAAGTTAACCGATATGGTGTAATTGATCTTAGTATAGGGTCAAATAGTTCCAAATTATATATTAAAGACATGGTAGAAAAACCAGAAGTAGAATTTGCTCCCTCAGACCTCGCTGTTATTGGAAGATATATTTTAACACCAGAAATCTTTTCGATATTGGAGAAGATACCTATTGGTATAGGGAATGAGTTTCAACTTACTGATGCATTGAAAGTTCTCTGCCAGAGTTCATCAGTATTAGCCTTTAAAATTCAAGGAACTCGATACGATGTTGGAGAACCGCTTGGTTATATACAAGCAGTTATTGAGTTTGCACTAAAAAGAAGGGAACTCAATTCGCCCTTGAAACAATATTTGTTATCTTTAATTGAAGAATGATGATGTTTTTCGTTCTTTAAAACTCTTTATGAAACGAGATACCTATAATGAGACTTTAAATTCGATATGAGATTTCTCTGTTTCATCAATCGTTTCAACTACAATTTCATTAACAGTTGTTTCAAAGGGCTCTGTAAAACAGAATGTTTTGTCTACAGCAGAATGGAAGTCGTTTCTATTAGATAATTTTCCAATTGAAAGATGAGGCAAATAACTATGTTCTCTATTTAAATAAGTAGAAAGTATTCCAGAATAAAGTTGATCATGAAGCTCAATGATTGGATCATTCCCTTTTTTTACATTTAGAAAAAGATAAAAATCTTGTGTTCCAGTGACTCCTTGAAGGCGAATTGGAAAAGGGTTTATTTGAGCAGTATTCAACTCTATGTGTTTTCTTAGATCCTTAGAGGAAATATTACTTTTAAACGGAAATACAAGAGTGATATGGGGTGGTATCAATTGGTATATTGAATCATACTGCTCTCTGAGTTTCTGAATTTCTATTACGTTAGGGAAGTTAGGGAAAATGTGAATACACCTTTTGATCATAGCATTTCTCCTAGTTATCTCTGGGTATTTAGTTTCGCATTTAAATAAGGATAACAAATTGGTTTTCAATTAGAAAGTAGATGAGAATACCCATACTCACTTAGCCCGCATAAAATTATATCTATACAATAAGAGCGAAGGGGTCAAATGCATGGAAAAAGTGACCTTTAAAAATTCCCGAAATCTAACGTTAGTAGGTAACTTTTATCCATCATCTCTGGAAACTATTATTATCATGTGTCATGGTTTTACTTCTGATAAATCTTCTGGGGGAAGATTTGATAGATTTGCAAATGCTTTTTATCAATTAGGTTATAGTGCCTTAGCTTTTGATTTTAGTGGCTGCGGTGAAAGTGATGATGAAAGATTAACTATGGCCACACGGATCGATGATCTACATGCTGCCATTTCCTTTGTAAAATCCATAGGGTTTAGTCATATAGCTCTCTATGGTCATAGCCTTGGTAGTAGGGTGTGTTTAGAATGCTATACGGATCAGATTGTCACGATGGTTTTGACAGGAGCATTAACAGGTCCAATGAAATATGATTGGAATAACCATTTAACAAAAGAAGAAATACAGGAATTGAAGGAAAAAGGTTATATTACTAAAATTCAAAAGCAAAGAAAGGTCATTATTGATAAGCAAATGCTTTTGGATTTTGAGTTAGTAGACCAAAAAGAATTACTCACAAATGTAAAGTGTCCAGTATTGATTATAAACGGAGATGCAGATGAGGAAGAAAGGGACTTATACCGATTAAGCCAACAAGGAATGAAATGGTTACCGAAAGACTCTAAGTTGGAATTAATTCAGGGTGCGACTCATAGTTTTACAGATCACTTATCTATTATTGAGAAAGTGGCAACAGAGTGGTTTTTAAAACATTTTAAGATTTAAGGAAATCATTGAGAAAGTTATGGTGTTGCAATATGAAACAAAAGATGATTCAAAGATGAAAATGGGTGCAATGGAAGCAGCAGAAAAGTTTATATCTGAAAGTTACACAGATTGTAGGGTTGCACTTTTAGCAGGAAGTGTTGTACGTGGAGAAGGAACAGATCAGTCCGATCTAGATATTGTGATCATTGATGACTCTATTCATTCAGCCTATCGTGAATCTGTCATTACTTATCAATGGATGATAGAAACTTTTGTACATACATCTGAAACCTATCAAGATTTTTTTGCACAAGATTGTAGAAGATCACGACCTTCTTTGCCTCAAATGTTTTTGGAGGGAATAGTTCTTCAAGACGATGGATTAGCTCAAACAATAAAAGATGAGGCAGAAAAAATACTATTACAAGGTCCTGAACCTTGGACAATAGAAGATATTGATTCAAAGAGATACATGATAACGGACTTGCTACACGACTTAGAAGGATCAACAAATGAAGAAGAAGCACTGTTTATTGCTAGTAGTTTAGCTTACGATGTTCATGAATTTATTCTACGGACCAATCGACAATGGATAGGCTCTTCAAAGTGGATTGTTCGAGCATTACGAAACTATAATCCGCAGTTATGTGAGGAGTTTATGAGCCTGTTTCATACCTTTTACAAAAGTGGTCAAAAACAGCAATTAATCAAGTTTATTGATAGGATACTGGAACCATATGGAGGGAGGTTATTTCAAGGATTTTCAATTGTTAAGTGAAAGAATAACCGGAGGGATTGAAAATGAAAGTAGACGGGCATACCCATACTCACTTCTGCCCACATGGTTCAGGAGAAGAGACAGCAAAGTTTATTGAAAAAGCAATTGAATTAGGATTTGAGAAATACGTTTTAACGGAACATGCTCCATTACCTAGTTCATTCTGTGAAGCTTTACCTTATGAAAAAGAATTGGTGCAATATTTTACCATGAAAGAAACAGAGATTGATGACTATATAAAAGAAATGCATCAGTTAAAACAGAAATACAAAGACCAAATTGAGATACGAGTAGGGTTTGAGCTAGATTATTTACCTGAATATATCGATTGGATGCGAATTTTACTCCGAGAGTATCAAGGTTATATAGAAGAAACGGTTTTATCTGTCCATTTTCTCAAGGGAGTAGGTGGATGGCGCTGTATTGATCATACTTCTGAGGAGTTGGAAGAAAATGTTGTTCTATACCATGGGAATTTTCAAACCGTACAGAAGATTTACTATGAAACAATCAAAGAGGCTATCCTTCAGTTCCAACCTTCCCGAATAGGTCATCTCTCCCTGTGTCAAAAATTCCAACACTATATCCAAGGTAGAACTTCAGTTACAGAAGAAGTAGAGAAAGAGATCCAAGAGATACTATTATTGCTAAAACAAAAAGGCATAGCACTTGATTTTAATACGGCTGGACTCGATAAGAAATATTGCTTGGAACCCTATCCATCAGAGTGGATTGTGAAGAAGGCTCAAAAGTTAGGGATTCCTTTTGTTTTTGGTTCTGATGCACATGCTGTAAAAGAGGTAGGACGGCATTATAACCGATATGAATCTGTTTTTGGTTTTTAATTATAAGTCATTACGAATGTAAATAATCACAAAACGATTAGATAATAGGGAGTAGGTGATTCGATTATGTCTGAAAAACCGGAAGAAATGTCTAAGTTTTTCGACGATCGTGCATCCAGATATGATGAACATATGAATGGAATGCTTCAAGACTTTGAGTCGTTTTATAAGAAAATTTCTAAACCTATCGTAGCTACTGATAAAGCAGTTAAAGTTTTAGATCTTGGATGTGGTACTGGAAATCAATTGAAAGGCATCTTTCAAAACTCCGAAATGCTCAAGTAACAGCAATTGAACCTTTGAAGGCGATGGAGGAAGGATCGAGCCTCGCCATTCATAGCATTAGGATTTGAAGGAGTCTTTTGGATATGAATTAGGAAAAATGCATAAGGCTTTCTCCGACAACTAACTATTTGTGAACTCCATTGGTCATTATCAAAAAGAACACATTCAGAAATGGGTAAAAAACAATACAAGCAAGAAAAAGAAGGTGATTGTTCATATCGAGTTCTGTTCGAATGGAGTGATAATAAGGAGATGTTCAACAAATGATGAGATGTGTGTTACCTAGAACTGGATATAGATCACTAAACGCATTACAAAAGAGAATGAAATGAACAATTGAATGATTTTGTTGACATTTCTTGTGTATATAGTGTAAGTTAAAAATTAAGAAGAGTTTGCAAGATGCAAAGTGTGGTGAATCCTATTTCTCTATACATAAAACCAAAGAACCTTTCTGTTGATAGGTTGGACCCGCATTACTACATGCTTAAACAGAAGATAGGTATTCATGTGGGTAATGTTAGGTCGGTTTACCTTTCTGAATTATGCGAATTTATATCTGATGGTACTCGTAAAGCATTGAATTTTGTTAGTGAGGGAATCCCTTATATAAAGATCTCAAACATTCGTAATCAACAAATTAATCTGAATATGGCGAAATATGTAGATAGTCATTATGGGATTGAATCAAAAGCGATTGTTGAAAAAGATGACATTCTCATATCCAAGATAGCGGCAATTCCCAAAGTTGCTATCGTAGATGAAAATGTTCATGGAGCAGTTATTAATCCTGATTTGTTGATCATAAGACCCAAAGATGTGAAGGCCAGGGATTTAATTTTCAATTTCTTTAAATCAACATCAGGTCAGCTTTCCTTACAATTGGCTGTTACTCCTTCGATAATTCCTAAAATATCTATAAAGGAAATCGTTAAGTTGCTAATTCCGATATATGAATATTCACATAATTCATGTGCGTCTCCAAAATCCGAGAAAGTGCAATACAAAGATCAGTTAACGGATTTCTATCAAATAGATGAAAAGAGATATGAAGGAGATGATCTTTCTAATCTTTTGTGGGTTAAAAATGATTTAACTGAAGATAGAATAGACGTTCCATACTATCAACAACGAAATGCAAAAATATATAAGGATTTTATAGAGTGTGTAAAACGAGAAGAATGGGTCCAGCTTAGTAAAGTTGCAGATATAGTAGATAAAACAATCAGTCCGTCTAAATATAAGGATCAGACTATTTCTTATGTTGGGGTTAAGAATCTAGATCGTGAGAAATGGTTAATCTCCTCAGTAGATAAAGTTGCATACAAAAATGTGAAAAGTCGTGCCAGATACGAGTTAAACACTGGGGATATATTGTTAGGGATTATAGGCACAAATATTGGTAAGAAGGAACAGCCTCTAGCTATTGTTACCGATCAGTTTGCAAACTCCATAGCATCCAATGTATTTGCTGTTATAAGGTCCGATTACATATCACCATATTACTTGCTTTGGTGTTTATCTCATTTCTTTGTACGTTTTCAAATTCGATTAAATAGTAAGGGCGGAATGCAACCTTTTCTATCAATAAGGGATTTAAAACATATCCTTATTCCGTTGTTTTCTAATAATAGGAGAAACGAGATTGAAAGGATAGTAGAACAGTATCAAGGAGGAACACATGGTATTTCATGAATACTTGATTATACCTAAAACAACGGAACAATTAATAGAGATAGCAAATGAGCAAGGTTTAGACTGGAATGACGATCAAGTTGTACTATATAACTTGCTAGATTCTTCTATTTATCAAACAGAATCTGGTCGATGGTCTGTAAAAATTGATGAACGTAGTAAATTCATTTTAGAAGCAATCGAAAAAGCATTGGAAAAACGTCGAATCACTAAGATTGATCCAAATATTATTGAACAATTACCTAGTGATATGATTGTGCCTCAACATGAAATAATCGAAGTCGCTATTAGCACTGGTCATTATGAATCACCAAGAGAAAATGTGATTCGTGTTAAACGAAAATAGGGGAGGAAGCATAATGCAAGCGTACATGGAAGAAATAAAAGAACAGCTTATGATGAAAGGGTATACTACAATTTCACAACCAGAAATACATGAAGAAGATGGAACAACGATATTTCTAGCTTCTGGTGATAGAGTAACTGGAGATGAAAAAATCGTCTATGTAAAAGTTTTTGCAAAAGGTGCGAATTTATCTTTTGATGTTCAGGATGCTTCCTTGGTAGAGGCGCAATATAATGAAGCTGTTCCAGATTTTATTTGGGCAACAAATGGTGAAGTGAATTTCTATGCAGATTGTATTGAATCAGATCCACTTGCAGAAATACCAGCTGTTATAGATGTAACTAAGAAAGAAAAACGGAAAATTTCAAAACAAGAAGAGTGGTCAAAGAAAATGTATTCCACTCTTCAAAAACGGTTTGATGATTTACACGAAAGACTATATGGACCTGGTGGTGCAGATAATATCAGCAGTACAAACGAAGCAATTGATGAATTAAGTAAGCTGTTGTTTATGGAGACATTCCGCTTATATCACCCAGAATATGTATTAAGAGAAGGGGAAAATGCAGGACTGTGGATTTTTGATATTTTGAAACATCAATATATCAAAGAACATGGAAAAAAAGCTGTAAAACAGATACGAGATGCTTTCAAAGAAATTAAAAATCATGAAGATTATGTTGCAATAAATGACCTTGGGGAAGCATGTTTTATCTTTGATCCAGATGAGTATATTCGACTGGAAAATCCAGCTAACTTTGTTGCTGCTTTTGAAACATTTCAGGAACTAGAAGACTTTAAAGATGAGGACGGGAACCGTGTTAAAGCGACATTGAAGAATGTTAGTGCAGATATACTAGGCCGTTTATTCGATGTATTAATGCGTGGAAAATACGACAATAAAATCGGACAAGCAACATACTTAACTCCGAGACAAGTAACTGAAGCGATGATTGAAATGGTGATGCATGATTTAACAGCAGACCCAAAACAAGCGGCAAAATTATATTCAGCAGATGATAAAGGGTTACCTACATTTAGAATGGGCGATATCACTTGTGGCTCAGGTGGATTTTTAATTAAAGGTTATGAAGCAGTAAAAAAATATATGCTTTCACAGTTCACAGGTACAATGAAGGAAAAAATGGAAAAGCATTTTGAATTGATGAAAGAACATAGCTTTGTTGGAGCAGATAAGACGCAAAATATGGTTTTAAAAGCTCGTTTAAATATGGTTATGCATGGATTACCAAAAGCTCCGATTTTTAAGGTAACAGATTCGTTAATGACAGAGACATTAAAGCCTGAAAGTTTTGATGTGATTGTAACAAACCCACCATTCGGATCTGGGTCAGTTTCTAACAAAACAGTTGAAGGAAAAACAATTATCGAACGTTATAGTATGGGTATTGATGAAACAGGTAAACCCAAAAAAGATGGTCTATGTTTAGGGTCAAAACCAAATGCAAAAGGTGTTTGGAAACAAGTTAATTCTACAGATCAAGCTGTGCTATTCATTGATCGAAACTTGGAATTACTAAAACCAGGTGGGCAACTAATTATTGTTTTACCGGATGGTATTTTAAGTAATTCTAGTTATAAACATGTTCGAGAATATATAATGGGCAAGAAAAATGAGGTAACAGGTGAGTTTGAAGGAGGTAGAGCAATCGTAAAAGCAGTTGTTTCTCTTCCAACTGTAACATTCCAACTATCCGGTACTGGTGCCAAAACATCCTTCTTGTATATTAAGAAAAAAGAACATGAAAATGAAAAACAGGGACCTGTCTTTATGGCTGTAGCTGATGAGATCGGTTTTGATGTGAAGAATAAGGTAGAAGTACAGTTAGGAAATGATCGAAATGATTTGTTGAAGATTGTCAATGCTTATAAGAAAGATATTTAATATATTTCTTTTATAGATGTTCAAATTTTGAGAAATACAAGGGTGGATTTGATGAAATACTACAAAAATGTTAGTGAAGTTCCTAGTGTAAATGTAGTCAATACATTAATAATACAAGACCGATTGGATTCAAAGTATTATTCTAACTTTCACTTAACTTTAATTGACAAATTAATTCAAAGCAGTATGCAAATAAAACCATTAAGTGAAATATGTTCAAAGATTACACAAGGTCCAAACCCTGCTTTTATTAATAATCAGGAAGGAATTCCGTGCTTAAGAACTCGTAACGTATACGATCAGTATATAACCTTTAAAGGAGCTAATTTTGTATCCGAAAAAGAATATGAAAACCTAAAGAGATTTAAAATTAATTTTGGAGATATCCTGATTGCAATACTTGGTGAGGGATCGATTGGTAAAAGTAATATCTATACAATAGACCAGGAGGCTATATTTAACAGACCGATTGGATTAGTTAGAATAGAACATTCAAAAGCTGATCCTTTTTATGTAAGTGCATATTTAAGAAGTTATTATGGAAAGAAATTTTTAGAAAGAGGAATATCTGGTTCTTCAGGACAACTTGTATTGGGGATTGAGTATTTAAAAACTATTCCAATTCCACTTCCCAGTTCAATGATTCAAACATATATAGGAAATAAAATCCGTAAAGCAGAAAAGTTACGTAAAAAAGCAAATGTATTAAAAGAGGAAGCTGAAAGGATTTTAAGTAAGGCTATTTTAGGAGAAGATATTCTGAAAATCTTTAGGAAAAATGCTTCTCTTACAACATGGGTAGACCAAGAAATAATTCAAATTAGAAGGCTAGATGCTGACTTTTATAAAAAAATTTATGTTGATTTTGATGAGTATATTCATCTGAATAAGGATAAGTTCATTAAACTTAAAAACATCGCAAGGTTATCCAAAAATAGAGCTGACCTTTCTAGATACAGGGAGAGACTCACATATTTGGATATAAGTTCTTTAAATGAGGAAACTGGATTGTTTGAAAAAAATGAAATACCTACAAATGAAGCACCTAGCCGTGCGCAAAAACTAGTATTTTTAAATGATATTTTGGTATCAACTGTAAGACCAAATAGAAAAGGGATAGGTATTGTAACAAATGATTTTGACCAGCAAGTTGCATCAACAGGGTTTGCAATAGTACAAGCTGAAGAAAATCCTTTCTTTCTATTATTATTACTTCAGAACGATATAGTTACAAAGCAATTAATTCGATACACTTCTGGTGGTTTATACCCAGCTATTAGTGAAGAGGAATTAATGGAGATATTTGTGCCTATTTTGGATAAAGATGTAATGAATCATATAGACGAAAAAATTAAGCAGTATTATTTTAATTTAGAGGAATCCAATACTCTGATTATACAAGCCAAACAAGACGTAGAATCTCTCATTGAAGGTACCTTTGATGACTCGAGAATTTTTGATACAGAAATTACTTGTTGAAAGGAGGTTTCTTTTTGGATGTAAAGAAGTTGTACCAATGTCTAAAACAACTATATGACTATGGAGAATGTAAGTATCATGATTCTCTTTCTTTTCTTGAAAAGCAGTTCCTAGTCGATCAAGAACAAAATCGATACATAATCACCAATAATTGGATCACTTTCGGTCAATCATTTCAATCAGAACATGATCACTTATTATCCCTATTCTGTTTTCAGGATTATTATCAAAAATATCTTGTAGAGGTTGCACTTTTAACAGCATTAAAGATGAGTGAAGTAGAGGATCAAGTGGGAATCGAGGAATTTGTAAGTCACTTACCTAAACTTTCAGTATATGCGATTTCCGTATTAATAGAAATAAAAGCAGATAGTGGTTTTTCCATTGTACAGTTAGAAGAACGCTTAAAGAAAAAGGAGGATCAATATCAAAGTTTAGATCGTTTGATATTTGATGGTCCACCTCATTATCAGCGAATCATGTTTTATCTCAAACATGTACAAGCGTATAAAGAGGAAGAAGTTACGGAAAATATAGAACTTGGCAGGAAAATCGATGAAAAGTGGCAAAAGAGAAGAAAGATTTGTGCAGATTTATCTCTTGCTCCATTAAAAGAACGACCTCTCCATACTCTCGTTCCCACTGTGCCAGAAAGTAAAATGATAGATCACCCACAATTTCAACATATCTTTACATTTCCTTGGAAGTTATTTGTATTCTTATGTTGTATTGTACGTGAGAATTTTGAAGCACAAGGAGTACAAGCGATTCGTTTTCAAGAGGTAGGAAATGGAGTGGACGTATTATTAACATCAAATAAATATCGACAATACAGCTATGGAAGCATTGATGAATTTGCAATGGGCTTCTGCAAGGCAAATCAATATCAGTTGTTTCCATACGAAGTAAGTAATTTACAGACAGTTTTTCAAAATCTTGTTGCGCGGAAACTACTTACTATTGTAGATGATGAATATCGATTACCTACAACTATCGAAGATTTGATTTATCATACTCGTCTATATATACCTCTTATTGCAGAGAGTAAACAACTTAGAAGACAAATGGAGCAATGGATTGATGAATTGAGGGAAAAATAATGAAACACGTTCGCCTTTCAATTGAACGCTTTTGGATTGAACCTGGCAACTTTGAATTGTGGTGTGAGCTTTTATCACGTATACCACAACAAACAGAAGCAAAGTCAATGAAAGAAATTGCTGCATTATATTTAAATAAGGACGTCATTTTCAAGGATAAAAAGCTGGATCGTTCAAAAGAATTATTTGGATTACTTGGCTATGAGTATTTTAACAGAACTGCTCAATTTGAAATAAAAGGTGTCTTTTTCTTTGAACGAATCGATGGATATTTACACTTAACCGAAGATGCAAAAAAGCTTGTACGTTCTTATCAAAATGATGATGGATGGGAAGTTTTGTTAGCAAAGCAGTTGTTGCGTTTTTCACCAAGAGTTAGAGCAATCATTCATATACTCCTAAATGGGGGTTATTTTATTACGAATGGTGCAACTTTAGACTTTATTGGAAAATGGAAACTAGATATGAATGGTGTATCTTATCAGCCTTTTGCAAATAATCCACAGAAAAATGCTATGAACCATTTGCTTGATCAGTTTAAAGTAGAAGCATTAGGTAGCGAATGGATGAGAGTTCTTCAGGAGAAAGAGATTGAGTTGGAAGAAGGATGGTCATTTATAGGTTCAGGTGGAACAAAACCTGCTATGACCAATTTATCTGCTTTTATGCGTGCTCCCATGCAGATATTTGATTATCTTGATTGGTTTATTAGAGCTAGAGATGGAAAAGTAACTTTGAATCAAGAAAAAATGACGAATGACATAGATGATTTAAGTTATTTGTTTACGATTACTCAGACACAATCAGAAGATGAACTACTAACATTAAAAGAAGTTATTCATTATCTTTCTGACGATCAAGGTTTTTTTCCGCTCGAACCTACTTTGGAACGATTATTAATAAAACATTATCCAAATTGGGATAAGGGGCTATCTCGATTTGTTGATTATTATGTTACAAATGGTATAAAAAAGGGGTATTTCACTGTTGTTGCACATGAATCAGGACAACCACGTCATGGTAGAGGGTATCTTGGAAAACGAGAGTATCAGTTAATAAAGCTTGATATTCACTGATAAGGGGTGTTCATTATGAATAAATCAATTTGGTTGAAAGATGGGGTTTCTACGTTTCCTGTGTTGCAGCCCATGGTTGGGCAGTTTGAATTTTATCAAGCATATCAGAATTTCCTAAGTGATATCAAAGAAGCACCCATGTCTCGTATTTTTACATTGATCGCCAAATGGGGTATTGGTAAATCAAGAATTGGTTACGAACTTATAAGCGAAGTACTTGGTGTGGATAAGGGATGGACAATTCGAAATAGTAAGGGGGAGCTACAAACTGTTCGTCTTTTAAGAGAAAACTTTGAAGATCAAATATTACCTATATATATTCGTTATGAACAAATGAATGAAGATTATTTGTATGGGGAGAATTGGGTTGGATATGGTGCATACATTGCTCTGTCGAAACTGGCAAATGAACATCTGGAAACAACCATTCAAGGAAGTATAATAAAACATTTGCAGAGTCATCTGCTCCCACTTGGTTTTTCGGCGAAAAAATTAGGTGAAATCATTGAAAAAGGACAACATTCTATAGAAGAATTGCTAGGCGATGATATTCGATTATTGGATAAACTTGTTCAAAAAGGTATGGAGTACCTTAGCCAATTTGCCATAAAACATTTGCATATTATTGTTGATGAAGTGGAGTCTGAATATGAATTGTTTCAAGATGGAATTTATGAAAATAATGAAGAGCGAAAAAAGAAACTTGATGGTGAAGCGATAAAAGTGATCACTTCTGCCATTAAGCATGAAGATAGCCGTTCTAGGCATCCTAATATTTCGTTCTTATTACTGTGCTCTCCAGCAATCGGAGATCAAATCAAATCATTAGAAGCATTAGATCGTCGTGGAGATAAGCTAGAAATGACACAAAATTCTTATGCAGATATCTCTGATTATATTGAATCATTACAAAGAGAAGACGGAATTTGTCAATATCCGGAAGGATTGGTTGAAGCAGCTTATACGATTGCAGCAGGAAATTTTGGATGGTTCAATGTTATTATGGCTCATTGTGATCAATATTTAGACAATCATCCTGATGCAGAGGCTGGACAGGTATTACTTGATTTAGCTCATTCTGTACCACGTTTTAAAGACAGTTTAATTGATATTTCGCAATTTGATTATATTGATTCAAAGCCTATTTATCAACCATTGTTAAAAAAGGCTTTATTACGTCAATTACCAATGCCTAAACAGGAGTACACGGAACAAGAACAACAAATATTACTATCTGCAAAACATATTGAAGGGATTTCTTTGTTTAAGGAGTTTATTTCTGTTCCACTTACCAAAAATGATCTTGGTTTTTACCTTATAAATAATAAGTATCGTTCTGAATCAAATCATTTGTTTGTAAACGAAACGACGGGTGAATCATTTAGTCTTGATGTTTTAATCCGTAGTTTAGGGACATTTTCCATTAAAGCGCCTGATAGTTGTCTTATTATTGGAAAAGAAAGAGAAACATTCCTTGCACAGGTCCGGACACTCTATCCAAAGGATGAAGTCGTAAATGCTGCTGAAATATTATACAGCTATATCGAACAGAAAAAGGACCAGTTTCTGCAACAAACTTTTATTGGACCTAACTTTGCTTTCTTAGAGCGTTTGAATCGTCGATATTCAACACAAACAGGGATTTCAAACTATTTGTTATTAGAGGAAAAAGATCAGGAGTTACAACAATTACTAAAAGAACAAAAAAAGGATTATAAAAAGGATATTGAGAGAACAGTTTTAGGGTTTACGAGAGTATTAGAACAAGATTACCCCAAAAAAACTGAAACACTAAAGATAAAAGGGCAAGTGTGTGGACTTAGGAGTTATGTTGAAAGAGATATTTACTTAGGGGTTCATCCTAAAAAAGTAGTAGATGTCATATGGGCGAGTCGTCTAGAAAAATTAAGTGATCTTGTAGAGAGTAAGCTTATTGAAATTGGTGTACATCCCATATTTATTCTGTCTTCTACGGCCGAAACCGAAATGGATATAAGCAAGTTCAAGCGTGATTATCCACTTGCGGGTAGATGTGTGATCTTTTTTCAAGTAACCAATTTGCAAAAAAATGTGTTAGAAGTATTATCCCTTGAGCGTGAAGTTTTAGATATACGTCCAGTTGCTCATCAGTTAGCAACACCTTTTAAAGCGAAAATTCGAGCATTACGTGATGAAATAGCTAAAGTTGTAAGGATTTGGTTTGAGCATATAGATCAGCAAGGGTATGTATTAAGACCATTAATCTTCACAAAGGCTGAAGAAGATAACTTGCCCCTGTTGGCAGATGGGTATTCCAAGATGTTAATTCATGGTGCAACTTCTACAGAATTAGGCATCAAACAAGGAATTAAATTTTCTGAGAGTGAGAAATATAATCGGTTTTGCCAAGTGTTAAAAGCGACAGAAATTCGAGCAAAGTTAGAAAAAGATGGTTTTGAAGATGCTAAATTATTTGTAAAAATAAGTGAAGCTGATTATGAGGTCCAAGTGCCCGTTACATTTGCTACATTGTTAACTTATATCGGCAAGACTCGGCGTATTTTTAAAGATATTCAAAACACATTCTTTTTTAATTCTGTTGATACTATCAAACCAGCCAGAATTGTTGAACAATGGATTTACTTTTTACAAAGCTTAAAAGTTGTTGAGGTTCTAAGCGGCACTCATGTACAAAATGTAATGAAAACCACATTAGAAATACAACGTGATAAAATTCAGAAATGGCGAGATGAAGTATATGACGGGCTAGTGGATGAATTTAAACAAACTATTGATAAAAATAGACTGGGGATACTAAAAGATGATAAATACCGTGGTCGATTAGATGTTATTAATGAAGCATTGAATGAAATCAACCTTTTATCACTACAAGTAGATACCGTAAACCCAATGGATACATGGAAAGAGCAATTAAAGATTTTACAAAAATTTCATACTGAATGTAACTTTGTTTATGATGAAGAACAATGGAATTCCCTTCAATTTAACGAACGAATGATTAGTTCGTTAAATATCTCAGACCATGAGATTCCAATTTGGAAAAAGTTGCGTCTTGTTCAGTTGTTCCATGATTATATTTCGACATTGCAAAAAAATATCCTAACTAAATTAAAGCAGAAACTTGAATCTATAAGAAAAAATAGTACTTATGAAGACTATGTTTTACCTATTATCCCTTTTACGAGTGCTCTCGAACGATATCAAACAGAAATTGAGTATGCGAAAGATTATATAGAATCTTCTAAACGGGAAACAATGGTTGCCCAATCAGATAGTCTAGCACACCATCTATGGTTAGCTCGATACAATGAGGCAATAGATAGATTGAACATGATGATTGGTGAAATTGGGTTGAGAAAGGAAGGACAGAACCAAGTTGAATGGAAGGGTCATAGTGGAATATCTGGTCGTTACGATGGAATGTTTGAAGTGTTTAAGCAAGTTATTAATTATTTTATTGAACACCAACCTAAGATTCAAAAATGGATATCCTACTTTGAGTTAACATCTACTGAAGTAAAACAAAGGGTTCAGTTTGACCAACTGGAGAAAAATTATCATGAAATACAGATGTTTCTAGAAGTAGGGTATGATCAACAAATTGACGATTATTATTATGTACAGAAAGGTAATCCTACTCGATTGATTGGGTATAGTGAAAAGTTATTACATGAGCAGAAAAAGAAGGTTACATCTTTAATCTCAATGCTTAGCCACTTAGAAAGTTCAATGAGGAAAATACGTGATGAACATTATGATCAAGAATTAATTGATTCAATTAACTATATCTATCGTGTTCAAAACAAATCTCTATATCAACCAGAAATAGGCTCAGCAGTTCGTGAGAACACCTATGAAAAAACAATAGAAAATGTAAGAAAAAAAATGGAACAGTTAGAGGGAGAGGGTAGACAATTTTTCGTAAATAAAAATGCTCAATTTGTTCGGTTTGAGTTTTTTAAAGAGGTTGTAAAGAACAAGGCAGATATTGATTGGAATAGTTATCCCCGAGAAAAAGAGGAACTCGAAAATTTTGGTCTCATCAAAACAAAAGTGGTGTTGCTATAGTGAACATCCAAATTATTAAGAGATTTATCAAGAGAACGGAATATAAAGTGTTAAAGGACTGGGTAAGTGTAAATGAACGAAATATAGATGATTTAATGTCAGGTGTTTGTGTGATTCCTGCTATCATCTTGCTAAAGTTATCCGAAAGGGAATTGCATTCACTTAAAAATTGGTGGGAACAATGGGGGAACCAACTCATTGTTTCTCCTCCTTTTCATCAAATGGATGTTGTTTCATTGCTTCAATTACACGTTGATTTATCGATTCGAGCAATTGATACTAAATCATTCCATAGCCTTCCAGTCGTTGAAGCCATTAGCACGAATTCAAAACCTAAGTGGAAACTAGACGATGGGGGGACAGTAGCTGTTGATCATTATGAGCATTCAGGAAGTGGATGTATTACTTTTACTACTATTCCTTTACTAGATTATCGATTATGGTCTCAGCAAGATATTTGTAGAAAATTATTTTTTGAACTAATAAATGTGAGAACTGGTGAGGAAATAGCTAACATTCAAGTAAGTTCTGCTCTAAATCCAGTTCATGAGTATATACTCATACTTGCTTCCGCAAAAGTATTAAACCCAACAAACCTTTCAAGCCAACTCAGCTATTATTTTAAAAGAGAATTATCACAGAATAAAGCTTTAGAAGTATTTCAACAGTTGACTATTAGGGGTTACTTAGATAATTCTAACAAACTAACAAATAAAGGGGAAAAATATATCAATTTAAAAGGATATAGTGTGTTCGTTCGAGAGATAAAAAGAAGGAGGTATGATGATGGAGAATGGAGATAAGAGAAACGATATATCTATCGCTAGTAGTCTAGTAGCAAAAGTGCAATTGGGTTTACCAAGTACGGTTTCACAATTAGGGGCTAAAATGCGTTTTATTGATCAAATAGCCCCGAAAATTCGTAATAGTGGTGTAATACGAACAGTCACCAAGAAAGTCCCACTCACCTTAAATGCCACAGGTATTGCAACGGCAAGTAAAACAATCCCTGCTTTTGGTGGAATTCTATATAGTGCAGGGGCTTTACGTCAAGATCTTTCGATACAAGATGGAGTAGTTTATCAAACCTTTCAGGATAGTATAGTTGATATGGATGAAGCAGATGATATTGATGTAACTCAAAAATTAAAATTTGTTCATATTCATCAAATGTATGATTTATTAGAAGAATTAATAAAAGAATCTACTGGACCAGAACTAGTTATTGTGGATACACCTTTATTACTAGAACGAAGCGATGCTCCATTAGAAACTTATGAAGAACTTCATTATGAATACACTAATTGTAAAGAGAGAATTGAACAATTTTGGAAGAAATATAAAAATGAAATTTACCCTTTTCGTTCTAGTGGAATCAAAATTGTTTCTGTTAGTTCTAAACGTTTTGGTTCTGTTTTCTATGGATTAGAATCTCAAGATACAGACAAATATGTGATTGATCCATTGGATAATTTAGAACTTTCAGCACTTAGTATGTCTTTTAATAAGATAAAAAAAGTAGGTTTAAAAAAATTATTGCATGGAGTTTTAACAAGAGGTACGAGAACAGCTGCATATGAATATGATCTGCTAACTTCAGATAATAGACTAGAACCAAAGTTTGTTAGAGAACTTGGGGTTATCAATTTACATTTTCGTGCAGGCGTGAGAACAATGCCTCTATTAGTTGAAGTAGTTGGTCATAAAGGAGATTGGAGTACTCAGTCTATCGATAAGCTAACTTCTGATTTGATTTCGTTATATACAATAGATCAATCAAAAGCTCTACCATTGCCTCTTTGGTATGCAAGTCATGGATTAAAAGCAATTAAGACTGGTACAATCATTCAATATTATAAGACACAGACACAAGAAATGATTAAAAACGAAAAAGTAGAAAGTGTGTGGACCGAAGAAATTGATTTGTTTGAGGAGGAAACTTATGAATCAAGATAAATATATTGGCAAGTTAATTGGGAACACTGGAAATCCAAACGATTTAAAAATGATTCTCCAAGATAGTTTTGTTGCCAGACGTGGTGAATTTGTTAAGATTGCTCATCAAGAACGACAGGATGAGGAAGTAACATACGTTCTAGGGCGAATTACATCTATATCAAGGAGCAACATTCTCTATAACAGTGACATGGGAGATGGATTAAATTCGATTGAGTTATTGCCAGGAACACAAATGACAGGGGAAACACTTTTTGGAACAATTGATCTTGTAGGTTATAAAGAAGCAAGAACTGGTCAAATCCGTATCCCGAGAAGACCTCTTGATCCGGGTAGTAAAGTATTAGGAGTTGATTATGAGTTTTTAGCCAAATTTTATCAGTTCGACGAGAATAAAAGTATCGCAATTGGCAATCTAATCGGCTATGAACGTGGGGAAAATATAGTCCCTGTATATATGGATGTAAACAAATTGGTAACAGAGCACTTAGCTGTTTTAGCAATGACCGGCTCAGGAAAGTCATATACTGTTGGACGTATTATTGAAAGATTGGTTGCTCAAATGAATGGAACCGTAGTGGTTTTTGACACTCATGGTGAATATGGAAAAGCTTTTGAAACAGGAATTGTTCATTTTAACAATGATTTAGAACAGATCGAAGATCCGAAAGAGAGAGGAAATATTTTATTTATTCAGGAAAGGTTAAAAAAGTTGCAAGAAGCTGGTGGAGGTATTAAAGTATATACTCCGCAAATAGAGGATTTTGATTATAAATACTCTAGTAAAAACAATCACCTTGCTTTGCAATTTGACCGTTTTGAAATGGATGATTTTGAAGAGATTCTGCCAGGTCTTACTGAACCCCAACAAAGAGTATTGGATGTAGCACTTCGCTATTGGAAATTCAAGTATCCACATTCACCAAGAGATATTAATGATTTGCGGGATCTACTGTCTGGAGATTTAGAAGAACTAAAAAGTTGGGATGATCTGTCAGATGCTGAATCACGTGCACTAAATGGTAGAAGTGCTGCTGTCGCATCTATGAAACTAAAACGAGTTATTAATGAAGCAAGAAGTTTTTACACTAGGGCTATTGGCGAAACAACTGATATCTATCAGTTAATAGGTGAGATGAATGAAAAAAATGGACGGTTAATTATAGTCGATTTACAAGGATTATCAGATGATGCTAAGCAAATTGTGACAGCGTTAGTATCTAGTGAAATTATGCGTGCTGCTGGAGATAAACAACGACCTATTCGCCCATGTTTCTTAGTTTATGAAGAAGGACATAACTATGCGCCAGCAGGGATTCCGACCATTTCAAAAAAAATCATAAAGAAGATTGCGGCAGAGGGCAGAAAATTTGGTGTTGGGTTTGCAATTATTTCACAACGCCCATCAAAATTAGATGCTGATGTGACTTCACAGTGCAATACGATTATTACAATGCGTTTAAAGAACCCAGACGATCAACGTTTTATTACAAAAACTTCAGATATGCTTACAAAAGCAGATATTGATGAACTACCTGCACTATCAACAGGTGAAGCGCTACTTACAGGTCGTTCTATTCCAGCACCATTATTAGTTAAGGTAGGAACTAAAGCCCTTGTTCATGGTGGTCAATCACCAGAAGTTGTAAAAGAATGGGGTGTTTTTAATAGGTAAAGAAGAAATAAAAGAATGGATTATCCTAGAGTTTGAAAAGGGTAATATTCGTGATACATGGTTCCCAATGCTATCTGTTTCAGGTGTACGAGATTATTCAGAAACTGTACATTCTATCGGGTTAAACTATATTACTGAAATTGGAAGGAAGTTGGATGGATATATTGCGGTATCTGAGTGTCCTGTATATCCAGTTAATGAAGAATTTAGTCATAGCATTACGCGTGAAGTTCGACCTGATTCTATTTGGTATAACAAAGAGGACCTCAAGCCCGTATTGGTTTGTGAGTTTGAACGGTTTGAAAATTCCAGAACCAAAAATGATAAATTAAAGGAGAAAATCGAAAATTTACTAATCGCTTATCATCAGCTCGGTGGCAATCTACCCATTATATTATTTGTATATTGGTCTTACAGTGGAATAGTACCAAAAGATATTGAGCGAATTATTTCTACGTTGGATGAAGGTTTTCGACTTTCAAATGGCACATATATTAGTGGGATTAATTCTTTTGATAGTGATTATTTGGTGTTTCAAGCTGTTGCCAAAGGTTCCAAAGAAAAATTAACAATTAATCAATGGATTCAGGTGAAGTAGTATGGCACGTAAACGATATGTATTAAATTTAACAAGAGATTTAGAATTAGGCGATAAGTATATTTTACAAGAATATGTAAGTGAAGGGACTTTTGGACAAGTATGGAAGGCTGTTCGGTCTAATGATAGTCAAACAGTTGCCTTAAAGATACCAAAAAGCCAAGAAAAAGGCGATAAAGTGTTAGCTGAAGGGGTAAAGTTAAAGGGCTTCTCCCATCCTAATCTTATTCAGATATTTGATATGGGACGAGTTGACGGATACTTTATTATTGAAATGGAGTATTTTGAAGGTCATCCTCTATCCCAAGAGATAACAGATACTGGACTATCTTCCCTTCGCACATTTGCAACAGTGTATGAAATATTTGAAAGAATACTAGATGGATTAGAGTTTATGCACGAATTAAAGATAGTTCATGGTGATATTAAACCAGCTAATATACTCATTAAAGATAGCCAAGTGAAAATTACCGATTTTGGAACAAGTCGCCTAGTTGAAGATGTTTTTGTTAAAACGATTGATGGAGCAGGTACTTATGCTTATATTGCTCCGGAAGTTGTAAATTCAAAAGAAAGATATCTAAATTCAGATATTTATTCACTTGGGTCTATTCTTTATCAATTTCTAACAGGGCAGACACCGCATCATACTTTTTTAGAGGTTATTCATAACAAGCCATTTCCTCGTCCAAGAGAATTAAATAAGTCAATCCAAGAAAAAATGGAGCAGGTCATTCTAAAAGCTTTAGCACGTAATCCAAAAGATCGTTATCAAACAATTAAAGAGTTTCGAAATGATTTTAAAGAAGCAGCAAAGGAGCAACTAAATCAAAATTTAACTGAGAAGTTTATACCAAAAACAACCCTTGTTGAAAAAAGGGATGCTCTTGAATTAGCAATAACAAATTGCAAGTTAGGAAAATTCAAACTTGCTGAGAAGATTTTACAGGCAGAGATTGCAAATAACCGTGTATATCCTGACCTACTTCTTCAGTTATCATTTATTTATTTTAAGACGGATCGTCGTTTTGAAGCATTGAAAACTCTAGATGCCATTAGTGTAAAAGAAATCGAAGAGACAAGAAGGGAAAAGTTTATCATCACTTTGAAGGAACTTAAGGCAAGAATATTGTTCTCCATAAAAAAATATGAAGAAGCTCAGAAAATTTATGAGCAATTAGTGAAACGGGAACCAAAATCTATTGATTATCGCTATCGTTTATCGATATGCTATGGCTTGTGTAACCAAGAAGATATGGCTATACAGCTTTTAGAGGAAATAAATCAAGAGACACCTGGGGTTTGGATAGTAGTAAAAAAATTAGGCCAAGCGTATGAACAAAAAAGGGAATTCGAAAAAGCTAGAGGTTATTTTAAGTATGCTCATAGATTAAACCCAAATGATAAAGAAGTGAAAGAGAAATTGGACAAGTATGATTTTTATTTATAAAACAATTTAGGTTATATTAATACAAGTGTGAAACATATGCAGGATTATTTAAAGACATTCATTAGCCTTCCATGTGGGGCTAGTTCAATTGAGCCTTGTGCTTTCCCGCCTCGTTATAGAGGGTATCGATCCTCTCTTCGTATTTTTTATATCTTGGTATATACTTTCGATCGTCGACAAACAGTTGAAATAAGTTCTGCAAATCCTCTCGTTTCCAGTTGCACAGTTGAACAGGGTGAATTTCGTATTCACTTGACAGTTGGGAGATTGATTTTTCTCTTTTTAGTATATTCAGAACAATCTAGGATCTGGGCTTCGGTGAAAACTTTCACCTTTTACCCATGCCTGCCTTATTTAGCGGCTCCTTTTTTTTGTCTAGTTTTCGTAGTCCATTATATACATTTTTCAAGGCATTAGTGATAAACAATCTAATTAAGTGATCTTCTATCATATCTAATCATTTCAAGTCATGCTGTTTTGATAAACATAATTTTTTTAGCATAATTATGGTTTTCTTGTTGGTCACGTAGGGAATTTTATAATGGTGAAAAATACAAAATAAATAGTCCGTTAAAAAGGCTACTTTCAATAGATAAAACTATTCGTTTAAAAAAATCTGGACAAATCCGCCAATTTAATTTACAGTTTCTGTATATATTTAGAATTAATGTCTTAGTTAACTCAATTTGTTTATAAAGGAAGGAAGAAGAAATGCAAAAAAATACATTAAGGATTAGTGAAGCAGCCAATTTATTAGGTGTCAATGTCAAAACATTGCGTAGATGGGAAGAAAGAGGGATACTAACCCCAATTCGAACAGCTAACGGACATCGACGATATCGTATAGATAAAATTGAAGCGATTCGTAACGATAACTTTGTTTTGAGAATCAATATTACAAAAAGAAAAGAATTGGAGATTCGACAAACAGTTTCTCTTCTAGCAAAAGGAATATTAGAAATGGATAATTTGATTAAACAAAATATGTTGTTAGAATACCCAACCAATTGGTTAACAGCATCGTTACGACTACATAATCTATCTCTTGAAATGTGTGGTAAACCCTTTCCATTTAATATTTATGAACAACAGAAGTATTGGAAGATACCTTTGTATGAATGGCCAATCCCTAAATTTGCAGAAATTTTTGAAGAAGATGATGAAATGGAAGATGAACCTATTTTTTACGATGGAGAAATAACAGAATATTGTGTGGATATGGCAAGGGAATATGGTCAAGAAGAAGATAGAGATTTGATCATTTTTAAAAGATGGATGAAAGATTTAAAACAAAAGGCTTTAGTTCCAATAAATGAACAAGAAAGGATTCAATCTATTGAAGAATATAGGGAGTTAAGATCGTTTTTCCATCCTGATCAATCAATTTTAGATCTTAAACGGAGTCGAATAAGAACACTCAGTAAATTACCAGAACAGTATAGAGCAGAGATTGTTGAATTCTACGAGCCGATTCCTTTATCTTATATTTATTCGGAAAGATATGGAAGGAAAATCATTTATAAATGTCCTTACTGTGGTTGGACTCTGAGAAAGACAATGTATAGAAATGACGAGATTGATTGGAATTGTGGAAGTATTAAGTGTCAAAAAGCAATTGAGAGGAATCATTTAGGAAAAGTGTGGAGAAATCCTGAATCAATAGAATATGTAGATTCACTTGTCCGATTAAAGAGTGGAGTACGAGAATATATTACCGTTCCAGGGATTGCTGAATATCAATTGTATATAAAGTTAAAAGAGATCCCAGATATCCAAGTAGAACTTTACCCCGATTGTGATGCCTGTGATATCAGTATTCAGTTCAATAGTGGAGAGTATTGGTTAATCGATGTCAAAGATTGGGTAAGCTGCAAGTCGTTAGCTAGAAAATTAGTAGATAGTCCTCCATTTCAATATTACTCTCATCAAAATTGGTCACGAGCATGTGTAGTAATTCCAATGCATTATACTCAACGATACATTCGTCAATTAGTTAACCTACTAGATGAAGATATTTCTTATGAAGTTATTAGTTTTAAAGATTTTCTTTCAGAAGTAAAGAAGAAAATAGAGGTGGTTTAGTAAATGAGAGTAAGTGTTTCGCATGTCTTTAGTGGATTAATTAAGGAACTATCTAGGAAAGTATTACGATTAAATTTGGCAAAAAATATGAAAAAGGCCAGAAAAGAAGCCATTTGTATAATTGAAGTAGAACTTGCGATTTGTAGTATGAAGCTGTTATATCCAAGTGAAAAGAAAATCGAAGCGATACCTTTTCTTTTTTATAGCAGTGTGCTTCCAAGTATGGTAAAAAAATCGAAGGTTGAACAACATATTCTTGCAAACGTTCAAAGTTTATTGCCCCATTGGAAGGTAAAGAGATTAGTAAACCAAAAAATCTCCCAGTATATAGAACTCAAAGAAATAGGGTTGCATGTTTCATTCACTAATGGGTTATTTGATTGGAATAACCTCACTCATAAAAATCGAAAACAGGAATATGAAAACGTTTTAAATAACTATCTAGGATTAAAAGATCGAAACATTCAAGTATTGGAAAAGCAAAAATCAGAATTTTGGAGTAATTCTACTAACAGATTTGAGAAAATTCCAATACCTATATATTTAAGGACTTTTTATGTCCCAAAAGAACTGGATCTAGGACATGTAGAGAATCGTGAAGATATTACTATACCAGTTTCACAATTGCTTTTTACTGCTAAAGAAATGGACGATCTAAGACGGGAGAAGGAACTTCCAACAATGCATTGGTACGATAGAATGAAGCCTTTAGAATTTAACGAGGTAATAGATCAAATAAAGAAAACTGAAATATTGAACTTTAAAGGGACACAGCATTGGGTAGGTCCCCTATCTGTAGGGAAATCAAGTCTAATCGAAGTAGCAACGTATTTTATGGTCAAAACAAGAAAAGAAAAAGTAGCTATTATTGTCAAAGATATACAAGAAATGTTAACACTGGTAGATCGTTTTGATGAATTGGGTATTAATGCTATTCCAATAATGAGTCCAAGAAACAGAAAAAATCACGTAAAGCAATATTTGCAATCGATTGATGAGGAAGAAAAGTTAGGTAATGGTTTAGATATTTTTCAAAAAAAATCATTTAAGTATCTAACATTTGGTTGTCCTTTAACAAACGAAGGATCGTTAGGGAACTTAATTCAAGATTCACCTCCTTGTGAAACGCTGGTTGATCCAGATACTAGAGAAAATACATCCAAAATTAGTTATAAAATATGTCCATTTATCAACAAATGTTCTTATCACAAAGTGAACGATGATTTGGATAATGCTGAAGTTTTCATTAGCAATATGCAGAGTATTTTAACACAGAGGATTCCTGTTTCTAGAACAAGCAAAGATATTTTGTTTTTAGAGTATATCCTTAGAAAATCTAGCTTAATTTTTATCGATGAATCAGATCGTTGTCAGCATGTTACGGATGAGAAATTTATTCCAAATGAATCCCTAAAAGATGATTTGGGAGGGTGGCTTACAAAAATAGCTGATGAAGTGAAATCGGTTGTAAGAGAAAATCCCTCAATTCAATGGCATAATCCAGATATTCGAGATTGGCTATCAAGCTTAAAGCAGGCAGAATACGCTGAAAGTGAAATTCGATATTTACTTGAGAATAGCAGTACAAAAAAGAATATAAAAAGTTTTATGGATTCTAAATCATTTACAGGGAAACAATTACTAAGTAAACTTGCAATTCAATTGGTGTCGATAAAAAAAGATGATGGTTCTTTTGGATGGTTGGTTGAAAGTAAGGACAATGAAAATAAAGAGAAATATAATAAATATCTAGACTTGCTAAATCTATTTTTTGGTTTTTATGATGCTTACAAAGACGATGGGTTAGAGAAGCAGATAGAACTGACAGCGTCTCAAAATCAACTTTACAACATTACGGAGAATTCCGATTTTACACAACGAAAGGTATTGTTAGAAACTTTTCTCGGGGAGTTGATTACAGAAAAAGGATTGATTTGTGGAGACTTTACACAATTAGTGAACCGTTTTTCGTTTGCGTTATTTGTTTGTTATTTTGAAAAACGTTTGTACCTTCTTACTGAATTATATTCCCATGTGAAAGAATTTCTTGAAATCGGAAAGACGACTACCTCTGGTTCCTTTTTTTATAATCTTCCAAAAGATTATAGAGGGATTGTACCTATTAATCCGGTGGGAACTCAGTTTGGATTTCGTTATGAATATCAAGAAGATGAAGTGAAACAAGGTGGAGAGTTACAAATTTTTCGCTATCTCGGTATCGGAAGATATATAATTAATCACTTTTCTGAGTTGTTTTCCAATTTAGATGGAAAAAATGGTGCTCATACTGTTTTACTTAGTGCAACTAGCTACGCACCTTTGTCTCCTAAATACCACATTGAAGTACCTGTTCAATATATCATTTCTAAAAAAGGGCATAGGCAGGCAAAAGTTAAGTATGAATTTGTAAAAACAACAAAAGTATCAGGAAAACGTAATGGAGCCAGATTCAGTGCGTTAGAGGAACAGATTCAATTTCTTCTTCGAAACAACTATCTAGAAAATATTTTAGATAATTCACCTGAAGGTAGACAAAGAGCCTTGCTAATAACTGGATCGTATCAGGAAGCACTCCACTGCTTAGATGCATTTAAAAATACATCATTTTTTCAGGAAAGAAGAGTATTTGTACTTGTTTCTGGAAATGAAAAACAGGATGAAAAATGGAAAGAATTCTATATTGAAAGGCAAAATGTTTCGAGTTTTGCTAGTAAAGGCTTGAAAACAGTACTTATTGCACCTTTGTTATCACTTGAACGAGGACATAATATATTGACAAATGTTAATGGTGAAAAAGTGGCGGCATTTTCCAATTTGTTTTATTTGGTTCGTCCATTTCCTAGACCTCGAGATCTATTGGGTATGGCCAATCTGTTAAATGCATATGCTCTGTCGGCCTATAAAGATTCCCAAAATGAAAATGAATCACTGTACGAGGAAATGATGACAATTAAGAGAAAGGCTTATATCATTCAAAAAGAGTATTTTCAGCAGAATTGTGGGTATCGCTCACTAGGAGAATTACGAGATGGCCTTCTGATGGACACAAACACAAATTGTTCGCAAATCGAAGGAAGACTATTTAGAGGAATTGAACCTCAGGATGCAAATGTATTTTTCTTAGATGACAGTTTCTCACCTCTATTTGGAGAAGGAAAGAAGGATACCTTTAAAACAAGTATGTTAGAAGGATGGAAAGAAATTTTAAACAGACCTATGGAAAAGCCAGTTGATGAAGAAATAATGAGAATTTTGTATGGCTTTAGAATTGATGGTTTGATGAATATGAAGAGGTGAATCAAAATGGATACAACAACAAAGAAAAAAGTAGAAAAAAAATACAAAGTAGATGAATTAAAATTTCTTGCAGTACCCATAAAAGGCAGTGAAATGAGGGTCGATCTTTATGCCTATTTGTTTCCGAAACTCGTTTTCCGAATTATCGATTCTTTTATGGAAGATGATAGAAGAAAAAACTATGAACACTATCTTTGTCTGCAGGAATTGAATGCTTTCTTAGCGGAAATGTATTCTGATATAGTTCATGTAAATCCTGTGAAGAATTCGGAATTACATTTACCATGGATACTTTCCAAAGAAAAGTTACCAAAAGAAGACATTCTCCAATTCATTAAGGAATGGGTAAATATTTATTATCCAAAAAACCGTATTGATCTTTCTATACTTGATTTGGAAGAAGAAAAACTAGATATCAAGTTTCTGTTTGGATTAAATCCAAATGGAACTGCTAAAATGGATTGTGAACCTAAGATAGGAAGTAATACCTATTTAATTTTTATTCGTTATATACTACATGAATTAAATCAGATGTCATTTAGTATAAAAGGTAAAGAAATGAATTTTTATGGGAACTTTACTAAACTATTAGATAAGGATGGAGATGATAAGTTAATTAGTTGGAAGCCACATGGAGAAATTGGAAAATGGTCTTATTCAGTTGAATTGTCTCTACAATCTATTCCCTTTGATAGATCGATGTACTTGTTTATACACCCTAAATTATTTCGATGTGCAAATTCCGCTTTTCTTAGAAATCCAAAAACGAGAGTTAATTTATTCTACCAATTACCCGAAGATTATGTTATCGGAAAAGGTGGTCCCTCAGTATCAATTATTGAATTTAAAATAGGTAGTAAATATGCAAAGTGGCCAAGTTTTTCTGAGGCAATGTTAAAGATGATGGGCAGTGAGAAATTATTGCCTCCAATCGATGAATTTAAAAAAAATCCTGCTTATTATCTGGATCAAAACAATTATCTAAGTATCGCGATACCTTATGGGAATCATTTTAAGAATATACATTCAGTTAAATCTGGATTAGGAAATCAAGAGAGATTACAACTTGCTGAGCAGATTAAGAGCCAGTTACGAAATGTATGGTCAGGTTTTGGAGACTCTTTCCCACATTTGCCTAAATTATCATTCAATAGTTCGTCTGGAAAATCAGGATTTCAAAATCATATTTTACCCGATATTGTGCAAATAGTTTATACGGATTCAAAATGGAAAGATGAATTAGTCAAAGCTTTAATGAAGGAATTTAATTTGAATCAGACAGGACAAGAAGAAGTCTTTCAACTAGATCAGAAGAGTATAAGAATTAAATGTGTATCTGCTTTTGAGATGTTTGGTGATAATCCTTATGATATTAATGTAAAGGATAAAAAGGTAAATGAAGCTAGAAAAAAATATGCGGGAAGTATACGTAAGGCAGTAGAGGATAATAATGTTACATCATTTGCTTTTATTGAGCTACCGAATAAGGAGTCTTTTGAAGAAGGAACTGATCCAAAAGATATTTTACGAAATTCATTCGCAAAAAAGGGAATATTAACTCAATTTATCGTCCCAATTGGGCCAAAAGAAAACGATAATAAATCAAATAAAAAAAATAAGGTTGCTAGCATTGAACATAGGTGTTTGAGTGCTGTAAGAGATATGAGGCGTCAGTTTGGTAATTTAAAAAGTATTTATAAAAAATTCCCTGTGAAAACTGGACTAGTTGGGATTCATGTTATTAAACAATCTGGAAAATTTATTCCATTACTAGTTTCATTATTAGGTGAGGAAATATATGCAAATGCGCCTACAATCAGAGAAAACTGGGTTCCCTACAGATTACTTCCTCAAATTTTGGCAAAGAATGTGGCGAAAACAATTACAGCAGAGAAAGATAAAGTAAGTTTTTTATTATACAAGGCATTGGAACAGTTTAGGAGTTTATACAATGTAGATCATACGATTTTATTTGCTGTAGCACAAAATATACGTTCAGTAGTTCCTTGGTTCCAAAACACAATAATTTCAGAGAACGAAATTATACTTGGTAAAGATCGCTATCTATCTACAGAGAAATATTCAATAATAAGAGTTAGACAAGAGGATCGTAATGAGACTCCTGAATGGACTGGTAGGGGAATTTATTTGAAAGAAAAAGAACTACAAATAAAAGATGTTCCAGAAGCTTTACAAACTGGATTAGTCCGATGGAACGAAAATGTATTCTTCAGTATTGCTAGGAAACCTAACACTTTTCGAGTATCCCCTGGAACAAAGTTAGAGAACGAAAGTACTTCATTTCGCCGTGAAACTGCAGTCGAATTAACAATACTTGCATATAACAAAAAATATTCGGATTCATTCGGATTAGCAAAATTGACTCATGGTCTAAGAAATATCTCTGTACAAACAGATGATTACTTAGAAAATCCACTACCAATTCATCTAGCTAAGTTATTGGAGGAATATATTTTTGTGAAATAAGAAACTTCAATGATAATAGGTCAATAGGAAATTCGATTGTATTTTTTCTTGACTTATTGGTATTAAAAAACATCTAAAAGACACAATTCAACTCACTTACTACATTTTGCCCACACACTAAAAATCCAAATTCACCATGAATAAACAGAAAACCTTGATCTGGACTTCATGCACATATGTAATACAGAGAAAACCAAAGGAAATACCAGCATTTATTAAGAAATGTAATTATTCTAAACGACCAGAGTCAGAATTCCTAGTATTTCAGGGATTTTGGCTCCAGTTTTATTAAAATACTGATTTGATCATATAAGTTATACAAATCAAGAATTCCCCTCATAAGTCTTAAAACTTTCTTCTTTACTCATTTCTGTATATTACAAGTATGTAAGCAACATATAACCCATTTCTTGTACTAGACTTAAAATTCATTCCTGTTGTCTTCTTAATAAATTTTTCCATAGCTCATTTCCCCCATGTATGGTTTCAGAATACTCATTCTAATTTTGTTCATTTTTCTAAACTGTTCGTAATGTTATATGGAGGGAATCATAAATATTATTAGAATAATTAATAAAGACTGTAATGGAAAAGAGGCAGGATTTTGATAATAGATGTCAAAAAATTTAAAGCTTCAATAGATAACAAATTTTGGAATAAAATAAGCAAAGATTCTCTATTTAAAGATATCGTAAATTACAAGGATATTGAAAAAGATAATTTTTTATCTAGTTTAGCCAGAAGTATTAATAATTTTGAACATCATATTAGTAAACCTTGTTATTACTATTCACCTAAATCAAATGGTATCTTAAGAAAAATCAAATTGTATACATTAGCTGACACATGTATTTACTATTATTGTGTGAAAAATTTACAGAAAGAACTAACTAATGAAATAAAAAAGACTCAATTTGTTTTTGGGGGATTTAAATTCACTCCAGATTTGAGAATGACAGAACAAGAGTTAAATCAATTGGAAGATCACCCTACAGAATATGAAGGAGGTTTATCAAAAAATAGATTCAAAAAGGAGTGGAATGAATACCAACGTTTAGCTAAATCATTATTTGACAGAGGGTTCGATTACTATATACATATTGATTTTGCTCATTTTTACGATGATATAAATCTGGATGTACTTGAAAACAAAATTAGAAATGTTGTAAATGGTAAATCTAAGACTATTGATTTATTGTTCAACTTCCTACGTCTATCAGACAAAACAGACTTGGGTTATAACTCATCTAGTGTGGGTGTACCGCAAGAGGATGTGGGAGAAATGTCCAGACTATTAGCGAATTTTTACTTGGCATCTTTTGATAAGAATATAAGTCAGCATGTGTACGATAAATTTAGTAACAATGGCTTTTATACTCGTTATGCAGATGACATGTGGTTTAGTTTAAATGGAGATAAGAATGAGGTATTAAAGTTAGTTCAACAAGTATCATTTGAATTAAATAAAATTAAATTACATATTAATGAAGGAAAACTAGATTTTTTCGATTCTATCCAATTTGCAGATTATTGGCTCTTTGATGAGATCAATGAAATTAAAGAAAATAAAACAAATGTAAACTTTCTGCTTAATAAATATCAAAAACTATATGCATATCATAAAGGCAGATGGTTTACTCCAGCTTCATATGCGCTAAAGACATTAATTACAAATAAAAGACTTATGAAACAAGACACAATAAACACTTTGTTTTCTAACTATGATGAAGTCCATGAATTAATACTATCAATTATAAATGAACCAAAGCTTTTATTTCGTCTTAGTGAGGATCATTTTCCATTTTTTCGATGTCTAATAAACACATATCCAAAACTGAAAAGTTTTTTAAAGGAATTTTTGACTAGTAAACAAAATGTTTATCCAAATGTTGAGTATTTCATTCTCGAACTTTTAGTGGGTACTTGTTGTGATGAAGACATTGATTTTTTTTATAAGTACTATTTCAAAGCAGTAGATCAAAATTATCAATGGTATTCAAGATGTATATGTTTAAAATTTTTAATAGACCATGCGGATATCCTTGAAAGACCCGAAAATAAAGGAATTCTTAAAAAACTAAAAACACATATTGGGAAGTCCTCTCATCGAATAAATCGGCTAGAAAGAAGGTATGCCTTGTATTTTATTTCTGAGCTACGGCGAGGAAAAGGGGGAGATATTTTGAATGAATACTTTAATTTGCCTGAAGATAAAGCATTTCTTGAATACATAAAGGAAAATTAGTGCTTTTTTGTGACAGTAAAGGTACAGAAAAAACATTTCTCTCTATAATAAACGCTGACTACTACATTGCAAACGAACCGATTTTCTCTCATTTCCTTCTACTACATAATATTAGATAACTCCTTGATTTCTCTAGCTTAATTCACTCTTGTTTTTATTTAATTACCCATCCGTTTTTATTTAACATAGAAGAAGTTTCAACACATAATGCTGAATAGATAACCATAATTTAAAGTTTTATTAAAATTAATAACACTCGAATCATATTCCCATAACACATCCCAACCTAATTGCCCACATTTTGCCCACACACTAAAAATCCTTGGGTTCTCCCACATACACACAAATGAACACAAACCCTTGATATACAGGACTTCATGCACTTATGTAACCCAGAGGAAACCCAAGGAATCACCTATATTTAATATGGAAGTATAATCGACACTCACTAAACGAGAGCCAATTTTCCTTGATTTATAAGGACTTTTGGCTTTTCGTTTTTGTTTAATACCTCGTTTGGTAACCTTTATTGTGCTAAAGTATTTTACCTTTCTTATCGATGGAAGCATTCTCGATTTGAATATCATTTTCAATATTATCTGCTAAACTTTTTTGTATGTTTGACAATACATGACTATAAGTATTCAAGGTTATACCTACTTCTGCATGACCAAGTCTTTCTAATACTACCTTTGGGATTTTCCCCTCTTCATTAACACCCTCCCTATCTCCCGTAGCAGTGTTGTCGAAATAGGCAGGTCTCCTGACTTGAGGATCATCATCAGCTACATACCTTCCAAATCAAGATGATCAGTGGTGATATTTATGGTTGACAACCCTCTTACAGTGGCGGAACCGTGTTGAAATTTCACCAGATTCCCCTTTTCATCTTTAGATATACAAAGAATTTTGATTGTAATAAAAATATTCAAAGTTTAAAATTGGTGAGTTTTGATTAATGTATATGCTTTATAGTAAGAGTTAAATAGAATAAATTTTATGACTATTTAATCAATGTGTGCTAAACTTATATCAAATAAAATAGTATTGATTATTTATAAAATTAAAAATTGAATTATTTATTTAAAAACTAATCAATGTACGTTTAATAAGTAATTTATTCATCTATCTTGAAAAGGAGTTATTACTATGGGTTTTCATATGGAATTCAAAGAGAAAGTTGTCGTTATTACTGGTGCTGCTGGGGATATTGGAAGTGTTCTTGCTGAAAAATTTCACCAAGAAGGAGCAATGTTAGTTTTAGTTGATATAGACAAAGATGGGTTGGATAAACTAGCAAAGCATTTAGATGTAGACGATATAAATGCTTTGTTAATAAATGCAGATGTTAGAGATGGTCAACAAGTAGCAGCCTTTATACAAAAAACAGAAGACTACTTTGGGAAAATTGATGTTTTTATAAATAATGCAGGAACAGAAGGGACATTAGGTCTCCTTACACATCTTGAAGAAGAAAACATGGATGAAGTTTATCAGTTAAATATTCTTGGATTTTTTCACTGTTTAAAACATGTTCTTTCTCTTATGCAAAGGCAAAAATTTGGAGTGATCATTAATGTATGTGCTTTGTTGGCTGAAAGAGGACATCCATTTTTTACTCCTTATGTAATGACAAATCACGCAATTGTTGGCTTAGCGAAATCTGCGGCACTAGAGAGTGCTAGCTATGGCATACGTATAAATTGTGTGCTTGCTGCGCCAATCGAGTCAAGAATGATGAGTTCTATCGAAAATCAAATATTACCCGAAGATCCCAAACTAACAAGAGAAGGTTTATTACAATTAATCCCGTTTGGTTATTATGGTTCCCCTGGAGATGTTGCAGATCTAGTTATCTTTTTATCCTCCAATCAAGCAAAGTATATAACTGGTGTTACCTATCCAATAGATGGTGGATTCTTACTAAAATAGGAATTTTATTTATAATTTAAGTACACTGGCTAATAAACTTAATTTCAAAAGGGAGTTGTATGATGGGATTTATTATGGAGTTCAAAGAAAAAGTTGTCGTTATTACAGGTGCTGCTGGAGATATTGGAAGCGTTCTCACAGAAAAATATCATAAAGAAGGGGCAAAATTAGTTTTAGTTGATATAAACAAAGAAGGATTGGATAAATTAGCAGAGCACTTAAACTTAAACGACACAAATGCATTGTTAATAATAGCAGATATTAGAGATAGACAACAAGTAGCAGACTTTATACAAAAAGCAGTAGACCATTTTGAGAAAATAGATGTCTTTATTAATAGTGCAGGGATAGTAGGAACAGTAGGTCCCATTACTCAACTTGGAGAAGAAAGTATAGATGAGGTTTATCGTTTAAATATTCTCGGATTTTTTCACTGCTTAAAACATGTCCTTCCTATAATGCAAAAACAACAATCCGGATCGATTGTTAGTGTAGGTAGCCAGTTGGCTCTAAGAGGAGTACCACTTCTGTCTCCTTTTGTAATGTCAAATCATGCAATTGTTGGCATAATCAGATCTGCTGCACTAGAGAATGCTAGTTTTGGCATACGTATAAATTGTGTATGTTCATCGCCAATTGAATCAAAAATGATGAGATCACTCGAATATCAATTATTGCCGGAAGACCCTAATCTAGCAAAAGAGGGAATTTTACAATCTATTCCGCTTGGTTGTTATGGCTCTCCTGAAGATGTTGCAGAACTGGTTATCTTCTTATCTTCCAATCGAGCGAAGTATATAACTGGTGTTACCTATCCAGTAGATGGTGGATACCTTCTAAAATAGGAATAATTGCTGACAAATGTATGCTTTAAAGCTGAATTCAGTAGTTTCAACTGAGAAGGAATGGAAGTATAAATCGCACTCACTTTTTGAGAGCTATAATCCCTTATTTTATAAGGGATTATAGCTTTTCTATTTCCGAGGTCAGCGGCTGTGGTAACATTTTGGTAACCTTTACCGAACTAAAGTGTTTTTCCTTTGAATTTCTTTGATATGTCTGCTTGCTGAAAAGCATTTTCAAATTTATCAGCTATACTTTTTTGCATGTCAGGTAATACATGACTATATGTGTTCAAAGTAATTCCTATTTCTGCATGACCCAGTCTTTCTGATACTACCTTTGGATTTTCTCCTAATTGAAGAAGTAGGGTAGCATGAGTGTGTCTAAGTCCATGAAACTTTAATTCTGGAAGATTGGTTTTGGATATAACATACTTGAGGTCCTTGTTAAGATCAGTAACATCTTTGATACTTTTGCGATACAAAATAGAGACCTATATGAACCCATATGTTCTGTTTTATCGTTTACAATAGTAGTTGGAGAAGTATATAGAGAATTCGAATAGCGGGCATGAATTCGCTATTTTTTATGATTTTAATAAGGAAATGTATTTATTCTCTCTTGTTCTGTTTTTCGTGTAAACTAGAGGATAGCATCACATCCTCAACAGTCAACGAAGGGAAAGCTGTGGGTAAGAAGGTTGCCCTGATGATCCACGCCATCGGATCAGGACCGATCATGTGGGGGATTTCTCCTACTGGTCCGATCGGGATGGCCGATCTTCTTAAGGGGAAGGGGATTGAGACGAGAATCCCCACGCTTCCGGGTCACTGCTCTTCTTACCGTGACCTTAGTAAGGTCGCAGGCGATGAGTGGAACCGGTTCATTAAGGAGGAGATGAAAGAGCTCCTCCTCGATGAGGAAGTCGAGGAAATCTATCTCATCGGCTTCTCGTTGGGTGGTGCAGTTATCCTGCGGGCCTTCATTGAGTTGCTTGCTGAGGGGGTATTCACAGAAGCCCAACTGAGGCGAGTGAACGTCTTGGTAGTGAACACCCCTGTCTCCATAAACGGGGTGTCAACCTCCCTGATGGAAAAGATCAGTAGGTGGCCACGCAGGGTTCTGGAGTGGATTGCCCTCCCCAACGTACCCCGCCCATGGGAGCCCAACCGCCAATACCTGAAGCAGGCATTGGTTTCAAAACTTCTCCCGCTGTCGGTAGTTGTAGAGATGATGAGGCTGGTCTGGCGCTTGCTAGACTTGCTATCATTGGCTCCAGCACCTCTTGCGGAAGTAGTCAGGAAGCTGGTGCTGGTTCAGGCATTCCCTGATAAGGTCGTCGATCCAGCCAGTGTGGAAGTCCTCCACGGGCTGATTGGAGGAGAGGTGGTCAGAATCGAAGAAGCAACCCATGGCTTCCCGGAAGGAGATGCATGGGAAAAGCTTCAGCAGGTGGTCAAGCAGGTCATCAGCTGAGGCAATATTGATCCCAAATGCACATTGACGTGGGTCGAAAACGGACCACTGATCACATCAAGCAACAGGTGATCGGTGGTCCGCCGCTGTTTAACGGCAATCACCATACTTACTATTTTTTATGCCCTAAATAGGAGCTAATGAAATGAACATACAAGTGATACCAACAAAAAAATTAATCCAGCAACTTATGCAACGAATCTGTATCATTAGTTCACCTGGTTCTGAAAAATCCACTCTTGCCAAGCAATTAGGTAAATTTTTAGACATAGAGGCAATCTATATGGATACTTTATTTTGGAAACCTAATTGGACAGATTCATCGAAGGATTTTTTAGTTTGAAAGTTTTTGCAAAACAGAAAATTGATTTGTTACAGAGAATTCTATAACAATTAGTTGGAAGTCCATAGGAGACCACTATGATATTTATACTTTGGATGGGAAAAAAGTTCGGTCAGGGAAAGATTTAAAACACGAAATAAAGAACCTAAAGTCAAATGATTTAGTTGATTTAAAATTAATAGCCTATGATGAAAATAATGAGATTATCGATAGGGTTAGATTTAAAACATCTACTAGTGAATCTCAAATAACCGGGATTGAGAAAAAGTATCCCTTTACCTATACCATCTATTAGTAGAGGTACTATATTAAGAAAGAGAACAGTAAAAAAATGTAAATTAATAGCGACAGAATTGGTTGGTATTTATATCGACTAGAAATGTATTCTGCTAATAGGGATACTGGAAATAAATATACAAAAACAATAGGTGTAGAGATTAGAAATGTAGCATAAAGCAGACCTAAAGGCGGTACATCCTGAGAATAGCCTGAGTATAGTAAAGATGTAAGAACGACATATATAGGGATGCAAAAACACATGATAAATGAGATTTTTAATTTTCTTTTTAATACTGATTTCAAAATGTATTTCCCCTCTCCATATATAGCTTATTTTATTCTAGAGAGTTTGTATTATAAATGGTTTTAAGGAACGAAAAACTCAAATTACATCTTAAAGTGTATACAGTTGAATAGTTACATGTCTTTTCTAGAATTAAGGAGAAGGAGTTGTAAACCAACAGCAAACATAATTGCAAATGAACCATATTTTCTCTCGTTTCTTCCTATTGCATCACATTTCAAAACACCTTGATAACGCTAGCTCCATTCACTCTTATTTCATTTAATTACCCATCCGGCTTTATTTGACACAGAAGAGTTCAAGAGTTTAACCAAACACATACAAGCGAATAGATATCCATAATTTAAAGTTTTATTAAAATCGATAACGGTTGAATCATATTCCAAAAACACAACCAAACCACCTGACCACATTTTGCCCACACACTAAAAATCCTTGGGCTTCCCTACATACACATAAGTGAATACAAACCCTTGATATACCGGACTTCATGCACCTACGTAACATAGAGGAAACCCAAGGATATACCCATATTTAATATGGAAGGAAAATCGACACTCACTAAACGAGAGCCGATTTTCCTTGAGTTATAGGACTTTTGGCTTTTAAAACCTCATTTGACGACATAAGATTTAGACGCTTTTAAAACTCTCTCTTTTAGAATCTAATTTTTTCATATCTAGTTAAATTTTTTAGCAAGATCTTTTTGCTTATGAGGGAGTACATGGCTATATGTATCTAATGTAATCCCTACATTGACATGTCTCAATCGTTCAGAAACGACTTTCGGATTCTCACCAAGTAATAGCAAGGTTGTAGCTTCAAAAATGAAAAGTAACTGAATTAAAAATTCATAAATAATAAGAGCAGATTCAATGGTCGGAAGAGTCTGCTCTTTTTATGAGGATATGTATTTTTTTGGATAACCTATTCCGTTAAATCATTCCCTTCATAGCCAATCCGCGCTATAGTCTGGCGTAAGTTATCTGTCAATTCACCAGAAAACCTTTTTACTTTTCCAGTAAATATCGACACATCACAGGGGGTAACTTCTCTTACCTTTACCATAAGCTCACCACCTAGATCGGAAAAAACAAGCCCTTGCATAACTTCTTCGGATTCAAAATATGTTTCCATAATAAGTTCAAAACCATTTAGTTCTTTTGAAATATCAGGACTAATATGAGAGATATTAGTTACATCTGTACAAATAATCCCAGGCATGTTATGAATGATAGGATAAACTTCTTCGGTATAAAATTTTAGTAGAGCATTCAAATCTCCAATATTTTTGTAGATTGTAATTAATTTAATCATACGTTCAGTTCTCCCCTTATACACCTCAAAATTGTAAGATTTGTATACAATATCCACATAAATACAGATGAATCAATAATTAAATTAATATATTTTTTAGAAAATAACACTTATTATAAAATTCTTTCTTGAAAAATAGTTTAAGAGTATGCTTCATCTGCTGTATGGTTTAGTTTATCAAATTTACGCTCAAATAGTAAGATTATTTTATTAACAAATTTAGTAATAATGAAATTGTTGTTTTCTATTACTTTTATTTCTGATATAGTATTTTTTATTTATTTTTTTAGAAAATTAATTTATACTAAAATATAGAGATGAAAATTTTGAAAATTTGGAGGAGCTAATTTGAAACATTCCATTGCTAATCCCTTTCCATGGTTTAAAAAAATGACTGCTGAAAGCCCAGTCATCTACGATGCGGATTTTGTACACTTTTTTGGTTCAAAAGGTGCATGGCATGTTTTTCGCTATGATGATGTACAAAGCGTATTAGGCGATTATGAAAACTTTTCCGCGGAATATCTTCCTAAAGTGGAAGAAAGTCCGTTAACGGAAGCATTGCAAGCTAATGATCCGCCTTACCATACAAAACTTCGTTCATTAGTGTCCAGAGCTTTTACACCAAAAGCAATTGAAGATATGAAACCTTGGATTGAAGAGATCACCAATGAACTACTAGATCAAGTCGCCGACCAAGGTGAAATGGATATCGCAAAGGATTTAGCAACCCCGGTACCCATCCAAGTTATTGCGAAAATGTTAGGCGTTCCCTATAAAGATCGAGAAAAATTTAAATATTGGTCTACTATCCTCATCAAACAACCGTCGGAAGTAGAAGGTGGAATCGAAGGTTATTTCCTAGCTCAGCAAGAGATGGGTCAATATTTTATAGAAATGATTACAACACGTCAGGAGAATCCCACGAATGATCTGATCTCTCAACTCGTACAAGCAGAAATAGATGGTGAAAAGTTGTCGACCAAAGAGTTATTAGCTTTTTGTATTACTTTATTAATAGCTGGAAATGAAACCACTACCAACCTGATTAGTAATTCCCTGCTTACCTTTACCGAAAATCCCAAAGTGCAAGAACATCTATACCAACATCCAAAAGATATTGGAAAAGCAATTGAGGAAGTATTGCGATATCGTCCACCTATTCTATATACCACCCGAATCGCTACTAAAGATGTTCAACTAAGAGGACAACTTATTAAAAAAGGTGATCTCGTCAATACTTGGATGGGCTCTGCCAATCGGGATGATTCTGTGTTTGAAAATGCCGATCAGTTTGATCTTCATCGAACCAATTTGAAACATACCACTTTTGGACATGGAGTTCATTTTTGTATAGGAGCCCCTTTGGCTCGTCTAGAAGCAAACATTGTACTAAGAATTTTGTTTGAACGGTTCAAACAATTCCAGTTAAAGTTTAATGGTCCAATAATGATGAATCAAACTGCTCTCATGTTCTCGATCAAGGAGTTGCCAGTAGTTTTCCAAAAACGGTAATAATAATAGAAGCTATTTTGAAAGTCGACTGACATATAAAAGAATTAGAGAAATCAGACAAAATCTTTATATTGTTGAATGTAACGTTCATATCTCCAAAGTAAGATACAAATGATTATTGCTCCAAAAGATCCATATGTATATTTTAATTAGGTTGCCCCCATCGATGGCTGGATGGGGGCTTTTTGCCGTCAAATCTAATAAATTTTGGATATGGTGACTAAACTCTTGATGCATTTCATCACAGCAGGATTTACCCGCATGGTGATTGTAACCGGCATGATTTTATTGGATTTTATATCAATAGGTATGGATAAACAGAACAGACAAGTATACTCATGGGATCTGTCCTTTGTGCTACAATCTTTGCTAGTTCAAATGGGATGAAATTCTTAAATTTGTTCATCAAGCTCGATAAAATAATGATCCTTGCGATAAGAAACTGCATCCATGGTTGCTATCAGATTTTGCTCATATAAGACATCTATTCGATAGAATCCTGTACGATAGTTTCGTTTTATCTCTGTTGCGCGGGCAACCATCTTATCTCCGCTTTTAGCTGATTCCATAAACTGAATGGTTGTGGTGAGTCCAAGTGAAGTTTTTCCATATGCATTACAGGCTACTGAAAAAGCGTGATCGGCTAACGCATAAATAATTGCTCCGTGAACGGTTCCATAAGCATTAACCATATGACTTTGTACTTTTAGCATTGCTTCTGCAAAACCAACCTCAAATTTTGTTAACTGAATTCCTAACGACTGAGCGTACGGATCGTTTTTTACTTGTTTATAAATCTGTTCATAGTATTTTTCATGAATTTTTATCTCATCCATTTTCTTCTTCACTACTAACTCTCCCTTTGGTTTTTTGAATATGTCCGACACTATTTTTTTATTAATGGTGTAGGGCAATGTTGGTACTAATTCATAATCCGTAAGGCGGCGATTGCTTTTTAGCACTGAGTGGGAGTTTGTTTACGACGAAATCTGAGTGGGATATTAGAAATCAGCCCGATGCTCATAAGAATCAATAGTAAGCCAAGATAAGTTCCTACAGATAGGGATTCATGTAGAAATAGCCAACCCCATAAAACTCCGAACACTGGCACCAGAAAGTTAACACTAAGGGTCTTGACTGGTCCGATGTTCTTTATCAAATAGAAGTAAAGGAGATACGCCAATGATGTGGAGAGCAAAGCCAGTCCAAGGACTGAAAATATAACCGAAGGACTACTAGGCATTCGATCTGGTAGAAAAAACACGGCCACAGGAGCCAAAATAATGCCTGCGGACAGTTGTTGGCCAATCGCCAGGTTGAGCGGCTTCTCATCCTTGAATCCTCTTGACGAAAATACACCACCGATTCCATAGAAAAACGCTGCTGCAAGGGAGAGAATTACCGAGATAATCATATGTCCACTCATGTGATGAGGATTCCATCCAACAAGTACAATAACACCAACGATCCCTAACATAAGACCAACCAGTTTTTTCTTCGTAAAAGGATCTTTTATCCATAAATATAAGATGATAACGGAGAATAATGGAGTCATTGCGTTTAAAATTGCAGCCAGTGAAGCATCAAGGTTAAGTTCTGCTGCTGCTATTAGGCAAAATGGGATCGCTGCATTCGAAGCACCAAGAAGTAGATACTCCTTCCACTTATGGCGCAAACGAGGACGTTGTCGTAAAACTACGGAATATAGGATAAGAGCGAAACCAGCCATCAAAACTCTGAGATCCATGAGTACAATCGGTCCAAAGACAGGAGCTGACACTCGGATGAAAAGAAAGGATGCTCCCCATAAGGCTGCTAGTAGAAGTAATATACCGATGTCTTTTGGTTTCAAGAAGAAACACCTCCAACTAATTGTAATGTTCTTGGTCAAGAATACTGGTAGATATATAATGAGTGAAACTGATTCTTTTCATAGTTAACATGAGCCGAGACTCATGATATTTGTTCAACTTGAGATAAGAAGATGGCAAAACTAATTCATGTAATCAGAAAACCAATTGTACCAATATCATGTAAACAATTGTTCCTCCTGCTATCGAGAGGAGCATCTTTTTCTTCCAAGAGTGAAGTATTACAACCACTGTAACCCCAATTAGTTCAGGGATGCCATGATTACCAGATAGAAAACTCACATCCTTAAAACAATAAATTATCAAAAGTCCTAAAACTGCCGAGGGAAGCACTCTGCCAAGGTATTGAACATACTCCGGTGTAGGCTTACCCGCCGGAAAAACGAGAAATGGAATAAACCTTGTAAGCATGGTTCCTAAAACAACCATAGCAATTGTAATAATCTGTTGCGTTAAACTCATTGTCCTGTGCTTACCTCCACTTTCTTTAAGGGTTTTCTAAGAATCGTGAGCAAACCCAGAATCAGAAGCATAGCAGGGATAATAAAATGGTTTCCACCAAAAATAATAAGGCTAATGGTTGAAAGACCAAGCCCTATGAGAGAATAATGGTGCTTTTTCTCTTTCATCCACTGCTCCATGAAGATCACGACAAAGAGAGCTGTCAAAACAAAGTTGAGTCCTTCGGTGTTGAACTTCAAAAGAGATCCAAAAATGCCACCAATTGCTGCTCCTATGACCCAATAAGAATGATTGAGCAGGGTCACGAAGAACATAAACCATCCTTTTTCTACATTTTTTGGGATGTTGGCTGTATAATTAATAGAAAAAGATTCATCACATAGTCCATAAATCAGATAAAACTTTTTCATTCCGATTCCCTTATATTTATCCAGCATCGAAATGCCATAAAATAAATGTCGTGCATTTACCATGAAAGTGAGGAAAAGGGTGCTAAGTGGATGGAATGCACTAAGCATTAAATTCGCTGCTACAAACTCCATTGATCCTGCAAATATGGTGAGACTCATTAAAATAGGGTAGATGGCATGGAACCCTAATGAATTCATAAAGATTCCATAAGCGATTCCCAAAAATAAAAAGCCTGCAAAAATGGGGACGGTGTATGGAAAAGCAGTACGAAAGGCGGTTCTTATTTGATCACTTTTGTTCATATGCTTACCTTCCTTGAGTACTAAACTTTATTCCATACAAATGTAACACATAAAATCCATACAACGGATAGAAGAATTGTATGGATTACAATTATCTAGATTGACTCCTCTATCTTGTCATCAAAATAGAAATCAGAAGTGTTATATCTTTATGGGAACGTATTCTTTTTACGTTTACGTAAATTTCATTCTGTATGTAATGGATGCAATAAAAAAGTAGAGGTGTAGTATGCCAGTAAATTCATTTGAACATTATCCCATGTCTTGGAAACCTGATAAGAAAGTACTAAAACGTCCATTTTATTACTCCATTGCGTCACTTCTTGAACAGGATATTATAAATGGTTTTTTAGCACCAGGAACAAAATTACCCCCGCAACGAGAATTAGCTGACTTTCTGGACTTAAACTTTACTACGATTACTCGTGCTTACAAACTATGTGAGTTCAAAGGACTGATTTATGCTGTCACGGGAAGTGGGACCTTTGTCGCTCCGAATGCTACTCGTTCGATCACCATTTCCACAGATCAAATCACAAACTGTATTGATCTTGGTTTTGTTGCTTCTTTTGAGCAAACTAATGATATGGTAGCAGAGGCTATGCAAAAGGTTGTGAATAAAAGTTATTTGGAACAGCTACTGAATTACAGTGATCCAACTGGTATCCCCCATCAGAAAACAGCAGGGTTAAACTGGATGGAATCTTTTGGTGTTCATGCAGATCAAGAACATGTCGCGATTGTTTCTGGTGCTCAAAATGCATTGGCAATTGCATTGACTGCATTATTTGAACCCGGTAATCGCATTGCAACTGATTTATACACGTATTCCAATTTTATCGAGTTGGCAAAAATACTCCATATTCAGTTAGTGCCCATTCTTGGAGATCAGTTTGGAATGCTACCTGGCGAACTAGAAAAGCAGTGTTGTCAAACAAAGATTCACGGCATTTTTCTAATGCCATCTTGCTGTAATCCTACTACTGTCATGATTTCAGATTTTCGAAAACATGAATTAGCGTCGGTCATCCGCAAGCATCATTTAATTTTGATTGAGGATGATATCCATGCATTTCTGACGGCAGGTATTATCTCTGACTATAGGCAGCCTATGTTTCAGATGCTTCCAGAACAGAGCGTATATATTTGCGGCACTGCTAAGTCGATTTGTTCTGGGTTAAGAGTCGCTTATATGGTTTATGGGGATACTTTTCGGAAGAATATTTTGCAGAGTATTTTCAACATCAATGTAAAAACGTCTTCTTTCGATGCAGAGGTTATTACGGAGCTTATTTTATCGGGCAAGGCGTATGAAATTGTTGTTCAAAAAAAACAGCTAGCACAGTCTGCAAATGATATTTATACCGAATATTTTCCTCTCCAAGAGTCGATGGGGCATCCTCTTAGTTTTTATCGTTGGCATGCTATTCAAAAAGATCATGATATCTTACAGTTGGAAACCGATTTAAAGAGACAAGGAATTCGAGTTTTTCATTCTGATCGCTTTCTTAGTGGGCAGACAACGCCAGATAAATATTTACGAATAGCGCTATCTTCCACAAGCTCAGTGGATGAGTTGAAAATGGGGTTAGAAATACTAAAACATTATCTTGACTAATAGTATGTATATTGCGGTTTGAAGATATGAATGATCATGTAAAAGGGAATTTGAAAATTTGGGAACCACAAGTTATTGGTATCTTTTTCTTTCAATTGGGTCTGGTATGTGAATGTAAAGCAGGAAGAATTGAAGAGTTTATTAACGGATAAGACTGGCAGGCAAATGGAGTTTTTTATGTCTCCTGGGAGAGTTCGTCAAGAATATATTGATAGAATGAAATCAGTTGTAAAAGCTAAACTTCCAAGCCAATTTAAAGTGCTCATTACACTTTAGCGTCTAATCTGCTTCGAGAAATTGTTTCCTAGACAAGAAATAATCTTGATGCAGTTATGGCAGCAAGAGTCATGGATATCATGGGATGAAACCGTCTTCATACTAAAAATAGCAAGGAGGTATAAGATTCTAATGAAAATGAAAGTGACAGAACAAACAGGGGAAACATTGATGCGGATTGTAATGTTCACAGTTACGCTTTCATCCATGAGTGTATTAATGTTCATCTTCCAGTTTAGTAGAAGCGAAAGCACAAACATTCAACCGAAGAGTTGAAATATTATCCCAAATAAGTTCTATATGCATAGAAAGATCTTACGTGCATTTTTCTCAAAGTGTTAGTGGAAGTGGATACGAAAAATCCAACACCTCATTAGAGTATAGAGTCGTTTCTCTATGCGGAAACGGGGAATAATGGTGATTCAAGATGTGTAGGTTCATCTGTAATTAATAATAATTCGACTAAATTTCCACTCAGATGTTTTGCTGCACTCTCAGTCTGGTTGCATTTGCATCATAGTAAGAAACGTGTAAACTTAAAAAATGAGAACTAAAAATAATAGAGTATAAATGTTCCTAACTAATTAAATTTTAGATTACAATATCTATTCTTTTTGCAAGATAGCGACAACATTGGTGTCATATCATGATACTCACCTTATTTTTGATGATAAATAGATTTTGTTTCCTAACTTTTCATCAGAACTCTAGTTTAAAATGAAACAAAAATAAGTGAAGAAATTTTCCATAACTTGGGCTGAGTAGATATTTGTGTCGTATTTAATCGGATGTACTAATGTGAAGGTTCGAGGAGACCGATTGTAATATTGAGATCAATAATGAAGTGTGAAAGTTGAGTGAATGAATGAAAAAAAACAAAGATATGAAAGATACACAGGAAATTCAGGGAATCTTTAATTCTCCTGAATTTCCTGTCAGCTTTTCTATCCTTGCTCTTGTACGGTTTCATCGCACCTTAGCAGCTAATTTGCTTCGAGAGATAGGACTGTTTCCTGGACAAGAACTTTTGTTAATGCAGTTATGGCAGCAAGACAACCAGTCTCAGAATTCCTTAGGGAGAACATTATGTCTTGACCATTCCACTGTTGCTAAATCCGTTCGACGATTAGAGGATTCGGGTCTTATCACCAAGCGCCGATCACAGATAGATAAACGTGTCACGATCATTTCTCTTACACAAGCTGGCCATAATCTGAAAGAGGATGTTTTAAATACCTGGAGCAAAATTGAAACAATTACTACTGATGGACTTACAGAACAAGAAAAAGAGTTATTCCTAAATTTGGTAAGGAAAATTGTGTACAAAGTTGATTCTTCAATTGAACATTAGATTGTTATTTGTACACAATTTATATTTCAATGAAAAAGCTATAGGACAAGTATCATATGTATACCTATATCATTATGGGTGATGAAATCTTAATTGTTATGGTACAAGGTGAGATAGGGAAGAAAGAAAATAAGAGTTAATAAGAATATATATGATTGTAACCTAGACTATTAATGTTTGGTCACATCTTTGGTCACGCATTTCTTTTTCGAGTATACTGGAATTAAAAGTGTGTTGTATTGCAAATACTGGAGGTTTAAAACTTGACCATCGAATCAGAACATGATCTTATCGCTCTGCAGAGGATCGGCCGTATTGTTGCAATGGCTCGCGAAGAGATGCTGTCCTTTGTCCGGGCGGGAGTCACAACGGCAGAGCTCGACCATATCGGAAAAAGGGTGCTGGATGAGCATGGAGCAATCTCCGCGCCTGCTATCACCTACGGTTTTCCGGGAACAACCTGCATCTCCGTAAATGAGGTGGCTGCGCATGGCATTCCAGGTCCTCGGGTACTAGAGGAAGGGGACGTCGTTAATATTGATGTGTCGGCGGAACTGGGGGGATATTATGCTGACACCGGGGCAACGATAGTGGTAGGAACCTGTTCGCGGCATAAGGAAAAGCTGTGTCAGAGCTCGCTCCGCGCGCTGCATCGGGGGCTTCAGAAGGCCAGGGCGGGTGCAAAGATCAGCGGTATCGGACGGGCGATTCAAAACGAAGCTCACAAGGACGGATTCACCGTGATCCGCAATTTGTCCGGACATGGAATTGGCCACGAACTGCATGAGATGCCGGACAGCATTCTGAATTACTATGATCCGCGAGACAACAGGCTGCTCACGAACGGACTGGTGCTCGCTGTGGAAACCTTTGTATCGGATGGAGCTGAATTTGTAGAAGAGAGCGCTGACGGTTGGGGGCTGCTGCTGCCGGACAATCACTACTCCGCACAGTTTGAGCATACGATTGTCATTACCAAAGATAAGCCGCTCATTTTAACAGCAGTGTAATGTCAGCTAGGATCTTAATCATTTGAAAAAACGGCTGCCCTCAATTCGATGGAAGCCGTTTTTCGTGTGAATTCAGAGTAGAGGAACCACTTGATAACGATAATGGGATTGTCTAAACGAGGAGAAACATGAACATCACGACTTCAAGCACACTCGTTTCCGTAGATGTTATGAATTGCTTTTGGGACAGTAATTTACTCAGAAGTTTTCAGAGGAAATAGAATGCCCTTGAACTGTTCTGGAAGATTGTCTTAGAGACCTTATTAAAGTGAACAGTCGCTAGGTTCCTTCACAATCCTTTGAACATACAGTTAGTTTTTCTCTGACACAGATCCTTTTTTTGATATGGGAGCATTTTTGCCTAATATAACAGAAAAGACTACAATCACTGCAATTACAAGAGTGAACAATGTGATGGATTCATTTAGAAATACTGTTGCAAATAGAATCATTAAAAATGGTTGTAAGTATTGAATCTGACTAACTCTTGCTATTCCCCCCATAGACATTCCACTGTACCAAGCAACATATGCTAAAAATTGACTAATCACTGCGAGATAAATAAAACTAACCCAAGCATGTATTGGGGCATGGAACATTTCAGTTGTAAGGTTTAGCCCAACTGGAATAATGAAAAATGGCGCACCGATTAAAATGGCCCAAGCAATCACTTGCCAGCTGCCTATTTCTTTCGATAGTCTCCCGCCTTCTGCATAACTCAGTCCAAGTATAATCACTGCTGCTAGTATAGCTATATCAGCAAATTGCAGTTGACCGAATCCAAGGTGAAGGGCATAAATAATAACAGCTACAGAGCCAATTAAACTTGAGATCCAAAATTTGAGAGAAGGAATTTCTTTTGCTCTAAACATAGCAAATCCGGCTGTTGCTAATGGCAACAGCGCCACTTCCACAGCTCCATGAGAAACAGGCAAGGATTCCATTGCCCAAGAAGTAAGAAGAGGAAATCCTAAAACTGCACCAACTGCAACAAGAAACAAACTTTTAAAATGGCGGGGAGAAGGCAGCTTTTCTTTTCGAACAATCAATACCACTGCCACGAAAATAGCAGCAACAACTGTTCTTCCTAAACCGACGACCGTAGTCCCAAAATACTCTATTGCAATACTTGTAGCTGGGAGTGTTAAGCTAAAACACATAACACCAAGTAATCCCAACAATAATCCGTATTTCTCTCTGGTTTCTCTCTTCATCCCATCCTGCCCCTATCTTTTCTTTTTGTATCACATCTGTACCATTTTTGATTTTTATTAAAGTACAGTTCTGTTATAATTAAAATATTAAAAGGTACATATAAAAAAATAAACCATTCTTTTAGTTGTCTGTACCATGACAGTTAAAGGGGGATAAATGTATGAGCACCAAATATATAGAGATAATGAAAGAGATTAAGCATCGGCTAGAAGATAGGACACTTATTGCAGGAAGTAAACTTCCTTCTGTTCGTCAGCTATCTGAGCATTTTTCATGTAGCAAAAATACAGTCATTAAAGCATACGAAGAATTAGAAAAAGAGCATTTCATTTATTCTGTTCCTAAAAGTGGTTACTTTGTAGTGAATGAATTTCAAAATCCGACAAATGAAAATGACGTGATTGATTTCTTGTCTGCTGGTCCAGATAAAAATGTTATGCCTTATGTTGAATTTCAACATTGTATAAATCAAGCAATTGAACAATATAAAGAAGAGCTTTTTACATACTCTGATCAACAAGGACTGTACTCATTACGAGTACAACTAGTGAAATATTTGCAAAATTTACAGGTATTCACTCAACTTGAAAGAGTAGTTATTGTTTCAGGCTCTCAACAAGCCCTCCATTTATTAGTTTCTATGCCCTTTCCAAATGGAAAAAACAATATTCTAATGGAGCAGCCCACTTATTTTGGATTTCTTGAATCCATCAAATTACAACAAGTTAATACTTTTGGAATTGAGTTATCGATGGAAGGCATTGATCTTGATCGTCTGGAATACATTTTTCGAAATAATGATATAAAATTTTTCTATATTATCCCGAGATTTCACAATCCACTTGGTCATTCCTATACAAATAGTGAAAAGAAAAAAATCGTTGAGTTAGCTGAAAAATACGATGTATATATAGTGGAAGATGATTTTTTAGGAGACCTTGATCCAAATTCAAAATCAGATCCTTTATTTTCATTTGCCCCTTCTGGGAGAGTGATTTATATTAAAAGCTTTTCGAAAATTTTTCTACCAGGATTAAGGATTGCTACACTCGTTCTTCCTGCAATCATGATTAACAATTTTTTACGATATAAATTTAGTTCGGACTTTAATAGTTCAGCACTCTCACAAGGCGCACTAGAAATCTATTTAAAAAGTGGTATGTTTAATAGTCATCTTAAAAAAATAAAAGAGGTATATCGCACTAAAATGCAAATCATTCAAGAAGCATGTGAATTATTACTACCGGCTAACACTCATATTTCTAAACCGACTTCAGGATTTTTTCTATCCATCAGTCTGCCCGAGAATATGACAGCAAAACAGGTAGTTCATATGCTGAACGAGCAGCATGTATATATTGATGATGCCTCTAGAATGTTTTTACCAGAATATAAAAAGGAAAATCTCCTTCGATTAAGCATTTCTCAAGTAAACGAAAGTCAAATTAAACTAGGGGTAGAGCGATTGGCTCATTGTATTACTTTTATTAACAGTAGAAAATATCATATTACTCCAAATAACTTTTTACTCCTCTAGTAAAAAACCACATGATCTCTAAGTGCATAGAGGTCATGTGGTTTCTATGTTGTTGTTTATTTAAACGGAGTGAGGAAACCATACAGTTCCACACTGGGGATGGCAACCATTCGTAAATCATAGACTTGTACTATCATTAAAAAATTCTATTGCCAATTCCTATATTATCGTTATTTTCTAGACTTAATCTTTTGCTTGAGGCTTCTGAGCTGTAAATTGTTTTTCTTGTGATAGCTTTATCCGAGTATTATCTGTTGTCCCATTAAAAGACTAGGTCATCTATTGATGTGAATATAAAAAGAAAAACGCTGGATAAACGTTATTTCCTTAATCTGATTATACAAATTTTTACTGTCTACGATTTGGGGATCGTATCAAACTCTTTATTATTGAACAGAATGAGCACTTTTTACGATATTTGCAGGAATCGTAACAGGTGTGTTATAAGGAGTAAGCGTCATTTCTACATTCCGTTTTTCCCCATTTCTCGTATTCAATTGGTATACATATTTTTTTGGTTTAAATGTATCTGCATCAATCGTTAATTCTGTTTTACCAGAGAGGTTTCTCTTCTTAAATTCGGTGAATTCTGCATCAGTCATATCAAGATTCTTAACAGTCATCATATCCAGTGTAACAACATACTCGTTGCCTGTTTTGCTAAGAGTAATACCAGGTGCTTGATCTTTGGTTCCTAAATATTTGACAAGGAAATCGACTTGAGTTGGAAAGATATTACTTACTAGTACTCTTCCATCCGTGTTTTGCTTTTTGGACCATTGATCAGCTTTCTTCGTATAGATAGTTTGTTTGTCATAATAATATTCATCTTTTGCAGAGTTTGTAAAATGAGAGGTTTCAGGATTGAATTGTTCTTCTCCAATTTCTGTATTGTTATAAGAGCTATCCATGGTTTTTTCTTGTGTTGTACTGCTATACTTAAATCCTTTAATGGTTTTCAATACTTTTTGGTTTTTTTTCAATACTGTAAGAGGCGTTTCTTTTTCGATTTTCACTGATTTCTTATGGGTATCATTGTTTGATTTTGTGGGGGAACACCCAGTGATGATCAGGAAAATAAGTGCGAGAGATGTGAATATAATTCCAAGTTTTTTCATAATATCACCTTGTCCTTTTATCAGGATTAACGTGACCATAATATATAAATCAAGCGTAAAATACAATGACATTTTGTATATAATAGAAATTTCCATAATCAGGATATTTTATCATGTTAATATTAAGTAATTCATTCAGCTGTCATGATGATAGTCAGCATGGTAAGAAGAAACGCAGTTATTGCTAGAAGGGGTCGTCCGAGATAAGTGATTTCATGATTGCTAAGAAAAGAGAAAATAAATGGGAGGGATGAAGATGAAAGTAGACGGGCATACCCATACTCACTTTTGTCCACATGGTTCTGGAGAAGAGACAGCAAAATTTATTGAAAAAGCAATTGAATTAGGATTTGATCGATACGTTTTAACGGAACACGCTCCACTGCCTCGTCCTTTCTGTGAAGTTTTGCCATATGAGAAAGAATTGGTTCAATATTTTGCCATGCAAGAAACAGAGCTTGATGACTATATAAAAGAAATGCATCAGTTAAAACGAAAATATAAAGACCAAATTGAAATACGAGTAGGGTTTGAACTCGATTATTTACCTGAATATATCGATTGGACGCGAAATCTACTCCAAGAATATCAAGGTTATATAGAAGAGACTGTTCTATCTGTACATTTTCTCAAAGGAGTAGGTGGATGGCGCTGTGTAGATTATACTCCTGAGGAATTGGAAAAAAATGTTGTTTTACACCATGGGGATTTTCAATCCGTACAGCAGGTTTACTATGAAACGATCAAAGAGGCTATCCTTCAGATCCAACCTTCCCGAATAGGTCACCTCTCCCTGTGTCAAAAATTCCAACACTATATCCAAGGTCGAACTTCAGTTACAGAAGAAACAGAGAAAGAGATACAAGGAATTTTATTATTACTAAAACAGAAAGATATAGCACTGGATTTCAATACAGCTGGATTAGATAAGAAATATTGCTTGGAACCTTATCCATCCGAATGGATTGTAAAGAGAGCTCAAAAGCTAGGGATTCCTTTTGTTTTTGGTTCCGATGCACATGCTGTAAAAGAAGTAGGACGGCATTATAACCGATATGAATCTATTTTAAAATAGTAATTCTAAATAGGAAGGGTTTGAAAAATGTTAATCCCTAAAAATTGCGCCTCAGAGATGATATGGTGAACCGTGTCACAAATAGCGGTAATGCGGAGAATTTAGCTGAGTATGTTATCAAAGTATTTTCTTATTCCATTTGTAAGTACAGGAATCGTCTTGGTAACTAACTCTTCCGCTGAAATAATCCGTCCATCGTTATTCCAAGTGTACGCAGCTCCATATATACTCCAACTTATCATGATTGATATCGTTTTTAATATTTCCCTATCATCAACCAAACTAGATCCTTTAAGCGAAAGATCAAATATCAGTTTTTGTAACTCCTCTTTTATTTTCCTTTCTATCAAAACCCCCAGTGATTGATAACCTCTTGGACACAGATAGCTTAACTCTGTGTGATATTCACACATGGATAGAAAGATATTTCTAATCACATCCTCATTGAAAACATGGTGAGGATGTAGTCTTAATTTCAATTTGTCAATGAATGGATTGGTAATGGTAGAATCCAGCAGATCAAATTTATCCGTAAAATGTGCATAAAATGTGGCTCGATTAATTGTAGCTTTTTCCGTGATATCACGTACGGTTATCTGGTTGAAATCTTTTTCACCAGCTAACAAAACAAAAGCGTCTACAATCAATTGTCTTGTTCGAAGTATTCGCGGATCTATTTTTGTCATAATCTTTTTTCTCCTTTTCAGGATACATAATAAAAACGACAACACAATAGAAGTGTTGTGTAAACCACAAATTAGCTATTTTGATGGTTGCTAGTAGTTCTTCTCTATCTTATCATAAATAAACAACGCGCGTTGTTTAGATGGCAAATGTTTTTGGATGGATCTAATATCATTCGTTTTATAAAAGGAGTTAATTAATAATGACAAAAATATTATATATTACTGCACATCCTTATGACGAAATACAGTCTTATAGTATGGCAGTTGGAAAAACATTTATTGATTCATATAGAGAAGTAAATCCTCATGATGAAGTTGTTCATGTCGATCTATTTAAAGAAAATATACCGCAAATCGATGCAGATGTACTCAATGGCTGGGAAAAACTTCGATCCAGAACCAACTTTGAAGAGCTTTCAGTTGAAGAGGAAGCAAAAGTAAGTCGTCTTGCCGAATTGAATGACCAATTTTTAAAAGCTGATAAATATGTGTTTGTTACCCCTTTATGGAACTTATCATTTCCTCCAGTATTGAAAGCCTATGTAGATGCTCTCGCTGTTGCAGGTAAGACATTTAAGTACACAGAACAGGGACCTATTGGACTTTTAACAGATAAAAAAGTTCTTCATATCCAAGCTCGCGGTGGTGTCTATGCAGAAGGACCAGCAGCTGACTTAGAAATGGGGCATCGTTATCTTAATCTCATGATGAATTTCTTTGGAATTTCGTCAGTAGAAGGCTTATTTATAGAAGGACATATGGCAGCTCCATACAAAGCTGAAGAAATTAAAGATAATGCTGTGAAACGAGCAAAAGATCTGGCACAAACTTTTTAATATCAATTTTTAAATATGTATCAAAAGCCAAGGTTGTTTCTCCTGAAACAATTGTATTTTAATCGGGTAATTAAGATGGATTTCTGTTACATTCCAACAGAAGTCCATTTTTGTTTTTCGACGGTCACAACAGGATATGATGAACACATGCATGGGTTGTTTCAGGACTTTGGTTCTTTTTATATGCAAATCACTAAACCTATCATAGAAACAGATATAGCCGTATAAGTGTTAGATCTTGGATGCAGTTATTATCGCTGAACAAGCATAAAACAAAGTTAGATTATTGCACACAATAAAAATAAGAAGGGTTGTCAAAGAACACAATCAGCTCCAACTATTAGGTCAACAGTTTCTAATACCCTTTCTTGCTCGATCAATAGCAAATATTGTAATGACCTAAGCGATAATAGGTGTTTCTACTGACTACCAACATGATCCAAAATATGCTGATAGTCTTTTTTTGATGATCCGTAATTTAACAGGATAAAAAATGAACTTTCGTTTCTAGAAACAGTCTTTTATTCATGTAGTAATGAAAAGAAGGAGGAAACACCTTGGATTATCAACTTTTTCAATGGATTAACGGTTTTGCGGGACAACATGCTTGGTGGGATCATTTTTTTGAAGCATTAACTTCCTATGGTCCTTATTTATATATGATGATTCTGCTAATACTGGCATTTCGCTCATCTAGCAGATTAGCGGCTGTGGATGGATTTATAACAGCTTCGTTGGCGATGGGGATTAATTTTTTGATTGGTTTGGTCTACTTTCACCCGCGTCCTTTTGTAACTCATCATGTGCATTTATTACTATCACATGTAGCGGATTCATCATTTCCAAGTGATCACACTACTGGAGCAGTAGCAATTGCTCTAGCACTTTGGAACTATAACCGCAAATTAGGTACTCCACTTGTGATGCTTGCTTTACTAATTGGTTTTTCTCGTATTTATGTAGGGCATCATTATCCGACCGATGTAGTAGGAGGCATTTTAGTGGGGACAGTTTCTGCGTTCCTTGTATATAGATTACAACTAGGAAACAAAATACTTACAAAAATTCCTTTTGGACAAAAAGAACAGAATGTTTCCCAATCGTTGTAATGACAAAGATCCTTGAGGTTCATTTCAAGGATCTTTGCATTTCATTAAATCCTTTGAACTTTTTTATTTCGATTGCTGATCTTCTATATATACCAAATATCGAAGTGAAAGTAGGTGTGTGAGAAGGGGGTCGATCAAGAGCTTTAAGACCTCATCATGAAGGTGAAACAAGGTCCATTAGTATGGAAAAAAACTTTGGTTTCCCGCTTAGCGTAAGGAAATCAGGGTTATGACCAATCAATATCCAAAAATTGTAGAGTTAACCTCAAAGCATAAGCTTGCAATAATATACTATATGCCATTTCATTTTAAGATGTATACTTCCATGAGATTACCTTTAAAAGGAGTTTTCGTCATGGATATTACATCTCTTTTCATATATTGTTTTATTGTTACATTTACACCAGGGCCTACTAATATTGTCATATTAGCAACCGTTCATAGCTCTGGGACAAAAAAAGCGATGAAATATACGTATGGAGCCACTATCGCTTTTGGTTTATTACTTGTTATTTCTGTTTTATTAAATACGATGCTTATAACAATCATACCTAAAATTTTAGTGGTTATGCAGATAATCGGAAGCTTATATATGTTCTATCTCGCTTATCAGGTTTACAAAATGGATACATCAAAACCAGCCGTAAATCAAACGGCTACCTTTCTGTCAGGCTTTCTTATGCAGTTTTTAAATCCAAAGGTGGTACTGTTTACAATGACTGTCATTCCTAGCTTCATTATGCCCCACTATTCCGCAATGCCTGCGGTGACAATAAGTGTAATAGCTATCACTCTTATTGGATTTTCCGCCTTTCTAACTTGGGTGCTTTTCGGTACCATCTTCAAGAATTTTTTACAGAAACATAAAAAAACGGTTAATATTGTAATGGCATTATTTTTAGTTTATGCTGCAATTATGATATGGATGTAAGTAAGCTGATGAAGAGGTGAATGATGTGGACAAATTTATCTATAAAAAATCAGCGGGTATTACTGCTTTATCAGCAAATATTACTAGTTTTACGTATAAAAAGCATTCTCATAAGGAATATGCAATAGGTGTAACATTACGTGGTATTCAACACTATAACTTGGATGGCTGTTTACAATTATCCTATCGAAATGGAGTTATGTTTTTTAATCCAGAACAGGCACACGACGGAATGGCACATGATGAGTCTGGACTAGATTATGTTATGTTATATATTGCACCGGAATTGCTTTTAGAGGTTATGGAGAAAAAAGATATCGTGCGTTTTTCAACCCCTGTTGTGTATAATGATAGACTTGCACAAACAATTTTAAGTCTTGCTAATGCAATATTAAGCGGAAAAGATGAGGCTTTGTGCAGTGAATTACTTTTATCTCTTACAGATAGCCTTATTCAAACGAATTTTTCTACAGATTATAAGAAAGATAACGTTCTAATTAGAAAAGCTAAGGATATGCTTCATACCAACTTAGAAAATGTACTTAAGCTTGACGAGATATGTAAAGAGCTTGATTTATCGAAATTCCAATTTATCCGTTTATTCAAGGCTCATACTGGAATTTCCCCCTACCAATACTTTCTTAACTGCAAGATAGAATATGCAAAGCAGTTAATAGAAAAAAATAGAGATATATATTCAGCAGTAACAGAATGTGGTTTTGTTGATTTAACCCATTTAAATAAGCACTTCAAAAGCGTTTATGGAACAACAGCATTTGAATATATCTCACATTTAAGTGGATGAGGAGTTTGTTTGATTTGGTTAGTCATGAATTTAAGGAGAATAAATCCAGTAATACTCTTTTGACATTTTACATATTCAGTTAGAGGGTTAATTTGTCAATCCAAAAAAAAGTCGCCCATTATTAAACGAACGACTTCTTGGACAAACGTATTTTCACATCGTTTTCTATTTCTTATCAAACAACACAGGCAATGTTTGGAAGGCATACATCATATCACTAGGTTGTGCTTGTAACTCGATTCCTGGTTGGATACGAAAATTTTTGAACCTGCCTAGCAATTTTTCAAATACGACCTTTGCTTCCATCCGTGCTAAAGGTGCGCCAATACAATGGTGAATCCCATATCCAAAGCTGATATGATTTAAATTCGGACGATGGATATCAAATACTTCTGGATTGGGGAAAACGGTCTCATCATGGTTGGCAGACCCTACCCAAAAGTTGACCAAGTCGCCCTTTTTCATCTGTTGCCCCCGAAATTCAACATCCACTGCGGCCATCCGATACGTGGATTGGAGTGGAGAACGATAGCGAAGCGACTCCTCGATCGCCTTGGAAATATCTTCTGGATGTGTGTCCAAGTGTGCTTGGACATCTGGAAACTGGGTCAAAGCATATAACGTATTGGCAATCAAGTTGGTTGTAGATTCGTTGCCAGCGATCAAAAGGAAGAAACAGAAACCCAGCACTTCTGGAATAGACAATCTCTCTCCATTCACTTCAGCAAACAAGATGGTACTGATCAAATCTTCCTTTGGCTCTTGTTTTCGTTGTTCGATCAAATTTAAAAAGTAGGCGCTCATTTCTTGCTGGATCGCTACAAACTTCTCCAATCCTCCCTCTACTTCATTGGGATTCTGGGTGATAGTGATGGACCAAACTTTAAATTTTTCTTTGTCTTCATAAGGAACTCCTAAAATTTCTGCAATTACTTGAATGGGAACGGATATCGCCAAATCTTCTAGCGTTTCCATTTCTCCTCGTTCTGCGACTTCATCCAAAAAGGAATCGACCAGCTTTTCGATCCATGGCCGCATTTGCTCAATCGCTTTGGGATGAAAAGCATCCGATACCAGCGCACGAAGTTTGCTATGGTAGGGAGGATCTGAAAAGTTGATCCCATAACTCATCGGATTATCTTCCTGTTTGGGCATGTATTCTACGGAAAACTTACGATAATCTCTTGCTACTTCTTTTACATCTTCATAGCGAAAAATTTGCCAAGCTCCTTTGATATCTACCACACTCATAAAGTCAGGATCATAGAAAACAGGGCGATCGTCACGCATTTTTTTGTAAAAAGGGTATGGATTAAGATAAGACCGTTTCATCATATTCCCCCTACTATTCCTAGTTAGAATGATATTTTATTTTAACATAATATAATTTTCATAGAAATTATATTATAGGTGTTTATTTAGATTTTAATGCTAAGGAAAGAATCCCAGATCGTCATTTAAGCAGACTAATTCATTAATTGTGGACAAGGTTCGTATACTATGAAGTGTTTTTCTAATAGATTTCCTCTTAAAAGGCTCTTTCGTTCTATTTATTGGAGGACGAGCGTTAATTAAATTTTGTTACATGGGGTGTCTTTTTATTTCTTTGTGCAGAACATGGTAATGGTGGTGCTCATTATTCCATTCTTTCTAGTGACTAGTAAAAAGTCGATTCAATCTATTAGTTCAAAAATCCTAGCCAACCCATATGACGAGGTCCAGATGAACGGACATATAATCTCCATTCTTCCTGGCAGTCATTACAGAGGATGACTCCTCCAAATTGACCTTCTGACATCCCTCCGTAGACCTCGCGTCGAATACATTTCTGACACATCTCTTGACTCGGAATCTGAAGAGCTTCCTTCAACTCGGGATACAGCATGTAATCTACCGACTCCATACGGCGTTCCGTTAATTCCTGAGAGGTTAAGTCTGCATCGTTGCGGTACCAAAGCTTGACATGTTCTCGGGCAGCTCGAACAACAGCACTTGTTTCTGGTTTGCCAATTGTAAGTCCATCCTCCACAAATCGATAGCGACGCATAGACATGTGAATGAGTGGGAGATTTTTGAGGAGATTAATCGCACATCTTCCCTGGACGGTTTTGCACCACATTGTCTCTAGTGCCCATAGAGTGGAGCGTGCACTTTTGTAGACCTCCTGCCGAAATTCTAGGTCTTGTCCACAATAAGCATATAGATTGGATACTTCTGCTTCAGCTCTATGTTTATAGAAGGCGACGGCATCGTACATCGTAATGCCGATCTCTGCCATAGCCTGATATTCAACTTCTTCGAAGTCCGGGTCTAAATCATTGCAGGCCACGGCTGCAGCGATAAATAATCTTACCTGGGCATCACAGTCTCGAAGCCTGAAGTATCTGGAGGGAGAGGAGGCAATGGCTTCTATATACTTTTTGCAAAGATCAGATTGCTGATCCAACGTCTTTTCTGCCATGAAAAGTAGACACGAGGCATACTCTTGTAACATGGCGTCATATACGGAAGTTCCGGCGAATAGAGTGTCTAGCAACTCGCGAACTGGATAGCCTAGTACATATTCACCAGGAGTAAGAAGCCGATCAACGTCTACCAGCTCTCCCCGGTACTCTGCCACAGTTGTCAGCGCTGTTAAGCGGACGAATGCGATGTACTTTTCCCAGTTAGTAAACTCAGGGACACCGCAACGGACATATTCCCAAGCAGTAGCGAGAACTTCGACCCGCTCTTTCTCTGTGAGGCCGCAATTCAATAGGTCGTTTTCAATCTCTTTTGGATAGTGGAGTTGATCTTGATTTAGAGTATATTCAGTCTTATTTTCCTCAATATTGCGATGAATGTTCATTCGCTATCACCTATCTTGTTGTAGTGAACTGAATGAAAAACTGTGTAGATAATTATAAACGATTATAATAATAAATTAAATAATAATTATAACTCTTTTATTAACAGAAATATCCAATCTAATTTTAAATAACTCAAAGTAACTCCTTCACTTCCTGTAATGGGTATACTTGTTGGCTGTGTGAGTTTATAGATTTGTTCATTCACAATTCAGTAACATTTTATCAATAAATAAAACAATGCTGTATCGTATAATGGATTTACAATAAAAGGTTTTTTGCCTAAAAAGATCAAAATCGATGCTTTTCTTTCAGGAGGTTTGACATGTCAATTCTTCTATATATCGTTTCTATCCTAGCATTTGGTCTTACAATATGGGCACAATTCAAGGTGAAAGGGAATTTCAACAAGTGGTCTAACTATCTAACGCATTCAGGAATAACAGGAGCTGAGGTTGCAAGAAGGATTCTAGATCAAAACGGTTTACATGGAGTTCCTGTTGAGATGGTTCATGGCCAGCTAACAGATCACTATGATCCAACGGCTCGTACTGTTCGCTTATCGGAAAGTGTATATGCAGGTTCTTCCATCGCATCCATTTCAATAGCAGCACATGAATGCGGTCATGCGATTCAACATAAAGAGTCTTATGGAGCTCTAGCCATAAGACATCGAATGTTTCCATTAGTGAACATAACTTCCGGAATTGCACCTATCCTGCTTTTGGCAGGCATTTTCCTTAAAATGTCTGGCTTACTTCTTGTAGGGATTCTTTTCTTCTCCGTGGCTGTTGCCTTTCAATTGATTACATTACCAGTTGAATTTAATGCGAGTAGTCGAGCAAAACAAATCCTTGTCCGTAATGGTTTCATTCATAGAGAAGAAGAGCATGGAATGAATAAAGTACTAAGTGCAGCAGCACTTACTTATGTTGCGGCCGCATTATACGCTGTGACTGAATTGTTACAGTTTGTATTTCTTTTCTTTCAATCTGATGATGATTAAAAGGAAATCGCTTATGTATGAAGTGTCAGCAAAAATGGACACAGATTTATAAAACAAATGAAAAAGACAAAAACGCCTAGTAGGCGTTTTTTTAGTCTTCTTCATCTTCGAAGAAATCTTCAATATCATTATCGTCGTCATCGTCATTGTCTAACATTTCAGATAGAACATATCCACCGATGGCTCCAGCAGCAAATCCACCTACAGCGGCTCCAACTCCGCTTCCATGATGGTTATGACCATGTTCATGATCATCGTAATAATGATGTTCGTGATGTTCATAGTGCTCATGATGACTGGAATGAGAACCAGATCCATAGGCATGAACCAATTCTTCTAACAAATCTTTAAAATACGATTCCAATCGGTAGGCGTCGTGGAGTAAATGATGATCTAAAAATACGCGATGTTTGACCTCTTTTTCATGTCCATAGGATAATAGGTCAACTTCTAGCCGTAAATCTAATCCATCTGGTAAAATGGCAACCGTAAATTCCACTTCTTCGATTTCTCCTCGAAAATAACTGGTTGGATAAAGCTCGAATTCTTGAACTTGTCCATTAAAGGAGCGCGATTCATGTTTCTCATGAAAACCGAGATTTTGTAGTGCAGTAAGCACATTTTGCAATTCATGAGGAGGGACGATAGAAATAAAATCACGATCCGTATGATCTTTCCCACCTATGATATCTAATTCTGTTTGAAAAAAGTAAGAAACAGTATGCCCAGATATCGGTAAATTGCTTGGAAGACGGAAATCAAATGGAAAAGTTTTTTGTTCGTTAGGGTGAATCACAAAAGTCGTATGAAATGGAACTCTACTTATCGTTTGATGAAAATGATGCTCGTGGTCATGTATTTCTAGCTCCAACTTTACGTCAATTTTATCAATGGATTGCTCCACTGTTCCTCCATAGATGTGTAGTTCTCCTTTTACTTCTTCACCGGGGGCAAAATGGTCTTCATAAAGTACAAGATCTACCTTCGCCCCACCTTGTCCGAGACTAGCCATAAATTTTTTAAACAATTCGATTTCCTCCCGATTTTTGATCTGTCCTAATGGTAGAGACACCGCTGCTAGAAAAAATAAGAATTTCTAGTTCCAACAATCTTGTACTTGACTGCGGTGACGACCACTGGTTTTAGCATCCTCTTCTGTTTTAAAATAGATTCGATTTTCTTCCTTGATGGTATCTACTACTTGTTTACAACTAGCAGGATGATAAACATCACTGTTTGAGCTTGCTACAAATCCATTTTTGTTAGTTGTAATTTTTATTTTGTCGGATTTTACAGACTCTGGATGAAATCCATCGGACTGTACATAGTTATCCAATGACCAGATTCCGATTTTCTTTTGCTTTGCCTTTGTTTCTGTTTGTTTATAGGTGTCTAAGTATTTGTGGTTTTTTGGATCTTGATAAACACGAACCAATCCATTTTCTAATAGAGTTTGCTCTACGCTTTTTCCATCAACATAAGCATAAGCTAAAAATCGTTTATATGGATCTCGAGAAGAGGTGTCCTTTTCTAATGTCAATGTTTTGGATGACTGAATCAAATGGGTGAGAAAGGTGGTTGCTTCATCAGCGAAAGGTTGTTTTCCATCTTTTGGATCATTCATTTCTGGTGCATCCACTAATAATAGACGAACCGTTTCCGTTTTCTTCTTCATTTTCACTTTGATGGTATCTCCATCTACAATGGAAACATCAGACGTAGGAATCTCTACTTTGTTGTTATCTGCCGTATCTTGGTTTCCACAAGCAGCTAGAAGAAGAGATGCAAGAAATACGGTAGCAATCGGGATAAAGCGTGTTTTTGGTTTCAATTTGTTCACCTTTCCAATGAAATAAGATGTGTCTAACTTTTGATCATACTAATCACCAGTATACGAGTTCGGTAAAAAATATCAATAGATTTTATGTATTCATACAAAACATTATATTTCGTAACAGAAAAGCAATCTATTTGTAAGCATCTTGTAGTCATTTTTTTCTCTATTAAACAAATAAACAAAAAATGATGGATAAATCAGGGTGTATGTAAGATACTTGGTAATCCCATTTCCAATGGGAATATGTAATAATTAGTAAGGTACGAATTCGAGCATGGAGAGAAAGGTATGATCATATGGGATTAACTATCAAGTATTAATGAATGAATTTACGGAATGGTTGCTATTTCGAAATAAGAAATCACGGACAATTTATGAATATCTTCATGTTGTCAATTCCTTTTTGCTATGGATACAAGAAGAGTACGATGATTTAGTATGCCCAAGCCAAATTACCATGGTGCATATTATTAAGTGGTTAGCGTATTTAGGAAGTTTTAATCTAGCTCCTACTACCATCCATAAAAAATTAGCAGCGTTGAAAACGTATTGGAGTTTTATTGAACTGGAAGGATACTCCAAAACCAATCCGATGAAAGCCATTGGTTTACCACGTACTTTATCTTCGTCCAAATCAGTCTTATCTTTATCTGACGAAGAAGAACGATGTTTGATAGTAGAAGTGGAGAAAGAAAAAAATGAATGGAAAAGAATGAGAAATATCTGCATGGTATATGTGATGCTGTGTTTAGGATTACGAGTATCAGAAGTCATTCAATTAAAAAGAAATGATTTTTTAGCCAAACCGCAAATTTTAAAAGTACAAGATGACAATGGGGATGTAAGGGATCTTTCACTCACTCCTTTTCTTACTAACTTATTGTCAGATTGGATATCTCTTTCTAATCCTTCTTCCTTTCTTTTTCCTTCTGGTTTAGAGGGCAAGCAGTTGACTCGTCAAGCACTTCATTACATTGTGAAAAAGTATTTTCAAGCCTTTGGAAAAGCTCAACATAGTGCCCAATCTTTACGAAATACATTTATCAAACGATGTTTAAATGATGGTATGGATCTTCCCAGCATATCGAAATTACTTGGTTTAAAAACAACAGAAAGTCTTCAGAAGTATCAATAGAGGAATGAATAACAACTGGAAAGTTTTTTGTGTTTGGTACAATGAAAATGGCTGATGATCATATCGATACATCAGCCATTTTTTAATGGCAGGAAATTACTAAAGTGCTTCTATGTAATTTCTACTTTTACATCGTCACTAATTACTAATCTACCTTTCTGTAAAACAAATCCAATATTTTGCTAATCAATCGTTCTTTTTTTCTATTATAATATAGTCTAGTGTTTTCATTTAAACACATGAACAATCGTTTGCTCCCAAACCAGCGATGATGTGCTGGAGAGTATTCGCAAAATATTCAAATGGTGATAGATAGACGATTCTTTGAAGGAACTTTATTATGAATAATAGGAATCTTGTTCAAACGTATTTCTACAATTTCTTACCAAGATACAAAAGGTATCTATTTTTGAAAGAAAAATTATAAAAATAGTAGGATTAACATCCACTTTATTTCGAAAACAACGAAAGAAGGCTAGCCCATGTATGCAAGTACATCCACTGAAAAAAGAACACCTTCCCGTATGAAGAAATTGCACAAGAAAAATAAAAAGAAATGGATCATTAGAAGTCTGATTATCTTCTTGATTATTATAATGGGAATTGGTTGTTATATCTTTTTTACTTTCTGGAATGCATTAGGAAAAGGATATAAAGATGCTCCTATATCACAATATCGTTCAGCTCCGGTAACGTTGGACAAGCCATTTACTTTATTACTTATGGGAACAGATAACTATGATTCAGATAAAAAGAAACTGAACAACCCGGATGCATTTGGAGAACGTACAGATGTGTTAATGCTGCTTGTGGTTAATCCAGAAAAGAAGAAAGCACTTATCGTAAATATTCCACGTGATACGATTGTACCGATTGCAAATACAAACGGAGTACGTACGAAAATCAATGCTGCTTATAACTATGCTTATGGTGGTCTTACAAATAAAAAAGTAGATCCCACCCAAAATGTGCTCGATACCGTTTCCAATTTTCTAGGAGGAGTTGCTATTGACTATTATGCTCATATCAACTTTAAAGGATTTATTGATCTTGTAAATGCAGTTGGTGGAGTAGATGTGTATGTTCCTTATAGTTTTCATATAAGTACTTTTGATCGGGTTTGTAGGTTTAAAACAGGTCCCATGCACTTAAATGGGGAGTGTGCTCTTCCATATGTACGTCAGCGTCATAGTGATCCAAATGGAGACCATGGCCGAAATATTCGTCAACAACAAGTGATTGAAAAACTTGTAGCCAAATTAGGAAGTTTCAGTTCTCTTACAGATGTATCGGGAATTGCTAACGCAATAGGGGATAATTTATCTTATGATATCCCGCCGTCTAACTTCTTACCGCTAGCAAGCTTATATAAATCTATCCCTAAGAAAAATATAGAACAGTTTCAAGGTGGTGTATTGGGAGGAACAAGTGCAAGTAATGGAGTTGCGGTTGGAAAGTCTGATTATGTAGTGATTCAGGCATCGGATAAACGTAAATTATATGAGAAGTTAGTGGATATGGGAATCCCCCATGGATCTGAACCTAACTTTGTAACCTATAAACATCCATCATCAGGAAAGTAATTTAGTAAAAAGGATAAAGGAGGCTACAGGAATAGTAGTCTCCTTTATCCTTTTCTTGAATCTATGATCATACTGGATTAGTTATGGAAGTAGAATCGACACTCACTAAACAAAAGCCAATTTCCCTTGATATACAAGGGGTTTTGGCTTTCTGTTTTTGTTTAATCCCATTTGATTATAGAACGAATATTAGGAGGGGTAAATGTAAAGAAAACAATTTGCAGTTTTTAATCCCTTTATTCTTGCTGACAATCTCCTATATCAACTCTTTTATACTTCAAAATATAGGATACTATCACACCAATAGGAAGAAGGGAGTCTGTTGAGTCTACGACCAATATTTCTAGAGCCGATTTTTCAAGAGAGGATTTGGGGTGGTCATAGGTTAGCAAAACTTTTTGATTATCCCCTAAAGTCATCAAAGGTAGGAGAATGCTGGGGAATTTCAGCTCATCTGCATGGGAGTAATGTAGTGAGAAATGGGATATTTAGCGGAATAACATTACGCGAACTCTGGGATAACCATCAAGAAATATTTGGTTCACCAAAAATAAAAGATTTTCCGCTTTTAGTGAAAATATTAGATGCACATGAGGATCTTTCGATTCAAGTGCATCCTGATAATGAATATGCTCAAAAAATAGAAAATGATTTAGGAAAAACAGAGTGTTGGTATGTAATTGATTGTGAAGATGATGCTAAGTTGGTTTATGGACACCATGCGAAAACGAAGTTTGACTTATTGCAGATGATAAATAATAAAGAATGGAAAGGTTTAATTCGAGAAATTCCCATTCAACCTGGAGACTTTTTCTATGTGCCCAGTGGGACGATACATGCATTATGTGCTGGAACAATTGTATTAGAAGTACAGCAGAGTTCAGATGTGACATACCGGCTGTATGACTATGATCGTATGGATCAAAACGGTCATACTAGAGAGCTGCACCTCCAAAAAGCGCTAGATGTTATTACAGTTCCAAATCCAGATGTAAAATCATCAATTACAACAAATTTCGAATCAGGTGGACGAGTACAGACTTTGTTACAAGGTGATTTTTTTTCTGTTTATAAGTGGGGGGTACATCATTCTCTAAAACTTTCCGCACATAATCAGTATATATTAGCAAGTGTGGTGAAGGGTGAAGGGATGCTCAGACAAGGGCAAGAACGGTATCCAGTTAAAAAAGGAGATCATTTTATTCTCCCCTATGACTTTGGAGAATTCATTTTGGAAGGAAAATTAGATATTATTGCCGCAACTCCTCCAGCGTGTTACTAATCTTTTTTATATGGATAATACTTATAGAGTATGACCTTGTTTTGCAGGAATGAATCCCATACATCATGTGGTATTTCCAATGGAGAATGTTCGTTACAATATAATCAAAGATGGTGTTATACATGAACACACTTTCTGATAGAGGCAAACAAATTATTTATTGTTTGTTACAATCCAGACCCCATACTACAGTGAAAGAATTAACCAAACAGGTGAAGGTTTCTGAAAGAACCATCTCCAAAGAGTTGGACATTATTGCTGATTATATTCAAGATTATGGTCTAACTTTAAAGCGTAAGCCCAAAGTTGGCATATGGATCGAGGGAGATGATAAAGCCAAATTAAATATTCAGCGAGAGCTTCCTGTATCATGGAGTTCGATTCCAAATAGTGCACAAGAACGGCAAAATTTTATTATACTGCGACTGCTGGAAACGAACGAATACCTAACGATGAATTGGTTTGCAGATGAACTTTTTGTAAGCCGTGCAACGATTGAGAGAGACATCCCAGAAGTAGAAAAAAAACTCAAGTTATATGGGCTACAGTTAGAGAAACGGCCAAATCGTGGTTTGCATCTTTTAGGTACAGAAAAAATGCGTCGAGAATTGTTTTCTGCCCTTATAACTGGTCATGATGAAGAAGATTCATTGTTAGGGGAGAAAACGGCATATAGTCATACCAATATGAAAAATTTGTTTCAAAATATTAATTTAGATATTTTAGAGAATCGTATTCGAGAATGTGAAAATGAACTTGGCTATCGGTTTTCAGATTTTGCTTTTCATGCTCTTCTCATTCACCTTGCCATTGCAATCAGTCGTATTCGTGAAGGAAATCAAGTCGTTATTGAACAAAGCGAGTCAGCCGAGTTAAAACAAGAGCGAGAATATGAAATAGCGATTCAATTAATCAAGAAGTTGTCCAGCGATTATGCGATTCATTTTCCAGAAGCCGAAGTAGATTATGTGACCATACATTTATTAGGAGCTAAAATTCAAGCTGATGTTTTCATTAATTCATCCATTTCACCTTATCACTCGATTGTAATGGAGATGATTGAAGCTGCTTCCGAGCGGATTCAGATTAATTTTTCAGATGATCCATCTTTGTTGAATGGATTGTTAATCCACATGCGCTCTGCAATTAATCGTTTGAGGCATCAAATGCCGATTCATAATCCTTATACCAGAAAAATTTATGAGCAATATCGTATTTCCTTTGAAGCAGCCGTCGCAGCTTGTTCCATCTTAGAAAAGAAATGGAATTTAACAGTAGACCGCAATGAAATTGCTTATATCGCTATGCATTTTGGTGCTTCATTAGAGCGTTTAAAAGAGAAGGACCCCGTTTTACAAGTAATTGTAGTCTGTAGTTCTGGTGTGGGGAGTTCGCAATTTTTAGCAGCAAAATTACGGCGGCATTTCCAACCCGCTCTAAAAATTATTGCCATTGTATCTATGTCAGATTTGCCAAAAGCTTTACAAGAACATCATCAAGTAGATCTTGTCATTTCAACTATTCCAATTGAATTAGATTCTATTCCAATCGTGCAGATTTCACCTTTACTTACGGAAGATGAGTTTCAACAGATTGAGAAAACGGCTAAAAGTATTCAAGTAAATTCAGAGAGAAAACAAGCGATGCAAAAGTTTCTTGCCTTGATAGATCCTAAGGCCATTTGGGAGGAATTAGATGCCTCAACGAAAGAAGAAGTGATTCATCAAATGGGGAATCTTTTGGTTCATCAAGGATATACCACTGCTGAATATATAGAAAGCGCTTTAAAAAGAGAAGCAGTAGCTTCTACTGCAATAGGGAGTTTTGCAACACCACACGGTGATCCTCTTTATGTGAAGCGTTCTGTCATTGCAGTAGCAAAGTTAAAGAAAACAGTAGATTGGGATGGACAAGAGGTAAAGACAGTTTTTTTGTTAGCTATGGGTTCCGAAATAATGGAGCAATTACCTACCATTTTTGATGCTTTTTATGATCTCACACAAGACGAAGACAACTTAGAACAATTTCTTTCAGGTCTGACTAGATCAAATCTCAGGTGAATGGATGAGAGCAGCTATGAATATAGAACGGTTATTTAAAAAAAACCTCATAAAAATGCATTTGAGAGCACAAACAAAACAAGAAGCTATAAGTCAACTGGTTGATTTGCTAGACAAAAATGGAAAATTATTAAACAAGCAAGCTTATCAATCAGCTGTGTTAGAGCGTGAAACAGATGGAACAACGGGAGTGGGAAACGGTGTAGCTATTCCACATGGAAAATCCGCTGCTGTAAAGGAAACATGTCTGGTTGTTGGAAAATGTGAGACATCTGTCGAATGGGAATCGCTGGATGAGAGACCGGTTGATTTGATTTTCTTGTTAGCAGTAAAAGAAGAAGATCAAAACGATGTGCACTTGCGAATGTTAGCACAACTAGCAGAGCTACTAATGGAAGAACGTTTTGTGAAAGAATTAATTCGTTCTGAATCAATGGAAGAATTAATCTCATTATTGACCAAACAACAAAAGGTGGAGAGTTCAGATGCGTAAAAAAATTGTTGCAGTGACTGCTTGTGCTACTGGAGTTGCTCATACATTTATGGCTGCAACCGCATTGAAAAAGGGTGCTAAAGCATTAGGGCATCTGATAAAAGTGGAAACACAAGGCGCACTTGGGATTGAGAATAAGATTACTTCCAAAGATTTAGAAATTGCAGATGTGGTCATCATGGCAGTGGATACAAAAGTAAGAGAAGATCAACGTTTTGAAGGGAAAACAGTACATCACGTTGCTGTTAGTGCTCCAATTAAAGATGCAAAAAAAGTAATTGAAGATGCTTTGAATCTAATATCATAATCACCTAGATAAATGGGAGGGTTTACCATGTCTATCAAAACACTAGGTTCTGAATTGAAGCGTCATTTACTAACAGGTGTATCTTATATGATTCCACTTGTAATCGCCGGAGCAGTGATCATGGCTTTTGCTCGTGTAGGTGCTAGTTTTTACGGAATAAAAGATATATGGGATGCTTCATATGCACAAAATGCAAACGGTTTCATCAAACTTCTCCACAGTTTGGATGGTTTTGGTGGATCAGCACTCAGTATGATGCTTCCGACAATTGCAGCGTTCATCGCGTTTTCAATTTCGGACAAGCTTGGAATTGCTCCAGGTTTAGTTGCAGGACTGCTTGCTAGAGATCTAGGATCAGGATTTCTAGGAGCACTAGTCGCAGGTTTAATTGCTGGTTATGCCTGTCTCCTGATCAAAAAATATGTGAAATTACCAGCTGTTGCTTCATCGATTGTTCCGGTTTTTCTTATCCCCGTCTTTGGGACTTTGATTTCGGTATTATTGATTAATTATGTTGTAGGTATCCCGCTTGCTGATCTAAATCACTGGCTAGAAGCTTGGCTCAAAGGGATGTCTGGAGGAAATAAAATCTTAATGGCATTGGTTGTTGGAGCTATGGTTGGGTTTGACTTAGGTGGACCAGTAAACAAAGCTGCTGTTACCACTGCAATGGCATTACTGACATCTGGAGTATTTGAACCAAACACAGCAGCTCAAGTAGCGATTATCGTTCCTCCGCTTGGAATGGGAATTGCCACCCTTATTGCAAAACGAAAGTACAATCGAGAGTTACGAGAAGCAGGTCGTTCTTCGCTCATTATGGGTCTTGTCGGTATCAGTGAAGGAGCAATCCCTTTTGCAGTAGAATCACCTGGGAAGGTCATACCAATCAACGTGATCGGTTCTGCATTAGCTGCTGCACTTGCAGTAGGAATTGGTACGGTAAACGAAGCACCTATTAGTGGATTTTATGGATGGCTTACAGTACATCACTGGCCATTATATGTTCTCTCCATTGCGGTAGGAGCCTTCTTTATTGGTGTAACAACTGCCTTGCTGCGAAAAGAACAAGTACAGTCAGATGAAAATTTTGATGATGATCTAGATGCTGCATGGGATGAAGAAGTTAATGCAAAAGCTTAAAAATATAAACGGTGCATGGGATTCTATGCACTGTTCTCTTTTGAAGTGAGGCGATCAGCTTGAAACGGTTACACTTGATTAATCATACCCATTGGGATCGGGAATGGCACAAAACCTTTGAAGAATTTCGTGTACGTCTTGTATATGTGATGGATCAATTACTGGATCTCTTGGAAACAAACGAAGACTTTTTATTTTTTACTTTTGATGGACAAACGGTCATTTTAGAAGATTATTTGCAAGTTCGTCCAGAAAACGAAGCTAGATTGAAAAAATTAATTGCAGATAAAAGAATCTTTGTTGGTCCTTGGTATACACAACCAGATGAATTTTTAGTCAGTGGCGAATCCATTATCCGTAACTTGCAGATTGGAACAGAAATGGCTGAACGATTTGGGTATTCGATGAAATTAGGCTATTTGCCAGATTCCTTTGGACAAGCTGCTCAGATCCCACAAATCTTGACGCAAATGGGATTAGAGAAAGTGATTATTTGGCGTGGGGTTTCATGGGAGGATACACCAGATACGATATTTATGTGGGAATCACCAAATGGCACAAAAATATTGACTCTGCATCTACCACTGGGATATGGCTATAATCGATATCTTCCCTTCGATATGGATCAAGCGGAAACACATCTGTTAGAAACGACAGAAAAAATAGCAGAACGTTTCCCAGGTGAGCATATTATGCTGATGAGTGGTTCGGATCATGCAGCCCCTCATCCAATGATGACAGAGCTGATAAAAGAGTTAAATGCGAAATGGGAAAGAGAAAAGAAAGAGTTTCGAGTAGAGTTTAGTCATCCTGAAAAAGCGTTTGAGGAAATTGAACAAGAACCAAAAAAATATGATTTGCTCAAGGGTGAATTACGAAATCCCAAAGATATGAGAATCCATGCAGGTATTACTTCATCACGTATGGATATTAAATCCAAAAATAAACAGACAGAAGTAAAACTAGAGAAAGTAGTAGAGCCAATTAAAACATTTGAATACTTATTGGCCAATCAATATCCAAATCAATACTTGTTTGGTGGACGGGATGCGAATGGACAAATTCAGCAGGCTTGGAAATATCTATTACAAAATCATTCGCACGATAGTATCTGTTCTTGTTGTATAGATGGTGTTCATCAGGATATCCTATCTCGTTTTGACAAGATCGATCAAATTAGCAAAGCGTTATTACGGACGACAACAAAATTCATGGAAGCCAATTTGGATGCTTCCCACTTAAAAGGAAAACCGATTCTCGTATACAACACACTTCCTGCAAAGAGAACGGATACGGTTGAGCTGCGTGTTTACACCGAAAAGGGAGAGTTTCAGTTATACGATCCATCGGGTAATGAGATACCGTTCGAAGTAGTGAGCGTACGGGACTTTGATTTGGCCTCTTTAAGTATCAATATGGCGATGAAAGGCTCGCGTATTTGGGTGAAAGAGAGTGTTATTCTAATTTCAGCTAAGATCCTACCAGCTGGTGGATATGTAGTTTTGCAAGCAGTCGAAGGTCAGGCATCTCATTTATCCATAAACAGTCATTTAAAACGTTTAGAAAAGGGAATGGAAAATGAATTTCTTGCTGTTTCGATTGCAGATAATGGCACTCTTGTCATTATAGATAAGCAAACAGAAAAAACCGTCTCTGGCCTATTGTTGTTTGAAGATCATGGGGATGCTGGGGATGAATATAATTTTTCTCCACTTGATCAAGACCAAGTAATCACAACAGCAAATAATCAAGCATCTATCCAATTAATTCGCGAAGGTAAATTAGAGATTGTATATCAAATTGATCATCAACTGGATTTGCCCGCACATCTTACGAATAGGAATACTCGAAGTGAAGAAAAACTTCCCTTTACGATTCGTTCCTTTGTTTCCCTGAAAGAGGGGATGAAACAAGTAGACGTTAAGACTACGATTCTAAATCAGTCTGAAAACCACCGACTGCGAGTTCATTTTCCAACGGGAGTGGTAGCATCCCAATCGCATGCGGAAGATCATTTTGGCGTTCTCTCCCGTTCCAACCAATTAGACTTTCCAAATACATGGAAAGAAGAAGGCTATAATGAAAAACCACTTCCCATTTACCCGCAACAATCATTTGTGGATCTAAATGATGGACAAACGGGATTAGCTATTTTTAATAATGGTTTACCAGAATACGAAATTATCAATGATTCTACCATCGCCCTCACCTTGCTGCGCTCTGTGGGACATGTGGGAAAACCAGATTTAGCAATCCGTCCCGGCAGGGTAAGTGGAATTGAATTGTCAGCACCTGCCGCGCAAATGAAAGGGAGTTTTACTTGTTCCTATGCCATTTATCCTCATCAAGGAAACTATGATGAGGGGCATGTTGTTGCACAAGCGCATCAATTTATTAATCCAGCTATTTCCGAGCAAATGATGGAACCAACCGAAGGTGGAAAACTACCATTCACGCAGTCTTTTATAAAAGTAGATGGAGATAATCTCGTGTTGAGTGCTTTAAAGAAGGCAGACAAAGATGAGGATATCATTATTCGAATATACAACAGCGGACGACAACCCAGCCAACCTGGCCGTTTGACGGTTGATGCAACTAAGGTAACGGTCGTCAATCTTCGCGAAGAAGAGACAGGCCAAGTATTAGAAAAACAAGAGGATCAATTTTTGCTACCTCGTTTACATGCTTCGGAGTTTCTTACACTTAAAGTTCATGTGGAAAGAAAGGGGTCATCCAAGTGAAAAAAGTGACGATTGGAGTGATAGGTGCAGGTCGTATCGGCCGTTTGCATGCTGAGAATCTCAAGACTTTTTCGGATGTAGAAGTGAAGAGTGTATCGGACTTATTTGCTACAAGTGTGCAGGAATGGGCAGATGGAGTAGGGATTTCTATGGTTACTGACGACTATCATCAAATACTAGCAGACTCACATATTGATGCTGTGCTGATTTGCTCTCCGACGAATACCCATCCACAAATATTGATGGAAGCAGCGGAAGCTGGCAAACATATCTTTTGTGAAAAACCAGTGAGCTTTTCCTTGATTGAATCAGAAAGAGCGCTGCAAAGAGCTTCTGAGTTAGGAATTAAATTACAAGTTGGATTTAATCGACGCTTTGATCACAATTTTCAGCGTGCTCGTGCCATGGTAGAGGCAAATGAAATTGGAGCACCTCATCTCATCAAAATTACATCTCGTGATCCTGAGCCGCCTTCCAGTGATTATATCGCACATTCTGGCGGGATGTTTATGGATATGTCGATCCATGACTTTGATATGGCTCGCTTTCTTGCTGGAAGTGAAGTAGTAGAAGTCTATGTCCAAGGAGCAACGCTGATAGATTCTGTTTTTGCTAAGTATGATGACGTAGATACTGCTATCATTTCACTCAAATTTGCCAATGGTGCGCTTGGAGTGATCGATAATAGTCGCAAAGCAGTATACGGATATGATCAACGAGTAGAAATTTTTGGTTCAGACGGATGTATTCGGATTGAAAATGATTATTCCAATACCGCTCAGCTTTTCACAACAGCAGGTGTTTATCAAGATAAACCAAAATTTTTCTTTTTAGAACGCTATCGTGAAGCTTACATCGAAGAATTACGCCAATTTATTAAAGCTATCCAAGAAAATCGATCCGTATTAGTTGATGGCTCTGATGCATGGCATGCAGAGGTAATCGCTCATGCTGCGAAACAATCGTTACGAGAAGGAAAACCTGTATCCATCGGTAGTAAATAAGGCTTTTTGGATCGGAGAGGAAGATATGCAAGAGACAATACGCTTAACAATGGCACAAGCACTGCTTCGTTTTTTAGATCAGCAATATGTTTCATTAGACGGTGTGGAGTATAAATTTGTACACGGTGTAATGGGGATTTTTGGGCATGGAAATGTGACAGGGATCGGCGAGGCATTGGAGAATGACTCCCATAACTTGCCTTTTATCCAAGGGAAAAATGAACAAGGAATGGTTCATGCTGCAACTGCATTTGCGAAACAATTGAATCGCTTAGGGATTTATGCTTGTACATCTTCGATTGGACCAGGTGCCTTAAACATGGTAACAGGAGCAGCAACTGCAACAGTGAATCGGATACCTGTATTGTTGCTGCCAGGTGATCACTTTGCTTCACGGCAACCAGATCCTGTGCTACAGCAAGTAGAAGATCCTACGAATTATACGATAGCAGCAACGGATGCGTTTCGTCCTGTTAGCCGATATTGGGATCGCATCGAACGACCGGAGCAATTAATTCGTGCAGCTCAGCAAGCGATAAGGGTTCTTACAGATATGGAAAATACAGGGGCAGTGACCTTGGCTTTGCCACAAGATGTCCAAGGTGAAGCATATGACTACCCATTATCTTTTTTTCAAAAACAAGTTCATGTGATGGAACGAAGATCGATGACACCTACTGCAACGGAAAATGCATTGGATTTATTTCGCCACAAAAAACGCCCGCTGATTATTGCAGGTGGCGGCGTTCACTATTCGCTGGCAACTAGTGAATTAAGCCAGTTTGCAGCACATTTTGGCATACCGGTAGCAGAGACACAGGCAGGGAAAAGTGCATTAGCCGCTGATCATCCTTTTTATGTGGGTGCAATGGGGGTAACTGGTTCTTCAGCAGCTAATCAACTTGCTAAAAAAGCAGATCTCATTATCGGAATCGGAACACGTTATTCCGACTTTACTACTGCCTCCAAAACTGCATTTGCTAACCCAGATGTGGAGTTTCTCAACATAAATATCAACCGAGCAGATGCTTTGAAATTAAATGGGAAACCAATTGTGGCAGATATAAAAGAATCATTGATTTATTTGCATCAAAAACTAGATGAATTAGGCTATCGAACTGCCTATGAGGATCAAGAAATCCAAGAGTTACAACGACAATGGAATCAGGAAGTAGATCGATTGTATTCCATGGAGGTACCTGAGGGATTATCTCAGACACGTGTCTTAGGTGAATTAAATCGCTCATTATCCCCTAAGGATGTAGTTGTTTGTGCAGCAGGGAGTCTCCCTGGCGATTTTCATCGTCTCTGGAGGAGCTATGAACCAAAATCATATCATTTGGAATATGGTTTTTCTTGCATGGGTTATGAGGTCAGCGGTGCTTTTGGTGTGAAATTAGCAGAACCTTCACGAGAAGTATTTGCTGTAGTAGGGGATGGCAGTTTTTTGATGCTCCATTCCGAACTTTTGACAAGTATCCAAGAAAATAAAAAGATAAATATCATCCTTTTGGATAACCATGGCTTTCAATGTATTCATAATTTACAAAGGGAACACGGAAGTGCAGGATTCGGCAACGAGTTTCGAAAACGATCAACAGTGACAAAACAACTGACCGGAGAAATATTGGATGTGAATTTTGCTCAATATGCAGCAGCACTAGGAGCTCGAACATTTCGGGTTCAAAGTCTGGAGGAATTACATCAAGCAATGCAGGAAGCACGAAAAGAAGAGCGTTCTACACTGATAGAAGTAAAGGTTTTACCTGGAACAAATTCAGATGGGTATGATGCTTGGTGGCAAGTAGGGGTAGCGGAAGTATCAAATAATGTTAAAGTGCAGCAATCATATGTAGAAACAGAAGCGGCAATTCAACAAGCGAGAAAGCTGTAAGATAAAAACAGAGACAGTTAGGAAAAAGTGAGGGAGAAACATGTCGAATTTGATTATTCCTAGTACGTCTCCTGATGGGAGTGGGAAAACCGTAGCCGTTTCCCCAGCTTTAGCAAATTGGAAATATATAGGTTTTGAAGTGTATACGCTGCAACCTGGTGAAAAAGTACAACAGACATCAGGAAATCAAGAGTTTTGCTTTGTTCTTCTCAGTGGTCAAGCCAATGTGTCAACTCGTACATTTCATTGGAAGAATCTAGGGAAGAGGGCTACTCCTTTTGAAAGAATACCTCCTTTTTCTATTTATTTAACTACCAATGATCAAATTGAAATAGAGGCGATTACTCCGCTTGAAGTTGCGGTTTGTTATGCGCCAGGAAAAGGAACCTATGCTACTCGATTAATTCTTCCAGAGGAAGTTGGCATAGAAGTGCGGGGATCTGGGAATACAGAGCGATTGATTCATAATATTTTACCTGAAGGTGAAAAAGCAGATTCTTTATTAGTAGTTGAGGTATTTACACCAGAAGGGAACTGGTCAAGCTATCCGCCTCATAAACATGATGAGGATAATTTACCAGAAGAGTCTTATTTGGAAGAAACCTATTATCATCGCATCTCATCCAAAAATGGGTTTGCTATCCAACGCGTATATTCGGATGATCGATCACTTAATGAGACATTAACTGTTTCTGATCGAGATGTTGTACTTGTTCCAAGAGGCTATCATCCTGTGTCTGCTCCTCCAGGATATGATCTTTATTATTTGAATGTAATGGCAGGGCCTGTTCGAACATGGAAGTTTAAAAATGATCTCGATCATCAGTGGTTGTTAGAGCGAGGGAAAGAGGTGGATCACTCGTGAACTATTTGACATTTAAAGAAGATACAGCTTTAGATTTTATTGGATTAGGTAGATTGGCAATTGATTTAAATGCAAATGAAATCAATCGCCCAATGGAAAAAACAATCACGTTTACCAAATATGTTGGTGGCTCCCCTGCAAATATTACGATCGGTTTGTCTCGCTTGGGAGTGAAAACAGGTTTTATTGGAAAAATCGCTGATGATCAAATGGGAAGTTTCATTCATGAGTATTTAAACCATAATCACATTGATCACTCTAGAGTGGTGACGGATCATACTGGTGCTGTTACAGGACTTGCTTTTACCGAGATCAAAAGCCCAGAAGATTGTAGCATTTTGATGTATCGAGATAACGTGGCAGATTTGCAATTAACACCGTCTGAAGTAGATGAGAACTATATCAAACAAGCGAAAATCTTGCTTATTTCGGGAACAGCACTCGCTGCAAGTCCTTCTCGAGAAGCAGTGTTTCTGGCATTAGAGTATGCTAAAAAACATCATACAGTGGTCGTTTTTGATCTGGATTATCGTCCATATACATGGAAATCAACGATCGAAACAGGAATTTATTATCGTTTGGTTGCGGAAAAAAGCGATTTGATTTTGGGAACACGAGAAGAGTTTGATCAGATGGAGGCACATGTGAATCAAACGTTACCAACAGATGAACAGACAGCATCTCATTGGTTTGAACATCAGGCAAAAATAGTGATCATCAAACATGGAAAATCAGGATCTATAGCTTATACATCTGATGGTGTCAAACATCAAGGGAGATCCTTTCCTGCTAAGGTGATCAAAACCTTTGGTGCTGGTGATTCATATGCAGCTGGACTTCTATTTGGACTCCTTTCCGGCTGGGAGTTGACTGCTAGTATGAATTTTGGGAGTGCCGCAGCAGCGATCGTCGTTTCGAGTCATAGTTCTTCCGATGCAATGCCAACCGAGAAACAAGTAGAAAATTATATCCAAAAGTATGCAGCAGAGGAGATGAGCAAATGACTACGGTGGAAAAATTAAAAAATTGGATTGACGGAAAATGGCAAGCATCTACCTCCGATCAATCGGAAGTAGTTCCCAATCCAGCTACGGGAGAGACAATCGCCTATGTTCCTTTGTCAAATCGCCAAGACTTAGATGTTGCTGTAGCTGCTGCCAAACAGGCTTTTGTGAGTTGGAGCCAGGTACCAGTTCCAAGACGAGCTCGGATTTTATTTCGCTATCAACAGTTGTTGATTGATCATTGGGATGAATTAGCACGATTGATTACTCAAGAAAATGGAAAAAGTTACAAAGAAGCTTATGGAGAAGTACAACGTGGTATGGAGTGTGTCGAGTTTGCAGCAGGTGCTCCTTCGTTGATGATGGGGAAACAATTGCCCGATATTGCAACAGGTATAGAGTCGGGGATGTATCGATATCCCGTTGGAGTAGTTGGTGGAATCACTCCGTTTAACTTTCCAATGATGGTCCCTTGTTGGATGTTTCCTTTGGCGATTGCTTGTGGGAACACATTTGTACTCAAACCATCCGAGAGAACTCCATTGCTGGCAAATCGCTTAGCTGAATTGTTTCACGAAGCAGGGCTGCCAGCAGGGGTCTTGAATGTGGTGCATGGTGCCCGTGATGTCGTAAATGGGCTGCTCGAGCATCCACATATAACGGCGATTTCCTTTGTTGGTTCGCAACCGGTTGCCAAATATGTTTACCAAACAGGTACCATGCATGGAAAACGAGTGCAAGCACTCGCAGGGGCAAAAAATCATACAATCGTAATGCCAGATGCTGATTTGGAGCGAGCTGTTTCACAGATTATAGGTGCTGCATTTGGTTCTGCTGGAGAGCGTTGTATGGCATGTGCTGTTGTCGTTACAGTTGGCGGGATTGGTTCTGCTTTCAAAGAAAAACTAGTAGAAGCAACAGGGAAAATAGAGATTGGAAATGGTTTAGATGAACATGTTTTCTTAGGTCCTGTAATTCGTGATGCACACAAAGAAAGAACCATTTCTTATATCGAATCAGGAGAAAAAGAAGGTGCTTTTCTATTACGCGATGGCAGAAAAGATGCTGCATCGGATTTAGACGGTTATTTTGTAGGTCCAACGATTTTTACCGATGTGACGCCAGAGATGACAATCTGGAAAGAGGAAATCTTTGCGCCTGTTCTTTCTGTAATAGAAGTAGATACATTGGAGGAAGCGATTTCCTTAGCAAATAAGTCGCCATTCGCAAATGGTGCTTGTATTTTCACTGATAGCGGACAAGCAGTTCGCCAATTTCGAGACACCATCGATGCTGGAATGCTTGGAGTAAACTTAGGTGTCCCTGCACCAATGGCATTCTTCCCGTTCTCAGGTTGGAAAGATTCGTTTTATGGAGATCTCCATGCAAATGGAACCGATGGTGTAGAGTTTTATACAAGGAAAAAGATGGTGACAGCCAGATGGTAATTCATATATCACAACATAATGGATTACTAACTTCGATGAAAGAAATGCTGGAAGATGCAAAAAGCCATCAGTATGCAGTTGGTCATTTTAATTTGACTAATTTGGAATTTACACAGGCTATTCTTCGAGCTGCTGAGGAAGAACGAGCTCCTGTTATTCTAGGGGTAAGTGAGCCTTATATTCCTTATTTCGGCGGTTATCGAGTAATTTCATCCCTTATTTCTACATTGGTTACGGAGCTGAAAATAACCGTCCCAGTAGCTTTACACTTGGATCATGGGACATCATATGATGCGTGTATACAAGCGATTCAAGCTGGTTTTACTTCTGTCATGATTGATGCTTCCTCGCATTCACTAGAAGAAAATATAACGATTACGTCTCAAGTAGTGAAAGCTGCTCATGCAGTAGGAGTGACAGTAGAGGCAGAACTTGGAAGAATCGGTGGTCAAGAAGATGATACCGTCCTTTCAGAAGCAGAGGCATCCTATGCAATTCCCACTCATTGTGAACAATTGGTACAGGCAACGAACATCGATTGCCTTGCCCCTGCATTAGGTTCGGTTCATGGTCCTTACAAAGGGGCGCCAAAACTAGGATTTACTCAGATGCAGAAAATCCAGCAATTAACAGGAATCCCATTGGTTTTGCATGGAGGTACGGGGATACCAGATTCAGATATACAAAGAGCCATTTCCTATGGAACCGCAAAAATAAATGTAAATGCTGATAATCAAATTGCGTGGACAAACTCCATTCGAAAAACGTTACAAAATAATACAGAAGTTTATGACCCAAGAAAATATCTCATTCCAGCTCGTGAAGCAATCCAGCATAATGTGATGCAGAAAATGCGTCAATTTGGGTGTGCAGATAGAGTCTAACAACTGAAGGTGAAAACATGGGACAACAAGAATATCCTTTTCAGATTGGGATACATCCTATCAATTGGATTGGCGAGGATGTTCGTGAACATGGAGATCATTATCTCTATGAACAAGTACTAGATGAGATGAACGCTTTGGGCTTAAAAGGCACGGAAATGAGTCGCAAATTTCCAGTAGATCCGCTTTTACTCCGTAAAGAATTGCAGAAGCGTAATATACAATTGGTCAGTCAATGGAAATCAGTATGGTTCTCCAATCCTGATCCAGAAGTTCGTAAACAAGAGCTCCAAGCTTATCGGGAACATGCTCAGTTTCTGCAACAAATGGGAAGCAAAGTGATCAGTACAGCAGAAATAGGCGGATCTCTTCATTGGGACCCAACTCGCAGTAAACAAGAGAAGGAAGTAGAAACTCTTACAGAAGAAAAATGGGAAGCACTGGCAACAGGATTAAATCAAGCTGGAGAGATTGCACGAGAATTTGGATTACAGTTAGCTTATCATCATCATGGTGGTACTGTCATAGAGAAGGAAGCAGAAGTAGATCAGTTAATGGAGCTGACCGATCCAGAGCTTGTTACGCTTCTCTTTGATACCGGACATGCTATTTACGGTGGAATAGATCCGATGGGTTTATATCAAAAATACCATGATAGGATCACTTATATTCATTTGAAAGATATCCGTCATGAATTATTGTTGCAATCCCAACAAGATGAAGCTGATTTCCTTACAAGTATTCGTCGTGGAGTGTTCACGGTACCAGGAACAGGAGCATTTGATTTTGAACCACTGATGCGACAATTGATCGCAGATAAGTATTCAGGTTGGTTGATGATTGAAGGAGAACAGGATCCACTTGTTTATCCACCTGTTAAATATGCACAACAGTCGTTAGCTTACTTGGAAAATCTGTTTTTGAGATGTTTGAACGAAGTTTAATATCTATCAGTCTGTCGACAAAAGATAGTTGGTTTGTACATTTAGCCATTACAACAGTAGAAACAGATTGGTTAGAACCTGTCGATGATGAATGATATAAAAATTATAAAACGAACGCATCGAGTCAATGGCTTCGATGCGTTCATCCTTTCATATATGTCTTGACTAATATTTTAAATACTAGTGGTAAGAGCAAGAGAGAAATAATAAGACGCATAAGTTGAACAGCAACTACAAATGCAACATTAGCATTTACTGCTAGAGATGTAGTAGCCATTTCAGCAACACCTCCTGGTGCAAAAGCTAGAAGAGTAGTAGTAAATGGTATTCCAGTGAGATTAGACAGAATAATGGAACAAAAACACATGATACAAACAAAGCAAAAAGATAAAATGGTTCCTATCATTGCCGGTTTTCGAACTCCATGGAACATATTTTTTCTTATTTTTGATCCTATACTGATTCCAATTAAAACTTGGGCAAGAATAGGAAACCATAAAGGAAACCAGATATGTACATGAAAATGAATAAGTGAACTCAAGGAAACTATTATTGCGACAATTAACATGCTTCCAAACAGCCACGGTGCAGGAAAACGAAGGTATTTTCCTAATTTCCCTCCAAACCAAGCACATCCAAATAGAAATATGCTGAAAGATAGTGATAGATAGGACAAAGTGCTTGTTTCAGGATGAGAAATGATGGATTTGGCTGGATGGACAAAATGCAGTACAACAGGGATAACAACAATGACACATAGCATACGCATAAGTTGGATGATACTTACAATCATGATGTTAGCACCAGCTTCATCTGCTATCGACGACATTGCAGTTGTACCTCCTGGAGTTGTTGCAAACAAACTAGTTATTAAATTAACGTTACTGTATCGTTTTAAAACCCAACCAGATAACAAAGCTAGAAAAATAGAGAAAAGAAACATGGGGGCAATAACATAGGAATTATCTTCAATTGTATCTAATATAGCAAAAGTAACTTGCTGTCCCAATTGCACACCTAATAAAAATTGTCCCATTTTTCGAAAATCTGGAGACATCGTTTTTTTATTTTCAATATCAGACCATTTTGGATTCCATAAAGATAATGCCATGGTACAAGAAAAAGCCCCGATAAGCCAACCAATGGATAGCCCGCTACATGATCCTATATACCCTCCGATTAACCCCGATAAGAGCAAAAGTATAGAAGATTTACGAAAGAGCATGATCATAATTTCTATCCCTTCTTTGAGTGAAAATGAAAATAGTAAAGAAAAACCTTTTATTTATCAGCATCTCCATATAAGCAGATAACTATTTAGAAACTCATCTATACTCCTATGGCTAAAGACGCTGTTAAAAAACCATTTATAGCACTAATCTGCTAGATGAGCGATATGCTAGAATAAGAAGAACCACAATATATAGATAAGGACCAAAAGAAGTTTAACTTTCAAAAAAATGATCCTACCAAAAATATTGTCCTGTAAAATGATTGATCTACTGAAAAAGTTGATAATCTAATTAAAATCTTCCTTCTTGCTGTTTTAAAGTTTCGTTCATGTGTTACATATAAGAAGGACTAACGGCATGTGAAAAAGTTCATTTTCATTGATTAATATTTTTTGTCTTTTGATCATCCGTGATAGGATGAGAACAATCTGTTATTATCGAATGGGATTCCACCAACATTTTGTAAAATCGCGTGGTAACAAAGATGAAAGGCGATGGTATATACAAAAAAAGAGTCGGAGAATTCCAGCCCTTTTTCGCGAGAAGAATATTTTTGTATACCATTCGAAATCCAGAGAAAGCGGAAGAATTAGTCCAAAGAGGTTATGTTAAATAAATTGGAGGGATAAACGTGGATTTTCTATCTGTAATATCTTTTCTAGGTGCAGCAATAGTTCTTACCCTTATGCCAGGACCAGATAACTTATTTACTTTGGCACAGAGTATAACAAAAGGAAAAAATGCAGGTATCTATACTACGTTTGGGCTTTGTACAGGAATATTAGTACATATTACAGCTGCGACTATCGGAATATCAGCAGTAATTTATCATTCAGCTTTAGCTTTCACCATAGTAAAATATGCAGGAGCAGCATACTTGTTATTCTTAGCATATAAGTCATTTAAAGAAAAAGGTTCAAGTTTAAACCTAGAAACCGAGGACTCTTTAGACTATAAATCTTTATACAAAAAAGGGGTCATAATGAACTTATTAAAACCAAAAGTTTCTTTGTTTTTCTTAGCCTTCTTCCCACAGTTTATTAACTATGAGAATGGTAATGTCTCCTTTCAAATGCTCGTCTATGGCTTTCTATTTCTAATCCAAGCTCTAGTAATTTTCACTTTAATAAGTTTTTTTGCTGGAAAAGTAGGTTATTTTCTACGTGAAAATCCGACATTTTCTAAAAAAATCAGCTTTATTCAAGGGTTTCTGTTCGTACTTATAGGATTAAAAATTGCCTTTAGCCAAAAATAATAGTTTATTTGTATCATGAGTAGGTTGGAGCTACTCATTTCTTTTGCAGTAATGGTACATGATTTAGAATCCATCATCGGAAAAGAGTTAGCAGAAGAGTTAACAGCAAGAGTATAGGAAGTGATTGTTTTAGAGCGGACATTGGAGAGAATAATTTGAATTAATCAGGATTTTGCTATTTTTATAGGTGTTTTGTACGATAGAGGAAAAGACATAGCCATTTTCTCAATGGAGACTGCGCTGACTGATCCCCAGACGAATCAAACCAGACTTCAGATCAAGTGTCTCGTGCTCAGCCATGACGAGGTATTTCTGATCGCAATTCTGGACAATTGTAGGATTTTTAATCAGGAGTGAGAGATTTGTATGAGCCGAAATAACGTTCAAAATTTACATAATAAACTAATAATGGATAAGGCAAGAGAAATGGGAATAAAATGTGAGCAGTTAATACCAGATTGTGAAGACTTCTTAGAGTTATCTTATAAAAATAAAAAAATTATAATAAACAAGACAAGGTCGCACAAGCTACCATTTATGGCAGGGTTTATATCTAAAAATAAAGATGCTTCTAATCTTATCTTGAAAAGAGCTGGATTGCCTATACCAGATTATATATTGGTATCTAAAATAAGTGAAGAAGCAGTTGATTTTTTAAACAAATATAAAAAAGTAGTTGTAAAACCATTCGATACTAATCGTAGTATTGGAATTACACTAGGTATTGAAAACGAAGATGAACTCGATCATGCCATTAAGTTAGCAAGTTCTTATAGTGAGAAAATAATTATTCAAAGATATATTGAAGGCTATGATTATCGAGTATTAGTGATAGATGGAAAAGTAGTAGGTGTGTTAGAACATCAACCTGGATTTATTGAAGGCGATAGTTATTCAACGATAGAGCAGCTCATTGCTAAATTGAATGAAGATCCATTTCGACGCAGTAACACTGAAGAATTTAAACCATTAAAAAAGATAAATATCGAGTCAAATAACTTGCTCTTTCACTTAGAAAAACAGGGTAAAACGCTTAAAGATATCCCAGAAAAAGGAGAACAGGTATATTTATCTCTAAGTGGTAATGTTTTGAATGGAGGTGTAAGTATAGATCGCACTGACGATATTTGTACTGCTAACGCTAATATTGCAATAGAGGCAGCAAAAGCATTACGAATTGATATTGCAGGAGTTGATATTAGATGTCAGGATATAAGTGTTCCAATAAATAAAATATATGAAGGAATTCTTGAGATCAATGTTTTACCAGATATGATAGACCATGTACTTCCTTTTCAAGGGAAATCTAAGGATGTAATTCGAGCATACTTACAATATCTTTTTAAAGAGTAGAGTAACAAAAGACAAAATTCCTTAATATAAGGAATTTTGTCTTTCTATTTTGTTTGATCCCACATTTGACTACATAAGATTTACTCGCTCTCAAAAGTGGAGAATCGCTCCATTTATCCGTTCTACTCATCTAAAGTTTTAGGATTGGTGGAAGTAATTATTGGAGAGAGCATCTGAAGGATAGTAGATAATACACAACAATCCAAAACCTAAATTGGGTTGTTTTTTTGTTGACATAACACATATCCTAATGTTAGGGTATATTTATCCTATTATTAGGATATCTTTTTTTAAGATAAATATCATTAGGATAAAAGGGAGAGATTATTAATGGGCATTTTATCCATTATTCTGCAAATTTTATTAGGATTAGGATTCCTAATGTTTGGATTTATGAAGTTCAGTTCCAAGCAAATGGCGGATGAATTTGAGCGTTATGGATATCCAAAAGGCTTTAGAATATTTACAGGTCTGGTCGAAGTTATTGCAGCAGTATTCGTTATCTCGGGTATTTGGAATGATAAAGTAGCGGCATGGGGTGGTTTATTTATTGTTGGGACAATGCTTGGGGCAATTTTCACACATTTCAAAGTGAAAGATCCTGTTAGCAAAATGATGATGCCGATTGTTTTATTGATTCTTGGGTTAATTGTATTCCTTATCAATTTTGGGTCATTGCTTTAAGTTTATGAGCATGAAGGAAGGATTAAAATGGAAATTGAATGGAGGCTGGGTGAATGCAAGATCAAAGTAATCTGGATTTGAGGTTGTTTCGTGTTTGGATGAAGGCTTCCAAAGCTGTTGCTGAAAATATCCGGAAAGATATTGAAAGTCATAACATTAGTGATGAAAATTTTATGATTCTTGAATTTCTTTATAGTAAAGGACCTCAGCCAGTCCAAAAAATTAGTGAGATACTTTTAATTCCTAGTGGGAGCATCACATATGTTGTCGATAAGTTAGAAAAAAAAGAGTTTGTAGAAAGACGGCCAAACCCCAATGACAGAAGGACTTCTAATGTCGTCCTGACAAAACAAGGAAGATCACTATTTGACGAGATTTTCCCCAAACACGTTGCAACCATTTCTTATAATTTATCCTTTATCTCAAATGATGAAAAAGAGCAGCTCATTGATTTATTAAAGAGAATTGGAATGGGTGCACAGAGTTTAGAGAATTTAAAAGACTAACAGGAGAAAGAAACAATTTGCATTAAAACCTTAAGAAAATAATTAAGAGGAATAATTAATGTTCCTACTAAAAAAAGCGCTGTAACCATTACATTTTATGGTTTGCAGCGTTTTGGATTTTCTAGGGTGCTGTGCAGGTTCTTCTTCCTTGAGCGTTTATTTCCTTTATTCATTAGTATGAATCTCCAATTTTATTTAATTAGTCTAAATAAATAGAATCTTAATAGTAACTTAATACAATTGGAGTTTTGAAATTGATAGAATTTTAATAAGGGAGAGGGGTTATTAAATACATTTATAAATTTTTTATATGTATCTCCTAGGTGATATTTTTATGTGGTGAGTTTGAGGAAACATGGTTGGAAATTTCTTGTGGAAGTTATTTGAATTTCATCATTATGATAAAGGGGAAATTACATTCATGTTTCGTAAATTGAAGCGAATTTTGATTGGAAGACCGATGAAATCCAATGAAGCTCAAAACGAAAGATTGAACAATGTAAAAGCCTTAGCCATTCTGTCCTCGGATGCATTATCTTCGGTTGCATATGGTCCAGAACAAATTCTTATCGTCTTGGCTACAGTTGGGTTCTTGGCATTTTGGTATTCTTTGCCTATTGCAGTAGGTGTACTTGTATTATTAACGGCTTTGGTTTTGTCCTATCGGCAAATTATCCATGCTTATCCCAATGGCGGAGGAGCTTATATGGTGTCCAAAGAAAATCTAGGGACACCTTTTGGTTTGATAGCTGGCGGATCATTATTAATTGATTACATTTTAACCGTTGCTGTGAGTGTCTCAGCGGGTACGGATGCCATTACTTCTGCTTTTCCTTTTCTTCATCCATATCAAATAACGATTGCTGTATGTCTCGTAGCTTTAATAACCTTGCTAAACTTAAGAGGTCTTACCGAATCTGCTTCTATTCTCGCATATCCAGTTTATGCCTTTGTCATTGCGCTTATCTTGCTTATTGGTGCTGGTGTCTATCAAATAGTAAGTGGCCAAGTGAATTTACAAGCCCAATCTTCAATCGGAACACCAGTGATGGGAGTTGGTTTGTTTCTTATATTAAAAGCTTTTTCCTCAGGTTGTTCAGCCCTTACTGGAGTAGAAGCGATTTCCAATGCGATACCAAATTTCAAAGATCCTACTTCCAAAAATGCAGCGTTCACGTTAGGGATTATGGGTATTATTTTAGGAATACTTTTTTCAGGGATAGTTTTCTTGTCCTATTGGTATGGGATTGCTCCGATGGACAAAGAGACTGTTTTGTCCAAACTGAGTTCATCTATCTTTGGACGGGATATATTATATTATTTTATTCAGGCCACAACTGCCCTGATTTTGGTGTTAGCTGCAAATACAGGCTTCGCGGCATTTCCTTTACTTGCGTTTAATCTCGCTAGAGATAAATATATGCCAAAAGCATTTAAGGTAAGAGGGGATCGACTAGGGTACTCCAATGGAATTTTGACACTTGGGTTGGCATCTATTATCTTAATTATTCTTTTCAAAGGAAACACAGAAAACCTAATTCCCCTCTATGCAATCGGAGTGTTTATTCCATTTTCGTTGTCTCAAACGGGAATGGTTGTGAAGTGGATAAGATCCAAGCCGAAAGATTGGGTGATTAAGTTTTCTATAAATCTTATAGGAGCCTTGATCTGTTATTTGATTGTAATCATCTTTTTTATCACCAAGTTTGAACAAATTTGGATGAGTCTTATTTTTCTCCCTTTGTCCGTTTTTATTTTCTATCGAATACACCGCCATTATGATCGAGTAGCAGACCAGTTACAAATTAATTTGTCACTTAAATTAAGAGAAATCAACAGCGCTGACAACGTGGTTATTGTTCCAGTTGCGGATATAACGAAAGTAGTGAAACAATCGCTTGTTTATGCTAAATCAATTTCTAATCATGTAATAGCGGTGTATGTAGGCTCAAGTCAGGAGTCCATCAATACGCTGGAAAAGAATTGGGTTGAATGGGAGACAGATGTAGAGTTAGTAACGATTCATTCGCCTTACCGAACTGTCTTACTGCCGCTTACTCGATTTATTGATAAGGTGAAAAAGAAAGCAGACAAATCTCATTCACAAGTAACGGTGATGATGCCTCAATTTATAGCGAAAAAGTGGTGGCAAAGTTTCTTACATGGTCAAACAGGATTTCTTATCTTGGCAAATTTGCTTCGAGTAAAAAAAATTATCATTACTATTGTCCCTTATCAGCTGGAAGATTAAAAAATGAAACCAAATGGCTTAGGTGTCCTTGTGATCCTAAGTCATTTTCTATTTGGCTTAGATTTTTTTTCTTCATATATTGTATTTCAATATTACATCGCGCAAATCCCAAATAAAAAAATTTCCAACTCGATGCAGTTCCATTTCCCTGTGCTTCTTCCTATATAATATAATTTAATTACAAACAGTAAAAATTCAAAAACGAAAGCACGGAAGAGAGATCCCCTGTTTAAAGCGCTTACATCAGGTGAGACCATTCCTTTTTGCCAGTTTTATGTCTTAAATGCATGTTTACACTCCCATACCTCAGGAGTATGATTACTTCAATTTCATAAAAACAATCTTTTCCCTATAGTCGCTGAATCCTTAGGGAACGGGGGAACCACTAAGTGTTAATTGGGGTGAATCTCTTTTATCGTATATAAAACTTTAAAAGAGTAGGGTGACTCTCAGCATCCGAATCCGACAGCTAACCTCGTAAGCGTTCAGAGAGGAGGGTTATTTGTTGTGCCTAAAAACCAGCAGGATAACCATCTGTTGGTTTTTTGCGTTCAAAAAAAGCTCTTTCTTTATTTTTTGGTTGATTTTTGGTCCATTTGAAAAACCTATTAGAGTGATCTATTCGATTCCATTCCACTGGGAGAAATAATGCTTTTGATTAGGAGGGTGAACATGCTAGATATCACGATGATTTTATTATTGATCATAGGTTTTGCTCTATTGATTGGATTTACTCACTGGTGCAGCAAGATAGAAGATGGAGGGGAATCCTCATGATTTGGTTTATTGGTGCAGTTACTTTCCTTGTTTTTGTATATCTTATCTATGCTTTACTTTATCCTGAAAAATTTTAAGGGAAACAAGAATGATGGAGGTTTTGAAAAATGGGTAATGCTTTCCTACAGTTTCTCATTATAATCTTTTTACTCATTAACATCGCTATACCTTTAAGCAAATACCTTTACCTAGTTTTTGCAAAAGAAAAAACAAAGCTGGATAAGTTCTTTTTGCCATTTGAAAAAATTATTTATCGAATAGCTGGGATAAAAAATGTAGAAGAAACAAATTGGAAAAAATATGTGTTGACTTTGATTGTATCAAATATAGCTCTGCTCGGAATTTCCTATTTGATTTTGCGATTTCAGCAGTTTTTACCGCTGAATCCAGCCAAGATTGGCAATATGGAGCAAACCCTTACTTTTAATACGGTTATAAGTTTTATGACCAATACTAACTTACAAGATTATAGCGGAGAGACAGGACTTTCTATTTTATCGCAGATGATTTTCGTCACGATGATGATGTTTACCTCAGCGGCAACTGGTTTGGCTGTTGGGATTGCCATTATGCGTGCCTTATCTACCAAAGGGAAGTTGATTGGAAACTTTTATCAAGACTTTGTTCGGGCAAATGTACGGGTGCTTTTACCACTATCGGTAATTGTAACCTTGCTCTTAGTGGCTCTTGGAGTTCCACAAACATTAGATGCTAGCACAACAGTTACGACATTAGCAGGAAAAGTACAAAACATCGCTTTAGGTCCCGTTGCGTCTCTGGAATCAATCAAACATATTGGAACCAATGGTGGCGGTTTTTTTGGAGTAAACTCTGCACATCCTTTTGAAAATCCCAATGCACTTACTAATGTAATTGAGATCTTATCGATGTGGGTTGTTTCGGCAGCACTCCCACTGATGTATGGTCGTATGGTAAAAAACAAAAAACAAGGCAGAGTTATTTTTGGGACAATGTTTGCTATTTTCATTGTGATGTTAGGAATAGCTTATCAAGCGGAACAAGCAGGAAATCCTGCACTTAACAAATTGGGGTTTTCTCATACAGAAGGCAGTATGGAAGGAAAAGAAGTACGGTTTGGGATTGCTCAAACTAGCTTGTTTACTGCTGTAACGACTGCTGCTACGACAGGTACAGTAAATAACATGCATGATACTTTGACTCCAATCGGAGGATTAGTTCCTCTCTCGTTAATGATGTTAAATAACGTATTTGGCGGGAAAGGGATTGGTTTTGTCAACATGCTGATGTATGCGATTCTTGCGGTTTTCTTAGCTGGACTCATGGTAGGGAGAACACCAGAATTTTTAGGACGAAAAATTGAACCAAAAGAGATGAAGCTCATTGTTATTGCACTTCTGATTCATCCCTTATTGATCTTGGGCCCATCGGCTATTGCATTTCTGACTCATCTTGGAACAGACGCCATTAGCAATCCCGGTTTTCATGGGATTACACAGGTTATTTATCAATATACATCATCTGCCGCGAATAACGGTTCTGGATTTGAAGGATTAGGAGACAATACGCCTTTTTGGAATATCTCCGCTGGGATTGTGATGTTACTTGGTCGATATCTATCTATCATTGCCATGTTAGCGGTTGCTAGTTCGTTGATGAAAAAGCAGCCTGTGCCAGAAACGATTGGTACTTTTCGTACAGACAATGTGACTTTTGGTGTGATTTTAACCGGAACGGTATTGATTGTCGGAGCACTGACCTTTTTTCCAGTACTCGTATTAGGACCAATTGCAGAGTTCTTAACAATCCGATAGAAAGGGAGAGAACAATGATGGCAACCCAAACAAAAAAACAATCTCTGTTTCAAGGCTCTATTATCAGACAAGCACTCGTGGACAGTGTGAAAAAATTACATCCATTGATCATGATGCGGAACCCTGTGATGTTTGTGGTAGAAATCGGGACTGTTATTACCTTGCTCATGATTTTAATGCCTGCTTTTTTTGGTGTGCAACATCAACTTGGTTATACCATCGCTGTATTTTTCATTTTGTTATTCACGACCCTATTTGCCAACTTTGCTGAAGCGCTTGCAGAAGGACGTGGAAAAGCACAGGCAGATTCTTTGAAAAAGACCAAGTCAGATACCATTGCTAAGCGGTTGAATAGCAAAGGGGAGATCGAACAAGTTTCCTCAACTGATTTACGCAAAGGAGATGTGGTTTTAGTAGAAACAGGGGATTTGATTCCAGGAGACGGGGAGATCATCGAGGGATTAGCTTCTATCGACGAATCGGCAATTACCGGTGAATCTGCACCTGTTATCAAAGAAGCGGGAGGAGATTTTAGTTCTGTAACAGGTGGAACGAAAGTCGTGAGTGACTCCATTCAAGTAAAAATCACTGCTGATCCTGGTGAATCTTTCTTAGATAAAATGATCACCTTGGTGGAAGGGGCATCTAGGCAAAAAACCCCCAATGAACTAGCCTTAAACACCTTGCTCATTACCTTAACACTCATTTTCTTGATGGTGGTGGTTACCCTTTTACCGATTGCAGGTTATGTCAATGTGAAGTTACAAATTGCCACGTTAATTGCTTTATTGGTTTGTTTAATCCCAACAACCATTGGAGGTTTGCTATCCGCGATAGGTATAGCAGGAATGGATCGGGTGACTCGGTTTAATGTATTGGCGATGTCGGGAAAGGCGGTCGAAGCAGCAGGGGACATCAATACGATGATATTGGATAAAACAGGGACGATCACTTTTGGAAATCGGATGGCAGCACAGTTTATCCCAGTGGGGACAGCAACCGAAGCAGAAGCGAGGAAAGGCGCTGTACTTGCTTCTTTAAAAGATGAGACTCCAGAAGGGCGTTCGGTCTTGGAACTTGCTAAAGAACAAGGTTTAATAGTAGATCCAGCCCCCTATGAGCAAGCGACTTTTATTTCTTTTGCTGCGGAAACAAGAATCAGCGGTATGGATGGAAGTGGGATTTCTTATCGCAAAGGTGCTGTAGATGCGGTTCAAAAACTTGTACAGGAGCAGGGTGGACAGGTTCCAAATGATTTAAAAGCAAAAAGTGATGAGATTGCAGGAAAGGGTGGTACTCCTCTTGCGGTTTCCATTGGAAACAAAATCGTAGGTCTTATCTACTTAAAAGATACCGTAAAACCTGGGATGCAAGAGCGATTTGCGGAACTGAGGAAAATGGGAATCAAAACCATTATGTGTACAGGGGATAATCCTTTAACAGCAGCTACCATTGCTAAAGAAGCGGGAGTAGATGATTTTATAGCCGAAAGTAAACCAGAAGACAAAATCCGAGTAATTCGTGAAGAGCAAGCCCAAGGGAAACTCGTTGCTATGACTGGCGATGGTACAAATGATGCTCCTGCACTTGCTCAAGCAGATGTTGGATTAGCCATGAATAGTGGAACCATTGCTGCGAAAGAAGCTGCAAATATGGTTGATCTCGATTCTGATCCAACGAAGATTATAGAAGTCGTATCGATTGGGAAACAATTGTTGATGACTCGTGGAGCATTGACGACATTTAGTATTGCGAATGATATTGCGAAATACTTTGCGATTTTACCAGCGATGTTTATGGTAACCATTCCGCAAATGAGTGCTCTAAACTTTATGCATCTTGCATCACCAACCAGTGCTATTTTATCGGCATTGATCTTTAATGCGATCATTATTCCGATATTGATCCCGCTTGCCATGAAGGGAATCGCCTATAAACCAATGCCCGCTGTCCAGCTATTACGGCGTAATTTGCTAATCTATGGACTTGGTGGTGTAATTGCCCCATTTGTTGGGATTAAGCTGATTGACCTGTTAATCGGGTTATTTCTCTAAAGGAGGAACAGGTAAGATGAAAGCAATTCGTTTAGCAATAGTGATGATTGTATTGTTTGGACTTGGTTATCCCCTTGTCATGACGGGAATCTCCCAAGTTCTTTTCCCAAAGCAGGCAAATGGAAGTATCGTGTACAATAACCATCACCAAGCGATTGGCTCTGATTTAATAGGACAATCTTTTGCAGATCCAAAGTATTTTCATGGACGTGTTTCTTCCATCCACTATGATGCAGCTGCTTCTGGAACACCAAACTATGCACCATCTAATCAAGAGATGATCAAACGGACAGAGCAAGCAGCAAAAGAATGGTTAGCAAAAAATCCGGGCAAATCTATTGCTGATATCCCACTGGATCTCATCACAAATTCAGGCTCTGGTCTTGATCCCGATATCAGCCCTGCTGCTGCCCGATTTCAAATTCCTGCTGTGTCAAAAGCAACAGGAATAACAACACAGCAATTGGAGCAGTTAGTGAAGAAACATTTAGAAGGTAGAATGCTTGGAATTTTTGGTGACCCGCATGTCAATGTATTAGCATTAAACATGGATTTGCAAAAATGGATGCCATCTCAGGCAAAATAAAGGGTTTGGAAAAGATGAGCAGTTTACAAAGTGAGACCAATTATAAACGATTAAGTCCAGGAGAGATTATAGCAAAGATCGAAAAAATGCAAAGAGGCCGTCTGAAAATATACATTGGGGCGGCCCCAGGTGTTGGAAAAACCTTTCATATGCTGCGAGATGCCCACGATTTAAAAGAGAAAGGCATCGATGTTGTAGTTGGACTAATTGAAACACATGGGCGGGAAACAACTGCGGCTGAAATCAAAGATTTAGAGATCATCCCAAAGATAATGATCCATTACAAAGGCAAAGAACTCCAAGATTTAGATGTAGAAGGTATACTACAACGAAATCCAGAAGTAGTAATTGTCGATGAACTTGCTCATAACAATGTCCCTGGTTCTAAAAACAAGAAGCGCTATGAAGATATTGGAGAGATATTAAAAGCCGGGATTCATGTATGGACCGCAGTAAACATCCAACATCTTGAGAGTGTTCGCGATATTGTGGAACGCATTACAGGGATTCAAGTAAACGAACGAGTTCCAGATGCCATGTTACGAGAAGCGGATGAGGTAGAAGTCATCGATGTAAGCCCAGAGACTCTTCGTGACCGCATTCAGGAAGGGAAAGTATACAGCAAAGATAAGATTGAGCGAGCCTTAAACCAGTTTTTTCGTCGAGGAAATTTAGTCGCCTTACGGGAGTTAGCGTTGCGAGAAGTAGCAGATGATATTGATATGAGGCTGGAAAAAGAACGGACAGAACTTGGGATTGAGCAACCGACCGGAGCACACGAGAAAATACTTGTCTGTATCCACTATGGACCAAATGCGGAAAAATTGATTCGTCGAGGATGGAGAATTGCGGATCGCTTAAATGCGGAGATATCCATTCTGCACATTCATCCACGTAATATGAACGACGGGCAGAAAAAAGAATTAGAGAAGATGAAAAAATTAGCAGAACAATTTGAAGCGGCCTTTATTCTGCAAGAAGCAAAGTCGAGAAAAGTAGCGGAACAGATTGTAGAAGTGTGTGAGGAATATCAAATTACTCAAATCATCATGGGGATGTCTGCTCGCACTCGGTGGGATGAGATTTGGAAAGGTTCGATTATTAATGTGATTATGCAACGTTTGCAATATGTAGATGTATTAATTGTATCGGATAGGTGATCATTTTTGTAACGAACAATAAATGAATACTCCCACCACCCTAGAAGTGGGAGTTCACTTGTATTAATTAGATAGATTTGAAAAGAAGTGAGAATCAAAACATTACCTTCAAGTGTGACAGAGGAATTAAAAATCGAGTTGAAACGGATTTCAACCTGACTCGAATCGTATTGTTTCGATTGTCCTGATTTCTGTAATTCATCGTGTTATTCATAATATGATTTCTTTTGTAAAAAAACTTAGGAACAGAAGTACTTAGTAGGGTGCAAAAATATTTTAAGGAAAAAAGTTGACATCTTCTGCTACTTGGTGTTACTATGTACGTGTAATGAGTAATACTTAATAGCGTGATTTTCCAAATGCTATTAGGCAAAAATGCCCCTTGGTACTACGTTATACTGAAAGTAAGTCAGGTAATATAGAGGAGGGACGAAATAAAGGAGGCTCAAGAACATGGAAAATTTAACTGAAATGCTGAAGGGTTCGCTGGAAGGCTGCGTACTGGAACTCATCAGCCGTCATGAAACCTATGGCTATGAGATTACCCACCGACTGAATGTGTTAGGGTTTACCGAAGTCGTGGAAGGAACGGTTTACACCATCCTCATGAGATTAGAAAAGAAAAAACTTGTGAACATAGAAAAGAAACCGTCCGATATGGGGCCGCCACGCAAGTTTTACTCACTTAATGAGGCTGGCCGCAAGGAACTTGAATTGTTTTGGAAGAAATGGGATTTTGTTTCATCGAAAATCAACGCCTTGAAGTCTATCTAGCTTATAAGATATTTCGTCCGATATTTTTGTAGTGTCTTGTTCAGCTTTATAAATAAGGAGGAAAAATCGCATGATGGAAATATTCAAAAAAATGATTAGTGATAAAAAAGAGTATAAGATGATGATGGCACGAGTTGAGGCCTTGCCAGAGGACTACCAGTTTGTATTTAAGAAAATTCAAAACTACATGTGGAATTTCTCGGCGGGCAGCGGGATGGATATGCTGCGCATTCAGTATGAATTAATCGAGTTGTTCGAAGCAGGTGCGGCGGATGGCAGACAAGTGCTGGAAATCACCGGGGACGACGTGGCGTCCTTTGCCGATGAACTAGTGACAAACGCTAAAACCTATGTCGCCAAGTATCGAGAAGATTTGAATCAGAGTATCAGGAAGCGATTGGGAAAAAAATAAATTCAATAGATAATACCGACTGATTAGCTGGATACAAACGTGAATTGCTGCATTCGCTATTCAGTTATATTTTCAACCTAGTAATAAGTGATACAGATTATTAGTAAGACTTATTAGAGGATATAGGCAATCTATAAAAGCGTTGCCATTTAGTTGAGGATATGTAAATAGAGAGCGAGCCCCATACCAGGAGCTCGCTTGTTCGGGTAAAATCCCCCAGTTCGTCGATATCTTCGACGACAAGGGAAGAGGGGTATACCATTTCCAGAACAAAGACCATCTATAAATGCAATTTGACTAACCGAAGATGGTAATTTCCCGATTATTCCTATCTAACACATCGATCTTCACAATACCACCAAGATGATGTGAAACTAACTCAGACAATTCTTTAAGTGCCAAATGAAACTCATCGTTTCTTGTTTCATCTATCAATTCAACACAGAGGAATGCATTTTTTGTATTCTCTGTTAGCATCGTTCTCTGAGCTTCACGCCAATTCCAGCATCTGCATATTGCACCTTCATCATCCTTATAAACAATTTCACTTTCATATGGAGGTGCATTTTCATCATTTCCTAATGGGATAAATGGTTCGTTTCCATTTGCTTGCGTTAGCCGAATATCACCTGCAAAATTGTCGATATCTTCTCCACCACATGGAAGCGCATAGCGCAATGAAATGGAATTATAGATATCAACAAGCGGGTTTATTGTTCCGATATGGTTGCCTTTTTTCACTCTTTTTAATAAAGCTTCAATGGAAGACCTCGCGCCTTTTTTAGTCTTGAATTTCTGAAAAGCTTCTCGCCAAACAGATATGACTGAATTCCTACTGAATTCCTCCTGATTGAGAAATTTATGTGTTTCTTTCTCTGCCTCTTGCAGCATCTTCTCGTAAGTTTCAATGTCCTGTATTGAGTTATCAATTCCCTGACAAATAACAGTTCCTATTTTTGCACAAGGGAATAACGACCAAAAATCTTCTTCAATGATAAATCTAGGCATCAAAATATCTCTCCATTTCATTTTCTAACGATTATGTTTTAGAGGGGCTCGCAAAAGCGGAAAATACTCCTAAAACAATAAAGAATGTAACTTTGAACTCTTTTTACAAACCATACTTGTTGTTTAGAAGGATAAAAAAACTCTAATCATTTTTTTCCCAACTTTTCTTCATTGCATCTGCCAACTGATGTGAATTCACATCATTCTCTTCATATAGTTTGCGAACAATATTATTTTTGTTCTCTTCATCGCGATTTTGACTTAACTTATATGCTGCTTGAGCCTCTTGCACTTTGATTTTAAAACCGATAATTCCCTTTAATTCAGTCTCTAACAAATCAGAAGAAAGTTTATCCCATAAGATCGGGTTTTCACGATGCCCTTCATATTTATATAACAGTTTGCTAAGTCCGTCTATTAACTCTTCTTTTGTTACTATTTCTGCTTTTCCATAGATATGGACAGCTTGATAATTCCATGTAGGAACATTTTCGTGGTTGTACCAAGAAGAGGATATATAAGCATGAGGTCCTTGAAACATAACCAAAACTTCTTCTGATTCTTTAAATGTTCTCCATTGAGGATTTCCATAAGCCATATGCCCTGTAATATGGTAATGACCATCAACATTTTTTTCTAGATATAAAGGTAAGTGAGTAGCGATTGGCCTGTTTTTCTTTGTTGTAACAAGTGTTCCAAATGAATTTTTCGAAATAAATTCCTCTATTTCATCAATAGAAGTCACTTTAAAATACTTAGGAATATACATGATTAAACTCCTCCTTCTTATAACCTCGTAAGTCAAATGATAAAACAGTATAAGTTAATGATTCATAAAAAATAATAAGATATAAACTGACATATAAAAAGGTACAACATGAATTAATAGTACATGTCAGAGGAGAATTCAAATGAAAAATACCATTTTTACTTTTAAAGATGATGCTCCTAAATACAAACAAATATATGAGCAATTTAAATTATTTATTGAACAAGGCGACTTACTGGCAGACGAGCAATTGCCTTCCATTCGTCAACTTGCAGACTCCCTTCAGGTAAGCCGAAATACAACATTAATGGCATATGAGCAGCTTGTAGCAGAAGGTTATATTCGTGGAGAAGGAAAGAAAGGATATTTTGTAAATGAATTAGAGCCTTATATTTTCCGAGAATCGTCAACGTCTCCTAACAAAAAGCAAACACCATCAGAGAAACCTTATATTGTTGATTTTCGTGCGGGTACGGTAGATCAAACGCATTTCCCTCTGAAAACTTGGAGAAAAATATCCAATCAAGTATTAACTTTGAAAGAGAGCTTTTTTTATGGGGAACCTTTGGGGGAAGTGAATCTGCGCCAACAAATAGCTGCATATTTGCTTCAATCCCGCGGGGTGAGAACAGATGCAGCTGCCATTATTATTGGTAGTAGTACTCAGCAGTTACTTCTCTATCTTGGTCATATTCTGAAGGATGATGTTTCTAGTGTTATCATAGAGGACCCTGGATATGATGGTGCTAGAGAGGCTTTTCAATTAAATGATTTTACACTTGAAACTTTACCCGTTTATGAAACAGGTGCTGATTTTTCATCATTGGAACAAATGAAATCACGCCTCATCTACGTCGCGCCTTCCCATCATAGTCCATATGGGGTGAGTATGCCCATTCAGCAGCGTCATGCGCTTATTCATTGGGCTAACAAGAGGCTTGGGTACATTATTGAAGACGATTATGATAGTGAATTTCGCTATACACAACAACCATTCCCAGCTCTAGCATCCATTGATTCAGCAAGAGTGATATATTTAGGAAATTTCTCCAAGTCCTTTCTTCCAGGAATCCGTTTAAGTTATATGGTGTTGCCACAGCCTCTATTAATTCTTTACAAAAATCAATTTCTTCATTTCGAAAGTACTACTTCTATTCTTAGTCAACTCACAATGGCTAAATTTATGGAGGAGGGGGAATGGAGTCGTCACATAAAACGCATGCGTCTTGTCTATAAACGAAAAATGCAGCACGTCGTATCTGTATTAAGAAAAGAATTCGGGCAAAATATTTCTATCATTGGCGAGCAGTCTGGTTTGTACGTATTAATCAAAGTACACTTAAAGCATTCAGAAGAATGGTTAATACATCGTGCTTCTTGTCAGGGGGTGAAAGTGTATCCTACCTCTATCTACTTCATTATAAATAATTCGGACGAACCAATAATTAAACTCGGTTTTAGTAATCTTTCTTGTGAAGAAATGGAACTCGGTGTCAAGCTCTTAAAAAAGGCATGGATGTGATAAAAGGAAGTTAATATGGTCTACAGTTTTATAATACAAAAAAGACGAAACGGCTTTAATTCCTTTAAAATAAAGGAATAAAGCCGTCTAGTTTCATTTATTTATTTTCGTCCGCTAATTGACTTGTGTCCTTATCTGAGGTGCATAACTTCGATTGGGGTTTTTTGTATTTAGTTTTGCTCAACTAGAGTCTTTCATTTATTTCTTGATAAAACGATCAAGCTTTTGCTTTAAGCCCATTAAAGCAGGTAATAGTATGGGAATACCTATGACACTCAGTAAGAAAAGACCAACGACAACAACAGATGCTACTTGAATAAGTGTTAACACACCTGAAGGAATCAAAGCCGCAAAGGTACCCCCTAAAATAATAGCAGCAGATAATACTACTCCGCCAATGTGACGGGAAGCATCTACCATTCGTGTTGCCCGATCTCCTTCTAGTTCGTTATACCGCATTATCCAAAAGATGCTATAATCAACGCCTAAAGCAACGATCATAATAAAACTAAAGAATGGAACATTCCAACTCATTATTTCTACATTTAAAATATGGGAGCTAATCCATTCCCCAATACCAAGAGAGGCAAAGTACACTAGTATTAAGGAAACAATAATAGATATGGAATTCGATACAGAGCGTGTGATGACCAGAAGGACAAGTGCAATACCAATTAACATAATCGTTGCGGTACGCAAGAAGTCGCTTTGTGTTACATCCTTTAGATCCACATTTTTAGCTGTTGTCCCTCCAATTGCCACTTTTGCATCTTTTAAATCGGTTCCACTTAATTTAGCATCCACATGTTTATTTATCTCTTTTATAATGGGCATAGCCTCTTGTGAATAAGGGTTTACGTCTAAAATGATTGTCATTTTAGCGATTTTCCTATCATCTGACATATACGTATTCAAGGACTTTTGGAAATCCTTACTTTTTAGTACCTTAGTTGGAATGTAGAATTGTTCAGAACTCTGAGATTCACTTAAACCATTTAAATACTTTTGCGCATCGTTTAGACCATTGCTTACTTTATTCAGTCCCTTGGTGCTGGAAGAAAGACCGGACTGCAATTGCCCCATATTTGCTTGTAAATCTTTCAGCCCATGTAACAATTGGACTTGACCATGATTTATTTGAGTTAATCCAGATTGAAGTTCGCCTGTTTTATTAGCAATTTGACGTGAACCAGTAGCACCTTGGTTCAATCCTGTTTTCAAATCAGTTGCACCTTTGCGTAACTGGACAACACCGGTTTTCATTTGATTCAAACCAGCATTAACTCTCGACAAAGAATTATTGGCTTTTCTAAACGAAGCCATGGCCGATTGATGTTGGACAGCAAGTTGATTCACTTGGTTGGATAACTGATTCAATTGGATTTGTGCAGATCGAGCAACTCTTAGTGTCTGTTGCACGTTAGGGTCATTTGCTAAGTCTGGTCTTGTTTTGATTAAGTTATTCATAGAAGCTTCAATTTGTTGGTAACCATTTTCTGCACTCTCGATTGCTTGAGAGATGCTATTGAAATATTGGCTATAAGAACTTAATCCATTTGCTAATTGATTGTATGCCGAGTAAAGTTGGGAAGTGGCAGTAGAAAGTGTATTGATATTTTGGCTTAATGAAGCTAAACCAGCTTCGATTTGTTGTGCTCCTGCTGCACCACCATTGATCCCAGTTGAAAGTTTATTGATGGCATTTTCTAATTTAGACACACCACTTTTTGTAGCATCTGTTCCATCAATCAATTTCTGTACATTGGAAAGACTACTTGTATCACTGCTGCCCATTTGGTCCTTTGCAGAAGTTAATCCTTTGTTAATTTTTCCAATTCCTGTGTTGGAAGAACTTAATCCTTTATTCAGTTCACTTGCCTGCTTTTTTATATACAATTCTTTAATTTTATCCCCAGTTGGACGAGTAGGGGAGTAAACTTCTGCAACACCTTTGACCTTTGAGATTTCATCCGCTAGTTCATCTAATGTTTGTAAACGACTTGCTTGGTCTAACTTTTTATTGGATTGAATGACCAATGTTGCTGGAGAGGAAAACCCGGATGGAAAATGATCTTCTATGGTGTTAATGCCTTGTTTGGATTCAAATTTATTGTCAACTTCCCACAAGTCATTGTAGTTAAGCACTCGAGAGTAACTAAAAATAACCGAAATGGCTAAAGTAAAAACGAGAACGACGTAAATAAACGGTCTAGTCACTGAATTTTTCGCTAAAAATCCCCATAATTTACTTTCTCCATGTCCTTCAAATTTTTTAATGGGATAGAACATCCCTTTTCCCAGCAATACCATAAAAAATGGATTCAACGTTATTAATACAAGAAGTAGAACCGCAACTCCAATCGCTACTCCCGAAGTAGCTTGATACAATTTGAAATTGGCCAAAAGGAGAGAAGCAAAACCGATAAAAACGGCTAATCCACTGTACAATATGGTTTTTCCTGCTGCTTGAAGTGTAGCTTTTACAGCTAAATGTACATCACTTTGTTTGCTAAGTTCTTCTTTAAATCGGGTAAACAATAATATGTTATAGTCTGTGCCAACTCCAAACAGTACTACGACTAAAAATACTTGTGTGAAATTAGAAAAAGGAAAATTCAACTTATCTACCAGTTGAGCAATTGCGCCCAGTGAAACCAAATAGGAAACTCCAACTGTAAGAAGAGAAATAATAGGCACAATTGGAGAACGGAATACAAGTATTAGCACAGCGACAATGAAAATAATTGCAATGACTTCTGTCTTTTTTACTCCTTCTTGTGTGGATTTTGTAAAATCATCATTGATCAAGTCGCTTCCCGTTAAATACGATTTCACATCTTTTGTTTTCACAATATCGTTAAGCTTTTGAGTGACTTTTGATATGTCTCCATGCTTTTTGTCGATGGAGATTTGCGTCAATATTGTAGTATTATCTTTTGAAACTAATTGCTTTTCGATTTCTTTATTATCTAAGTGTGAAACAATTTCATTAATTCCCAGTTGTTTTTGTTTGGCTTTTAACTTATTGATAGTAGAGGCTATCTGTGCTTTTTGTTTGCTAGTCAAAGCATTATTGTTTCCACTGGTAAAGACCGCTATCACGTCATATTTTTCACCTCCTTTTTTCTCCATTTGTTTGAGCATCTCGTTAGCAATGTAACTTTGTTCCGTTTTTGGAGTTGTCACTTGTCCTTTTTCTTTTACTAGATGATCTAGATTAGGCATTGTTGATAATAGGAGAGTAGTAACTATGATCCATAAGACAAAGGAAAGACTTCTCCAACTTTTTAACTTTTTCAATGACATCACCTTGTTCTTGTTGAAATTCGTATTATAACGCTCAACGGAATGAATATTCATTCCGTTCGTTCCAAAGCTATTGAATCATATGACCCGAATAGCATCCCAGGAGCTTTCTTCCAGTTCTTTTAGTAACTCTGGGGTATCTGTAATTTCTCCACATTGGAAAAGCTTAAATAACATCACACAAGATCCGTAAACAATGGCGATTAAAGCAGGTGAAGGTAATGGTCGAATCATTTCCTTCTGCTTTCCATCTTCTATGATTCGGATAATAAAATCTAAAAAACCTTGAAATGTTGTCTTGCTTTTCTCATTTAGGTAATAACCATCATGATGGGAATTTATAAAAAGAAACGCTTGGTCGTTTTCTTTTGCAAACTCGAACATTCGATAATAAATATGAGTGAACTGTTCACGAATAGTAGAATGAAAAGGAAAATTATTTTTTAATCCATCCGAAAACTGAACTACACATTTCACAAATAAAGAATTGACAAGTGATTCTTTATTATCAAAATAACGATAAATTGTTCCAGCACCCACTTTGGCTTTTTCAGCGATCATTGGTATGGTAGTACCATCGTAGCCACGATTCGCAAATAAGATCATTGCTGCTTCAAAAATATCCTCTTGTTTATTTTTAGACATCTATTTTCACCTCATTTATAGGAATGAATGTTCATTCCGAATCTATTTTACTGTATTTAGGATAAAAGTCAAGTGTATGAGAAACATGTCCTTTTTCTTTGATTCATCTTAAAACTGTTGGGGTTTGAGGAAAATATAAGTTCAAGACATGAGCTGTTAATTATTTTCATTTATCCTGTAATAATACAAAGACATGAGGAAAATATTGTATCACTTACTTTGAAAGGAATGCAGTTGGTGGAAACAGCTGAGAAAGCGATCTATGGAAAGCTGAATGAGTTAATAGGGTCTGAATTTTCAAAGGAAGAAATTCTTACTTTTGTCGGTCAGCTCGATAGAGTAGTCCGTCGTTTAAAAATGAAGAGGGAAGTTGAAAAAAATAATGCTTTTCATCTTATGTTGTCAGCATCAAGGAAACTCATTCGATGATTGGAATTTTTGGAAGAGGGGCAGGATGGTAATGAATCGGGCATTTAACAGATTAGAGAAAGGATGTAATGAAATGGACGGGAATAGTATGATTCTTCAGCCTAAAACCTTTGGACCGCTTGGTAATGTACCTTTAATTGATAAAGATAAACCAATTCTATCCTTTATGAAACTAGCCGAGGAATATGGTCCTATTTTTCGGCTGCAAACTCCAGGGGATTCCGCCATTATTGTTTCAGGACATGAACTGGTCGCAGAAGTCTGTGATGAATCTCGTTTTACTAAAAGTGTAGAAGGTGCCTTGGAAAAAGTCCGTGCTTTTGGAGGAGATGGATTATTCACCAGTTGGACTGATGAACCGAATTGGAGAAAAGCTCATAATATTCTTATGCCTACGTTCAGCCAACGTGCGATGAAGGATTACCATGCGATGATGGTGGATATTGCTATTCAGCTTGTTCAAAAGTGGGCACGGCTTAATCCAAATGATACCGTTGATGTACCAGGTGATATGACACGTCTCACTCTAGACACCATCGGATTATGTGCTTTTAACTATCGTTTTAACAGTTACTATAGAGAAACACCACATCCTTTTATTACAAGCATGGTTCGTGCTCTTGATGAAGCCATGCATCAAATTCAACGTTTGGATTTGCAAGATAAGTTGATGATCCGAACAAAACGCCAGTTCCAGCATGACATTCAAGTGATGTTTAGTTTGGTAGACAATATTATTGCTGAACGCAAATCTAGTAGTAATCTAAAGGAAAACGACTTGCTTTCTCGTATGTTGAATGTAAGTGATCCCGAAACAGGAGAGAAATTGAATGATGAAAATATCCGATTTCAGATTATTACGTTTCTCATCGCGGGACATGAAACAACAAGTGGATTATTGTCGTTTGCACTTTACTTTCTGTTAAAAAAACCTGATAAGCTGAAAAAAGCCTACGAAGAAGTAGATCAAGTCCTAACAGGCTCCCCTCCGACATACAAGCAGGTTTTGCAGCTTAAATATGTCCGAATGATTTTAAATGAATCACTGCGTTTGTGGCCGACAGCACCCGCATTCAGTCTCTATGCAAAAGAAGATACGATTATTGGTGGAAAGTATCCTATTAAGAAAGAACAGGAAAGGGTAACAGTGCTGATCCCTCAACTGCACCGAGATAAGGATGCATGGGGAGAAGACGCAGAGCAGTTTCGTCCGGAACGGTTTGAGGATCAAAAACAAATACCTCACCAAGCCTATAAGCCATTTGGAAACGGCCAACGGGCATGTATTGGTATGCAGTTTGCTCTTCACGAAGCAACACTTGTTTTGGGGATGCTTCTGAGGCATTTTGAATTTATCGATTATAAGGACTATCAACTTGATATTAAACAAACTTTAACATTAAAGCCAGGGAATTTTACCATACAAGTTCAACCGCGCAATCAGTCTGCTTTTCAACAGTCTGTTTTGGTGACAGAAGAAGTGCTAGCCGACAGTAAAGTAGAGACGGAGAAGGATAATCTTGATCCCAAATCGACCATTCAAGGACTTAATAACCGACCATTGCTTGTTCTTTATGGATCGGATACCGGGACTGCTGAAGGGGTAGCACGTGAACTCGCTGATACCGCTACTCTTCATGGTGTCCGTACAGAAGTGGCTGTTCTTAATGATCGAATAGGGTCGCTTCCAAAAGAAGGAGCAGTCTTAATCGTGACTTCTTCCTATAATGGAAAGCCGCCAAGTAATGCTGGCCAGTTCGTACAATGGCTAGAAGCTGTTCAACCAGACGAACTTTCTGGAGTTCAGTATGCTGTATTTGGCTGTGGAGACCACAATTGGGCTAGTACTTATCAGGATGTTCCAAGATTTATTGATAAACAGCTTTCTGAAAAAGGAGCAATTCGGTTCTCCACCAGGGGAGAAGGTGATGCAAGCGGAGACTTTGAAGAACAGCTTGATCAATGGAAAGAAAAAATGTGGTCGGACGCTATCGAAGCTTTTGGTCTGAAGATTAGTGACGATGTGGAAAAGGATCGGAACACACTAAGTCTCCAGTTTGTAAAAGGAACAGGAGGATCTCCCCTAGCGCGATCCTACGAAGCGGTTTATGTCAAGGTGGTGGAAAACCAGGAATTACAGTCAGTTGGCAGCGGCAGAAGCACCCGGCATATTGAAATTATTTTGCCCAATGGTTTGACCTATCAAGAAGGAGACCATCTTGGAGTATTGCCTGCGAACAGCCAGGAAAACGTCAATCGTGTTCTTCAAAGGTATAAATTAAACGAAAATGACCAAGTAGTACTTACAGCAAGTGGACGCAGTGTGGCTCATTTGCCTCTGGATCGGGAAGTGAGTCTTCGTGATCTTCTCCTATACAGTGTGGAAGTACAGGATGCTGCCACCCGAGCACAAATACGGGAACTTGCTGCTTTCACCGTCTGCCCTCCGCATAAACGTGAACTGGAATCATTACTCGAAGAAGGGGTTTATCACGAGCAGGTATTAAAAAAACGTATTTCTATGTTAGATTTGCTAGAAAAATATGAAGCTTGTGAAATGCCGTTTGAGCGGTTTTTAGAACTTTTACGTCCTTTGAAACCAAGATATTACTCCATCTCCAGTTCACCACGAGTAAACCCGGAGCGAGTGAGTATTACAGTGGCAGTGGTTCAAGATCCTGCCTGGAGCGGTTTAGGAGAATATCGCGGGGTAGCTTCTAATTATTTGGCTGACCGTAAACCGGGCGAAGATGTCATGATGTTTATCAGAACTCCAGAGTCTCACTTCCAGCTGCCAGAAGAAGCTGAAACACCAATTATTATGGTAGGTCCTGGTACAGGATTGGCTCCTTTCCGGGGTTTCCTGCAAGCTCGAGATGCCATGAAACAAGAGGGGAAATCGTTGGGTGAGGCACATCTTTACTTTGGATGCCGTAATGAGGCAGACTTTATTTACAGAGAAGAACTACAACAATATGAGAAGAACGGAGTGATGACCCTTCATACAGCCTTTTCACGGAAAGAAGGAGTTCCGAGAACATACGTGCAGCACGTAATGGCATTGAATGCGGAAGCGTTAATTCGTATTCTCGATCAAAGCGGCCGGCTTTATATATGTGGAGATGGAAGCAGAATGGCACCTGATGTAGAAGCTGCACTGAAAAAATCTTATCAGGAGGTTCATGGAGTTGAGGAACAAGAAGCCGACCAATGGTTAGAAAAACTTCAGAAAGAAGGACGATACGCCAAAGATGTTTGGGCTGGATTATAAAGTATATTTTCAGACTCTCACTCCAAAACCAGAGGATAGGTCATCTTTTAGAATTGGTGCAAGTGCATGTCTTGTGATTGTCTTACATGATAAAGAAAGTGCTACAGTTAACTACTAATCCATCAAAACATTGGAATAATAGATTTATAAATGACTGAAGAATAGGTTGTTTACTTTTTGAAAATATGAAAGCGGATACATGAAAAGGAGAGTGTGTTTTGTGAAGTATATAATAGGTATCATAGGTCTCGTCATTATTTTAGGTATCACATGGCTTGCAAGTAATAATAGAAAAAAAGTGAAATATCGTCCTCTTATCATTATGCTTGTATTGCAGTTTGTTCTAGGTTTTGTACTATTAAATACAAGCCTAGGAAATGTGCTCATCGCTGGAATTGCAAATGGTTTTGGACAGTTGTTAAAGTATGCTGGAGAAGGGATTAATTTTGTATTTGGCGGTTTATTAAACCAGAAAGAATTCTCCTTCTTTTTAGGTGTATTAATGCCGATTGTGTTTATTTCAGCTCTAATTGGTATTTTACAGTACATAAAAGTATTACCATTTATTGTAAAGTATATTGGGCTAGCTTTAAATAAAATAAATGGTATGGGGAAATTGGAATCCTACAATGCTGTGGCTTCAGCAATTTTAGGACAATCAGAAGTGTTTATTTCTGTAAAGAGGCAGTTAGGTTTATTATCTGAAAGAAGATTATACACATTATGTGCATCTGCAATGTCAACCGTTTCGATGTCTATCGTTGGTTCATACATGGTATTATTAAAACCGCAATATGTTGTAACCGCTTTAGTGCTTAACTTGTTTGGCGGATTTATTATTGCTTCCATCATTAATCCTTATGAAGTAACAGAAGAAGAAGATATGTTAGAAGTACGAGAGGAAGAGAAAAGGAGCTTCTTTGAAGTATTAGGAGAGTATATAATAGATGGTTTTAAAGTTGCTATTACGGTAGCGGCAATGCTGATCGGCTTTATCGCTTTAATTGCTCTAATAAATGCCCTGTTCAAGGGGATAATTGGTATCTCATTCCAAGAACTTCTAGGTTATGTATTTGCTCCTTTTGCCTTTATTATTGGAATTCCTTGGCATGAAACGGTAAACGCCGGTAACATTATGGCGACAAAACTGGTATCAAACGAGTTTGTGGCTATGACAAATTTAACACAAGGAAATTTTCACTTCACGGAAAGAACAACTGCTATTATATCGGTGTTCCTTGTTTCATTCGCAAACTTTTCTTCCATTGGGATTATTGCTGGTGCGGTTAAAAGCTTAAATGAAAAACAAGGGAATGTAGTAGCGAGGTTTGGATTGAAATTGGTTTTTGGAGCAACTTTAGTAAGCTTTTTATCCGCAACGATTGTTGGCTTAATAGTTTAAAAGGAGGACTCAGCGCATGAGAATGGTAGATATTATTGGAAGAAAACGTGATGGGAAAGAACTAACAGCAGAGGAAATTCAATTTTTTATAAAAGGGTATACAGACGGAACTATTCCTGATTATCAAGTAAGCGCCCTTGCAATGGCTATTTATTTCCAGGATATGTCTGATCGGGAACGTGCTGACTTAACGATGGCGATGGTTGAATCTGGAGATACGATTGATTTATCCGCGATTGAAGGAATTAAAGTAGATAAACATTCTACTGGTGGAGTTGGGGATACAACAACATTAGTTTTAGGACCATTGGTAGCTGCCTTAGATGTGCCGGTTGCGAAAATGTCTGGACGAGGTTTAGGACATACGGGTGGTACAATTGATAAATTAGAAGCCGTAGAAGGATTTCATGTTGAAATTACGAAAGAGCAGTTTATTGATATCGTAAACCGTAATAAAGTTGCAGTTATTGGACAATCTGGAAATTTAACGCCTGCTGACAAAAAGTTATATGCATTGCGTGATGTGACGGGAACGGTGAATTCCATTCCCTTAATCGCAAGTTCTGTTATGAGTAAAAAAATTGCGGCTGGTGCTGATGCAATTGTCCTCGATGTGAAGACAGGTGCTGGCGCATTTATGAAAACAGAAGAAGACGCGAGAAAATTAGCACATGCAATGGTGCGGATCGGTAATAATGTTGGTCGTCAAACAATGGCTGTTATTTCAGATATGTCACAACCTCTAGGCTTTGCGATTGGTAATGCTCTTGAAGTGAAGGAAGCCATCGATACATTAAGAGGAGAAGGTCCAGAAGACTTAACTGAATTGGTTCTTGTATTAGGAAGTCAGATGGTTGTGCTCGCTAAAAAAGCGGATACGTTAGAAGAAGCACGTGAAAGGTTAAAAGAAGCGATGAAGAACGGAAAGGCAATTGAAAAATTTAAAGAGTTCTTGCGTAATCAAGGTGGGGACAGCTCTATCGTAGATCATCCGGAAAAATTACCACAAGCTGAATATGTAATTGATATACCAGCTAAGACTTCAGGTGTTGTTTCTAACATTGTGGCAGATGAAATTGGCATCGCTGCAATGCTTTTAGGAGCAGGTCGAGCAACAAAAGAAGATGAGATTGATTTAGCTGTTGGCTTAGTGTTGCATAAAAAGGTTGGTGAAAATGTAAAAGCGGATGAATCATTAGTTACTATTCATGCAAATCGCGAAAATGTTGAAGATGTAAAAGCTAAAATTTATGAAAATATTTCTATATCAAACAAAGCTGACACTCCTAAATTAATTCATACGATTATAACTGAATAATGGGGTACATTCTGAAAAACACTGGTTTACAATGATGTTATTAGGGTTGGAGCAAGAAAGTATATCATTGCTTTTTTGCTCCAAAAAACATAAAAGGGTGGTTCTTTATGGAATGGAAACAACTTATTGATGAAGCGATATCGGCGAGTAAACAAGCTTATGTCCCATATTCAAATTTCAAAGTAGGTGCAGCACTGTTGACAGCTGACAATTTGATATATCGTGGATGCAATATTGAAAATGCCTCATATGGTTTGACAAATTGTGCGGAAAGAACGGCAGTATTTAAGGCTGTTTCAGAGGGTGTCAAAAAAATCCAAGCGATAGCGGTTGTAGGAAATACAGACGGACCAATTTCACCCTGTGGTGCATGTAGACAAGTTATCGCTGAATTTTGTGGAGATGACACACAAATCATTTTGGCAAATTTAAAAGGAGATTTTATTCTAACAACGATCAATGAATTGCTTCCAGGGCATTTTTCAGAAAAAGACTTACAAAAGAATTAGATAATTATGAGATATCTTTCCATATACTTATTGAGAATCATAGTATTACTTGTCATCATTTGAGTCCCAAAGATTTCTTCTATTCTTAACTTCGTATAAATTGAAAGAGATATAAGCGATGTGAAATCTTTTGTCGATTACATCTGCTTTTTCTAAAAGATAATTATATATTTTTTTGATAAAACGTTCCCAATTTATTCCGTAACGTCATATGTTGAACTATCCAATTTTCATGCAGAGGTTTGACTTATGATGAGAAAATGTACTACGTGTAACAAGATAATTTTTCCTCAGGGATGTCCATCGATTTTTCCAGGTGTTCAATGTATATGCCCGCCTGGACCAACAGGGGCTACGGGACCGCAGGGTTCGACAGGTCCAACTGGAGATTGTACGAATTGTCCGCCAGGCGCGACCGGGGAAACTGGAAGCACTGGGGTCACGGGAGTCACAGGAAACATCGGAGCTACTGGAGCCATTGGAACGGGAGAGACCGGAGCTACTGGGGTCACCGGAGCTACTGGAGTCACCGGAGCTACCGGAGCCACCGGAGCTACCGGAGAGACCGGAGCCACCGGAGCTACTGGAGTCACCGGAGAGACCGGAGCCACTGGAGAAACGGGAGAGACCGGAGCCACTGGAGCCACTGGAGAAACGGGAGAGACTGGAGCCACTGGAGAAACGGGAGAGACTGGAGCCACTGGAGCCACCGGAGCTACCGGAGAGACCGGAGCCACTGGAGCTACCGGAGAGACCGGAGCCACTGGAGCTACCGGAGAGACCGGAGCCACTGGAACTACCGGAGAGACCGGAGCCACCGGAGCTACCGGAGAGACCGGAGCTACCGGAGAGACCGGAGCCACCGGAGCTACTGGAGTCACCGGAGCCACCGGAGAGACCGGAGCTACTGGAGCCACCGGAGCTACCGGAGAGACCGGAGCCACCGGAGAGACTGGAGTCACCGGAGAGACCGGAGCCACCGGAGCTACCGGAGAGACTGGAGTCACCGGAGAGACCGGAGCTACCGGAGAGACCGGAGCCACCGGAGCTACCGGAGAGACCGGAGCCACCGGAGCTACCGGAGAGACCGGAGCCACCGGAGCTACTGGAGTCACCGGAGCCACCGGAGAGACCGGAGCTACTGGAGAAACGGGAGCTACTGGAGAGACTGGAGCCACGGGAGAAACTGGAGAGACCGGAGCCACTGGAGAGACCGGAGAAACTGGAGAGACCGGAGCCACTGGAGAGACCGGAGAAACTGGAGAGACCGGAGCTACTGGAGAGACCGGAGCTACTGGAGCGACTGGAAGTACTGGATTCACCGGAGCTACCGGAACTGCTGGAAACGCGGGAGTCACTGGAGCAACAGGAAGTACCGGATTCACCGGATTCACCGGATTCACCGGATTCACCGGATTCACCGGAGCCACCGGAACTGCTGGAAGTGCCGGAGTTACTGGAGCTACGGGGGCAACAGGAAGTACCGGAGTCACTGGAGCGACCGGAGCCACCGGAACTGCTGGAAGCGCCGGAGTCACTGGAGCTACGGGGGCAACAGGAAGTACCGGATTCACGGGTACTACTGGAAGTGCTGGAAGTGCTGGAGCCACTGGAGCGACCGGAGCTACTGGAACAGGAGTTCCTGGATATCTATTTGTTTATGATACAACTACTCAATCAGTTCCTATTGGTGGAAGTGTTTCTTTTAACACAAATGGTCCAATTACTTCGTCATTTACTCATATTGCAGGAACACCGACAATTATTATTAGTACAACAGGTGTTTATCAGGCTGAATTTCGCCTTTCTACCCGTCAGAACAATCAATTTTCTTTCTTTTTAAATGGATCACCAATTCCTGGTGGTAGGTTCGGTCAAATGGCGAACGATAATATTAATTCGGGAATAACCATTTTTAATGTTTCGATTGCACCAAGTATTTTGACCTTAGTAAATAACAGTTCTTTATCACCTGGAACTATTACTCTTGATCCAACTGAAGGGGGGACTCTAATAGGAGATTCTGCAGCTATCACCATACTAAAATTAGTTTAGTTTATATCTTGAACACGAACAGTGGTCCAACATATCACTGTTCTTTTTGTTCTTAGCAGAAGGCTTCACGGTTTCGTGTGAATTTTCCATTGCTTTTTCCTTCCAATAAATTTGACAATGATTATTTGGAGCAATATATGGCCTACGATCTCCAGCGTCTTGTACAATCGCGTTTAAAGATCAAAAATATGATTTTGCAAGTGAATGTATCGTTTCATAGTCTGAGAATAATCTTGTAACTTATACAGGATCAGTAAAAGATTACCAAAATAAACTGAAGAAGATTCTTTCGCATACATCTATCTACGTGCATTTATTGGATAAGAACCAGAGTATTGAGCAGAAGACAGAACAAATCTATAAATTATCTCAAATCCCACAACTGAGGACAATGGTAACCAACTTTACTGTTAACTATTATGCAACATGGCCACAAAATCATCGGAATCCATATAGTCAAAATCCATTAAGTTCAATTCCATTCACGATGAATGATCTGAAATCAGTGCTAATCGATTAAAGCAGACCTACAGCAGAATCAATCGATGAATGGTGAAAACAATAAGCAAAGTGATTAAATACTTACACTACTTTAGAAATTAGCAAAGAAAAAGAATACCAATGTGAAATAAACAAATATTCAACTTCTCAAAATCCGATTTGTTAGATCAAACAGATTCTCTGCTTTTTGTGATAAGAAACCCCCGCCAAATTTCTTTTTTTAGCCAAATTAGTCTATAATAAAATTCATATTAATAATACATTTGTTTTCAAATATTGTAACTACATAAAACATAACAACAATCAAAGAGGATAGACCATTATTTTTTGCACTTGGGAGTGTGTTATTTGTGTCAGTGAAAAAGGGTTTGTTAAAAGAAATAACTCCACAATCGGAAGACTTTTCACGTTGGTATATTGATACCATTCGAAAAGCGGATTTAATGGATTATACACCTGTACGGGGCTGTATTGTATTTAAACCAGATGGGTATGAACTTTGGGAACGGATTCAACAGGCAATGGATAAAAGATTTAAAGAGACAGGTCATCGAAATGCTTATTTTCCAATGCTCATACCAGAGTCATTTTTTGAGAAAGAAAAAGAACATGTAGAAGGATTTAGTCCAGAATTACCTTGGGTTACAGAAGCTGCAGGAGAGAAATTAGAAGAGAAATTAGCACTTCGTCCTACTTCTGAAACGATGATTGGACATATGTACAGTCAATGGATACAAAGTTATCGGGATCTCCCTGTCTTGATCAACCAGTGGGCGAACGTTTTTCGTTGGGAAAAAAGGACAATGCCGTTTCTTCGTACATCCGAATTTCTTTGGCAGGAAGGGCATACAGCGCATGCGAATGAAGAAGAGGCTCGCCACGAAACTTTGCAAATGTTAGAGATATACCAAGAGGTAATTGAGCAAGAACTTGCTATTCCTGTTTGGATGGGACAAAAAACACCTTGCGAAAAATTTGCTGGAGCAGTTGATACATATTCAGTGGAAGCAATGATGAAGGACGGAAAAGCAGTTCAAGCTGGAACCTCACACTATATGGGAGAAAACTTTGCCAAGGGATTTGATATCAAGTTCCTTGATCGTGACAATAAATTAAAATTTGTCCATACAACTTCTTGGGGAACTTCAACTCGATTGATTGGTTCTATGATTATGGTTCATGGTGATGATAAAGGGTTAGTGTTACCACCTCGAGTAGCTCCAACACAAGTAATTATTATTCCAATTGGATCTGGTAAGAAACGTGAATTGGTTTTGGATAAAGTAGATCATCTTGTAACTGAGTTAAAAAGAGAAGAAATAAGAGTAAAAACAGACATACGTGAGGAGACACCAGGTTGGAAATTTAATGAATGGGAAATGCGAGGTGTACCGATACGCGTTGAAATAGGACCTCGCGATTTGGAAAATGATCAAGTTATTATTGCTCGTCGTGACACAGGAGAGAAATTAACGATTCCGATTGATCACTTGGTAGAAAGGGTAAAAAGTCTCTTAGATGAAATCCAAACCAATATGTTCAACAAGGCAGTTCAATTTAAATCTACACATTCTCACTTGCATATTGATACTCTCGATGAACTTATAAAACACATTATAAAATCGGAGAAGGATCATGTTATTGCTGGTTGGGTTTTGGCTGGATGGTGTGGTAAGGAAGCCTGTGAGGCGAAAGTAAAAGAAGAGACTAGTTTCACAAGTCGGAATATCCCATTTGAACCACCATTAAAGAAGGAAACTTGTATCACTTGTGGTCAAAAGGCAAAACATACAGTTTGGTTTTCCCGAGCTTACTAACAATACTATGCTACTAAAAATTTGTAAATAAACAGCACTTGTAAATCGATGAAAATGTTTCGTTGACAATAAATCGTACAAGTGCTTTTTTATGTTCAAATTTAACGGAACTAAAGCTACTATGCTAGGTTTAGATATATGAAAATGTCTTAAACAGATCTGTCCTCACCAAACGTATGAATTTGTAATTTTGAGTAATTTATATACGCAATATTAATAAGAAACTCTAAATAGCGCAGAATAAAAACAAAGGGGTGATATGGTGGTAGAAATTAAGCTTAATTCCAAAGTTCTTTCTGTTTTAGAAAACAAAATTCAACTCATTAGAACTACAAAAGGGGCTATTTATTTAGTTGGACCTATTCAGCTTCCTGTAAATTTATTTGGAGAAACGGTTGAGTTCAAATGGTATTGTTGGCTAAATTGTGATGAGGTAACAAAGGACTTTGAAAGAATCGTTCAGAAATTATCTTCTATTAACTTAGCTGAATTTCAACAATCAAGTGTCCTCATTTATGGCGATTTTGAAAATGGAGACGAGGCAGTTATTCGTATGCATTCGATTTGTCATACAGGAGATATTTTTGGTAGTAAAAGATGTGACTGTGGATTCCAACTAAAACAATCGATGAAAATGATTGTTGAACATGGCACTGGTGCTATATTTTATTTAGCAAATCATGAAGGAAGAGGCATTGGCTTATTTAGTAAAGCAATGGCTTATATCCTTCAAGAAAACGGTTATGATACGGTCGAAGCAAATCAAGCACTTGGTTTTGTCGATGATTCAAGAAGCTATAGTGACGCTATACAGGTTTTAAAAGTGTTGAGAAGTAAAACGGTTACCCTCATTACTAATAACCCCAAAAAGTTAGGGGCTTTAAAAAGTGCTGGTTTACCTGTATCAGGAAGAGTACCATTATGGGGAGACATATCAGAGTATAATGAAAAATACCTGAAGACAAAAATAAATCGTTCAGGTCATATCGAGGATGAAAAGACTTGCTATAATGACTGAATCCGAATTCAATATGGACTTAGCCTTATCAAGTACATAGACAGACTATGATTGTTAATGAGTAACGAGTTATGTGATTTAACCAATCTTATAATAATTACATGAATCCATAAATTAACAGACATAAAAATGAACTTTTCTTTCGAAAAACGGTCTTTTAATCATGGAGCAATCTGAATTAGGTTTGATTGTTAAACTGTTTCAATGGAGTAATGGTTTTGGAAGCTGATGACAAATTGACTTGACAACAATTGTTCCCTTTTCGAAAGGTGTATGAACAACAAGGAGGAAAACATCATGGAAGAAAACCAATATAAACCGAAAAAAACACCTTCCAGAGTAAAGAAGATAAAGAAAAAAAAGAAGAGGAAATGGCTGATGTGGAGCCTCTTGATTTTATTCATCATTGTTATCGGTATCGTCGGTTATATCTTCTTTACGTTTTGGAATGCTCTTGGTAAAGGATACAAACAAGCTCCTGTATCCCAATATCGCTCAGCTCCTGTAACAATGGATAAGCCATTTACGATTCTTTTTATGGGAACGGATAACTACAATTCTGATGAGAAAAAATTAAATAACCCAGATGCTTTTGGGGAACGTACGGATGTATTAATGTTACTTGCAGTAAATCCAGAAAAGAAAAAAGCACTAATTGTTAACATTCCACGTGATACGATCGTACCGATCGCGAATACAAATGGTGTGCGTACAAAAATTAATGCTGCTTATAATTATGCTTACGGAGGGCTTACCAATAAGAAGGTAGACCCTACACAGAATGTGCTTGATACTGTTTCTAATTTCTTAGGTGGAGTATCCATTGATTATTACGCACATATCAATTTTAAAGGATTTATTGATCTTGTAAATGCTGTTGGAGGGGTAGATGTATATGTTCCTTACAGCTTCCATATCAGTACGTTCGATCGCGTTTGTAGATTTAAAACTGGTCCTATGCATTTAAATGGGGAATGTGCTCTTCCTTATGTTCGCCAACGGCACAATGATCCAAATGGAGATCATGGTCGAAATCTTCGCCAGCAACAAGTAATGGAGCAAGTCATAGCAAAACTAAGTAGCTTTAGTTCTCTTACAGATGTTTCTGGAATTGCTAACGCAATAGGTGATAATCTGACTTATGATATCTCACCATCAAATTTTCTGCCTTTAGCAAATCTGTATAAATCTATTCCTAAGAAAAATATCGAGCAGTTCGAAGGCGGTGTTTTAGGAGGGACGAGTGCTAGCAATGGTGTTTCTATTAATGGGGCAGATTATGTCGTCATTCATGCATCGGATAAACGGAAATTATATAATGCGTTAGTTGAAATGGGGATTCCTCATGGTTCCGAACCTGACTTTGTAACTTATTCACATCCTTCCAAAGGAAAGTAATTTAATAACAAGATGAATTAAAAAAACACGAGATTTCATGGATATTGTGGTATTTGATGGAACCTCTCTTACTTCAAGAGAGGTTTTATCTCAATTTCACATCATGAATAAATTTTATTTTGATATTCTTTAACTATTATAGTCGAAGTATTTATTTATTGTCTTTATGTAATATGTCTTGCTACCACTATCTTTGTTTTGTTCATAGTATAGTATAATTAAAAAATAAACTAAATTTATAGGATGAGAAAGGAGAATAAAGATTGTTTTTTCTCTCTTTAATAACTTTTTTCATTTTGATGATAAGTGGAGTACATTTTCTATTTGGAGGCGTAATACTTGAAGGAGCTTCCATTGTCCTTTTATCTGGGGCAATACCTATGTTTTTTTGGCGGAGAAGGCACCACCATCATCATCATGGACACCATCACCACGATCATGATGGCGGCAGTAACTGCGGAAATTATTTTGTCTGTGGGAGCTGTGGTTTTCTAAGTGGGGAAGCATGCGGCGATTGTAGCGATTTGGGAGACTGTGATTGTGGGGATTGCAATTGTGGAGACGATTAGGTTTTGCAGATTATCCTCGTTCATAGATGAATAGTACCACATTTGAGAAAAGAAACAGAAAAAATGGATTCTTTGCTTGAATTAACCAGTGTCAGTAGTTCAAAACCATTTTAAGTAGACGCATGTTGATTCGAACCTGTTCGCTATCTCATATCGTATAGGGAACAGGAGGTATCGGTTTACGATGAACAATAATAGAACGCTTTGTCGGAAGTTTGCAAAAATTGTAGGTGGGCAACCTGGATTTGCGGGTGGGAAATGTGTAGCAACCATATCAAGGAATCAAATCCATACAACCATTTTGGGGAAAAGATTTGGAGTGACTTCTTCTTTCTCGTTTGAGTCAAGAGACAAAAGAAGCGGTAGAGCTCTATGTTTAGGCAGAGTCGCATTACTACAGACTGAAGTAGAGCGATTTACCTCTGTAATACGTAATCAAAAGATAAAAGTTTCGTCGATCCACAACGAATGGTTATTTGATCGACCACGTTTGATCTATGTCAATATCGAATCTATTGCAAAACCATTGATTTTTGCAAGGAAGGTCAGGAAAGCGCTAAACACTACTCGATAATTATGTTTTTAACTTAGTAGAATAAAGATGAGTGGGTTACATTCATTTGTTATAAATTAGGGGGCAAGCTAGGATGGTGAATCGTCAGCCAGCTTGCCCCCACTCCCGTAAGGGATACTGTCAAATTCTTTAATGATGGATGAAATGTTGTACTGTTTTGATGAACCGGTATGCAAAGATTTGATACGTTCATTATATGTATTCAATTAAATGATAGGAGAGTTGAAGCTTTATGGAGGATAACAAGCTGATGCGAATTCAAACACCTTTAGAAAAATTATTAACCTTCATGGAGGAAAAAGAGTTAGATGGTGTACTGTTAAGGAAACGGGCAAATTTTTCTTGGATAACAGGTGGAAAGAATAATCATATCTTACATACCAGTGAAGTGGGTGTAGCTGACCTTCTCATCTTTCGAGATAAAAAGTACTGTATTACTACAAAGATGGAATCAGCTCGTATTCAAGACGAAGAATTACAGGGGATGGATTTTGAATGGATCATAGCCGATTGGGTGGAAGGAACAGAGACGAAGATTAAACAATTATGTGAAGGAAAAAGAGTTGCCACTGATGTTTCTTTTGACACATTACTGGAGATGAGTGAGGAAATCTCCAAACTTCGATACACTTTAACAAATGATGAAATCGAACGTTACCGCTGGTTATGTCAGAAAGCAGCTATTGCTACTGAATCAACTTGTCGCGAATTGGAACCTGGTTGGACGGAATATGAAATCGCAGCACATCTATCAGCTAAAGTGATAAAAGATGGAATAAAGCCGCAAGTTGTATTAATAGCTACCGATGAGAGGATTTTCAAATATCGACATCCAATTCCTACCAATAAAAAAATTCAACGCTACGCAATGATTGTTTTATGTGCAGAAATGTGGGGATTGGTAGCAAATGTAACACGCTTTGTTCATTTTGGAGAGCTACCAAATCAATTACAAGAGAACAAACAAAAATTGGCGCAAATTGATATTGCAATGAATACGGCTACAAGGCCAAATGTACCAATAAAGGATGTTTTACAAATTGGTATTGATACATATGAAGAAGTTGGGTATCCAGACGATTGGCGTCTCTTACATCAAGGCGGTCCAACTGGATATGCTTCTCGTGAGTTGCTAGCAGTTCCTGATACAAGGGACACGGTTCAGTTAAATCAGGCATTTGCTTGGAATCCTGCTATTCGAGGAATTAAATCAGAAGATACCTTAATTGTTTTGGAATCAGAAAATCAGTTCTTAACTCACACGGGGAATTGGGTCTATATACCGATTGAAAAAGATGGAATGACTTATTTACGCCCGGATATATTGATCAGAAAATGAAATATGATTGAAAAAGACTGTTGATAAAAGAATGAACACATGTTCCTGGTGCCAAAATAATAAACTTTCTTGAAATGACTAATTAGTGCTATTTATAACAAAAAAAGAAATATATACAATATATTGTAAGCAATTTAGGAGTTAGTCATGCATACAGTTGCTTTGTCTAAGGACAACAAACCCATTTGCTTTAGAGAAGATTCTGATGGTCAATTTACTGTCACAGAAAACGGAGTGGAGTATGTATACGCTATCGAAAGCGTCGCTTATTTCCTCTTCTGGATTAAAGCAGTTCTCGGGACAGAACAAAAAGTAAAAACACGCTGTTCCTGTTGTGGTATAAGTTGACATAGGAACCGTTATTCGAAAAGAGGATAACGGTTCAAAATATAGGTAGAAAAAGTCAACTTGTATATTTTAGTCAGTAATTTAAAAGAGTTCTTTCTGGGAGTAAGTCAGAACAGAAGAAAACAAATTTATATATATGAAAAAGAAACAAGCTAACCATCAAGCTTGTTTCTTTTTTTAAAAGATATTCATTTATCTGTAATAAAGTTATGATAGTTGTGCTGTAAAATAAAATAGCAAGTTTATAAATAGTGTTAAAATTTATTTTTTAAATTATTTTATAGATAAGAAGGATGGACATGAAAAGCATAATACATCGAATACCGAAACAAATTATAGGCACTATTTTGCTATTATGTGCAACTCTCTGCATTTCAAGTAGCCAAGTTTACTATGGTATGTTTGTTCAGAATTTTAACCCTTATTTTTTTGTATTCGTGAGCTTTACTATTACATTTCTGTTTTTTTTATTTATTGAATTAACAACACTTAAAAGCACAAATGTCAAAGTTCCAGTATCTTCGAAGGATTGGATGGATGTTTTTTTTATCAATCTCATCACTGCAATGACATTCATTTTTTACTATGTTGCTCTAAAATATGTTGAGCCAGCAGTTGTAAGTTCTATCATGTGGGGAATTGGTCCTGTTGTGGCACTTCTGATTACCAAATTGACTCTTCCAATGAAAAAAACTCCATTCCTACAATTGATAGCAGGAACAGGTATATTAGTAGGTGGTTTATTTCTTGCTTGGGCTTCTATGAAAGGGCAATCGGGTATCATCGTTCAATCAACTTCTATTCTTTTTCTTGGTCTGCTTTTCACTTTTCTTGCTGGTATTGGTAATGTTGCTCTCACTTTTTTCTTGAAAAAATTGAGTAATCAAGGATGGAATTCTTCTAAAATATTAGCTCATCGTTTTTATTTGATCATTATCATTTCTGGCATCGTTGTCTGGTTCAATCAATATTATCAAGCTATTCCTTTGATGGATATGATAGGGGTTATTTTTATAACATTTACAGGAACTGTTTTACCTATGTATCTTATGCAATCTAGCATGAAGTACAGTAGCCCGTTTTCTGTTCTCATCATAAGTTCATTAGCACCTTGTTTTACCTTTTTATTTCAATTATTAGATCCACGAATACAAATATCATATTCTACCTTAATAGGTGTTGTGATAACCACTATTTTTGGTTTTTTAGTAATGTTCAAAGATGAAAATAATTAACACTTGTACTGTCAACTTAATATTTTGTTACATAAGTAAAAAACTCTTTTCATTGCAAAAGAGTTTTTTACTTATGTATGTTAATAACACTGTATACTTGAGCTTAAAAAGAGAATGCCAATTATAAGATAATATTGCTTTATTTATGTGTAATAATGCAAAAGAAGTATTGTTTGATATATCAATAGTAGAATAAAATATTACTAGGCGGTGTAGTTTCATGTGTTTTGTTTCAAAAAGATTATAGCAATTAAAAATTTTTTATGAAATCATCATCCTGTATTATGGAAGAGTGAGTGTATGTTGCAGAACCTAATGGAGAGAATCAAATGAAACGAAAAAATTTAGAATTGATGACAGATTATATTGTAAAGTACATGGATTTAAGAGAAATCATGGAACCTATTCAGGTTGATGAGCAAGTTTTTAAAATCGAATCTTATCAAGAGAAGTATGAAAATTTGTATTTTGGTGCCATTAAGACGATCTGTGATTTATTAAATGAAAACATTCCCTTATCGAAAAAAAGATATCTTGCAAAACATCTAGAGGAAAGGGTTAAAAGTCATAAAGAAGTCCAGGAGCAACTTACTGTTAATTTAAATCAGTTAATTCATGTAGCTAGAATGAAAAAACACCGTATTGTAGCTGTTCGCCATGATTATACAGCCTATTGTTCCCTTGAAAGTATCCAGTTTCCCTCTTATCAAAATTCAATAGATAATATGGTTTATTTTTTAGAATTAGATGAAATAGTTGGAAAAGGAATTATGAGAGAGTATATAAATGAATTTACAACTGCAAAAGGAATAAAAGACAATTCTTTCTATACACAGTGGATCAGCTTAAATGGTAAGAATCTTGATCGGGAAACATCTTTCCATAAAAATATGTGTATATTATGGCCAAGTTATCAAGAGATACTACTCCCAGAAGATGTACTGCCTAAAAACGATCCGTTTGAACTGGAAGCACAAAAATGGACCATTATTTTAAGTAGGCTATCATAATTCATTTTCTTTTGGAATGTTTGAAGTGGTAAAAGTAAAGATAACACTGAAAAAATAAGAGTGAGGATACTTGTGAAATATTTCAGAGTAGAACATAAAAATTATTTCCGAGAATGGATTGTTGCACAAAATGAAAAGGAAGCGATTAACTATCTAGAGGTTCAACGATTTCATGGAGAAAACTTTTCCTATGATGATGTGGCCGTTGTTGAAGAGCTGTACCATTCACCTATCTATCGCGATGAACATAAAGTGTGGCCTTTTGAAGAAAACGAAGTACCGTTTGAACGGTGGGTATTTACTTTGAGTAAACCTGTATATATGGGAAACTCCGCTGAAACATGGGGCCATTGGACAGAAGCTATTTTCTTATATGATAGAAAAATAGAAGTTGAATGTAGCTCAGGGATTTTAGAAGAAAAGGAAGAAGAGATATGTCTTCTCTGGGAATATCCAAAACATCAGCAAAATAACTTAAGTTTACTTGCAGTTTGCTCTAGTATCGATCATGCAAAAGATCTAATAAAAAAGAGAGTAGCTTCATTATTACAAACGGATTTTTCTGCAAAATTACCGTATGGATATGTAATAGTTGTAAGAATAGTAAATGAATTGATGGAATAGATTTTTAGGGCACAAGATGTATTACAAAACAAGGGATCTCTGTATTCTCCATGTGATCCCTTGTTTTTGTTGTCAAAATCGAGACTTATTCAAGTATAGTCGCTATTTTTTTTCTAAAATATAGTTAAGAGACTGCTTGTTTATTTCGCTTATCTATCCATGTTATGGCTGCCCATAATACAATGGTAACTGCGACCATGAAGAAGAAAAATCCTCCAGCATGGATGAGTAAAGCAATGAACCAAATGTGGCTTAAGATAAAATGAGAGGTACGGATAAACTTATTCTTTACACGCTGATATAACCAACCATAGATGGCAATGGTAAGTAGGATTAGTAAAGCCGCAATGCCGGTTAATAGTTTGGGATCATCAAGTTTGGTAAATAAGTAGTAGGTGCCATGGATAACCACAAGGATTAATGCGATCCATCCTGTAAAAGTATGAATAGCATATAGTCTTTTTCCCCATAATTTTAAGGGTTTGAAAGGAGAAGCTAGTTTTTTCTTGAATAGTAACCACCAATAGCTGATTGCACCGAGTGCAATTGCTGCGTTTCCAAAGATAGTAAAGTCAAATCCTTTTTGTTCTTTTACATTTTGTATACCATTTGGCGGTACACCCTGAGGATTTCCTGGTGGCTGAAGGGAAGTTTTATAGGCTGAATATCCAACAAAGAAAAGAAAAATAAGAGTGACCAATATAACTGGTATAAATACTCGTTTATCTTTTTTCAAAATAGAATCTCCTTTACATAATCGTGAAGATTTTAATGAAAGAATGGTAAGTTTATAGTAAGTCGAATAACTTGATTTTTATAATCTACATGAATCTTTCCATGATGTAAGTCGATAATACTTTTGGTAATTGCCAATCCGAGTCCTGCACCAGACTTACTTGAAGAGCGGGACTTATCAACCCGATAAAATCGATCAAATAATCGATTGACCTCTTCTTGTGACATCTCTTCACATGGATTTGAAGTAGTGATTTGAATGTATTGTTTAGTCTTAACCATTTCTATTTGAATCTTTCCAGGGTACGTACTATATTTGATCGCATTGGTAAGGATGTTTTCGAAAGCTCTTACCATTAGATTCGAATCAACTTCCAGCATGACTGGTTCACTAGGGAGATTTTTAATAAATGTAACGTTGTTTTCCTTGGCAATGGGGTCTAGTTCGTCAATTAGTTGTTTTAACAATTGATTGAGACTCACTTTTTCTTTTTTTAGTTGTACACCTTCTCCATTTAAACGAGTAAAATCGAATAAATCTTCTATCAATTTTTTTAATTGTTCCGATTTCCCATAAGCAATATCGACATATTCATCAAGTTGGATTTGGTTTTTATATTGATGATCTTTCACTAACCTTATATACCCCATGATCGAAGTGAGTGGAGTACGCAAATCATGTGAGACATTGGTAATGAGTTCATCTTTTAATTTTTCTGTTTGTCTTTCTTTTTCAATCATCTGATCTAATTCCGAAGCCATATAATTAATGTTGATTGCGAGTGAACCTAGTTCATCTCTACTTTTTTCTGGAATACGAAATTTTAAATTTCCTTTTGCTATTTCTATTAATCCAAGAGCAATCTCCTCAATTTCATTCATTTTACGTTTGGTTATAAGATAGAAACAAATAAGAAAAGATATAAGTCCTAGTAAATAAGGAGTAAATCCTGTCTCTTTTCCGTATACAACTTTTGCTTTAGGAACGCCACTGACAATTAAATAGGTTTTTGTTCCACTTAGGTTCATAGGATACATTCTTGTTACAATTGGGTGTTTCTCATGACCATCTAGAGGCTTTTGGGATTTGGCAATCATATGTCGAATATCGACTTTTGTCTCATTCACTCCTTGTGATTGATATAGAACTTCTCCATCCGTATTGGCAATGAAGGCTTGAAAATTATTTTGTTGTTTTGATTTGTTGATTACATAAAGAATTAATTCATGTTTTGTTAAGCGATAAACCGATTTCTCATTATTCTGTACAGATAACCACTCTTCATTCGTCTTTTTCGTTGGTAGTGACCGATTTAGAAACTTTTTTTTGAAAATAGGGTCGTTTTTTCCTATTTCTTTTATAAAGCCATTTATATCATTATCGATCTGATCAAATTGTTGAACTAAGTTTCGTGCACTTTCATCAATCGTTATTATTCCTTCAGTATAATCGAGTCTGCGTTCGTTATTTACGAATAAAGGGCTTGATACGAAACCGATTAACATTGAAACTAGAATGCAAAACGTAAAAGCCAATATAAGTTGAATTCGTACGCTTCTCCTCACTTGTTGGACAAGACTATCTATATATTTGCTATTAAAGAGGCGGATGGGGAAAAACCGCTTGTTATTCTTCAATTTTATAGCCAACCCCCCATACTGTCTTTATATACCGAGGTGCTCTTGGATTCTCCTCGATCTTCTCACGCAAATTACGAATATGGACCATGACAGTATTTTCTGATTCATAGAAAGATTCATTCCAAACGCGTTCATAGATTTTTTCTGTATTGAACACCATACCAGGATTGCGAGCCAAAAGCTCTAAAATAGCAAATTCTCTTGGTGTCAGTTTGATTTTCCTATCTGCTACTGTGACTTCATGGGAAGTAACATTGATCAAAAGCTCATCTATAGAAATAACGTCCATCTGCTGTGCACTATTACTATGAGCATTTCCATCTGATTGGTTTAAGCGCAGATAGCGGCGAAGTTGTGACTTTACTCTAGCCACTAATTCTAGTGGTTGAAACGGTTTTGTTACATAATCATCGGCACCAGTGGTCAATCCCATGATCTTGTCCATATCCTGTGATTTGGCAGATAACATGATAATTGGCACATTTCTATTTTCCCTTATTTTCATACACGCTTGAATTCCATCCATATGAGGCATCATGATATCTAATATCACCAAATGGATAGTTTCGTTTTCTAAATAATGTAATCCTTCCAATCCATCTACTGCTTTCAGGACGTTAAACCCTTCATTTGTAAGATAAATCCCTATTAAATCACGGATTTCTTTCTCATCATCAATGATGAGAATCGTTTCTTGCGCCACGAGAAGAACTCCTTTCTCTGCCTTACAATTTACGCTAATAATCTTAAGGAAAACACAAGGTATTTCTTAATTATTTCTGAATTTCCTTCTTGTTTTTTCAGATGTTCTTCAGATGGAATATTATTTTTCCTTAAGAACTTTTTTGTAGTATGGCATACAGACGAGGAGGACTAAGAAAATGAATGAAAAATGGAAATTAGTTGGTATTCTTTGTTTTCTGCTCAGTATACCAGCAATCATGACAATTTATCCTTATTTAAATACACCTGATCGTGGTGTCCATACGCTAGTAACGACTATAGATAATTCCATTCCTGTTGTAAAAATTTTTGTAATTCCGTACGTTGCTTGGTTTGGTTATTTATTAATAACATTGGTTTATTTTTGTGTTTCTGATCGAAAACTTGCATTTCAAATAATACTCGTTTTTGACTTAGGTTTGCTGGTTTGCTTTTTTATTTATAATTTTTTTCAAACGCAAAGTCCGGTTCGTCCAGATATCACAGGGCATGATTTTCTATCTCGAATTCTTCAGTCTGTATATCAAATCGATCATCCATACAATAGTTTTCCAAGTATTCACGTCATGAGCAGTTATTTAATGATCCGAGCCATGCGTAACAGCTTAGTGAAAAATTTATGGATGAAATGGATTATCAGATGTTGCTCCACTAGCATTATTCTTTCAACTTTGTTCATCAAACAACACGTCATTATAGATGTAATTGCTGCTATTTTACTAGTTGAATGCTTGTTCAAAGGAGTGGAATTTATGTATGAATGGTTGTCCTTAGATCATAGAACAGAAAAAGCAGTTGCCAAAAAAACAAGTTCGTATTCTGTTTATAGTGAAGGATGAAAGATGCTTGGCAAATCAAATGAAAAACAAATGATGATAAAGATTACATTTGAAGGAGAAAATTTATGAAAACTGGAAACAAAGAAAAGATATTGATTCTAACAGGAAGTTTCGGTGACGGACATATTCAAGTAGCAAACGCACTTCAAGATGCAATGAAAATTCGATTTCCACATTGGGACCCAATAATTATTGATACGATGGAGTTAGTCCACCCTTATGTGAATCATCTGAGTCGTTTTTTTTATCTCCAAGGAGTGAAAATCTTTCCTCATGTGTATGGTTATTTATATCAAAAGACTAGGAGAGAAAACCCACTCTCCAATATAATGAAAAAGGTTTTTTCGACAGGGATCGGACGAATAATGAGATGGATCAAAGAAGTGAAACCATCGATTGTAATTAGTACGTTTCCATTGGCAGCAGCTTTGATGTCAAAATTGAAATCATACGGGTTGGTAGATATCCCTACAGTGACGACTATTACGGATCACACCGACCATAGTTCTTGGATTTATCCTTATACAGATCAATATATTGTCGGTTCGAGAAGTGTTCGCGATGCATTGATCGCATTAGGAGTGGAAAAAGAGCGAATTGCGGCCACAGGGATACCCCTTCGACCACAATTTACACAGTCTTTTAAACGCGGGGAACTTATAAGAAAGTATGGTTTAAATTCAAATATGCCTACAGTACTAGTGATGGGAGGAGGTTGTGGGATGATTGGTGATGGAAATAATACTATTTTGGACTTTCTTACCCTACCACAACCAGTACAATTCATCATTGTTTGTGGACATAATGAAAAACTCCGAACTCAATTGAGTGAGAAACTGAAGGGAACCAAGCATTTCATTCATTTTACAGGTTACATTGATTATGTTCATGAACTCATGGCAATCTCAGATTTGGTTATTACTAAACCGGGAGGAGTTACCACTTTTGAGGCAATTGCTATGGAGTTACCTATGCTCCTATACAAACCAATTCCTGGTCAGGAACAAGATAATGCTGAATTTCTCGTTCGTTCAGGTGTGGCAATCTATGCCAAAACCCCTTGGGATTTAACGGTTCATCTATCAGAATTGTTGACAGATATCACACTACTTAAAAAGATGAGAGATAACTCCAAACAATTTTATCCAAAAGAATCTTTGTTTTCATCATTAGAAGTTATTTTTAAAACAAAACATAATCATAAGAAAACTCGAAAATTAAAATATACAATTGGTTAAGTCAGAAAACAGAATAGGAGGAGAACGAAATTGGAGTTTCGATATCAACGTGTTTCGCCAGCACTTAGATACCTTTTTGTTGGAAGCTTGATTCTTTTCTTACTTCTTACAGCACTATATGTTTACTTTGTTCATACTGGAATTGCAAAAGAATGGTTGTTATCCATTCGTAATTTAGGTGTTTTTGGCATTATCTTAGGCATTGTCATTCAAACGATTGTAAATGCGATACCTGTGCCAGGTGAATTTGTTTCTATTTTTCTTATCGAAATATATGGTGTGGTGGAAGGCGGATTTTACACATGGGTTGGTGGGGTATTAGGAGCAGTTCTTTCTTATTATCTATCAACTTGGATCGCTCGTCCCATCATTGAACCTTTTACTAAACCATACCTAGGAAAAGTAGATGAATGGGTTAAAAAACGGGGGGATTTCGGACTTTTGTGGATACGATTTGTACCATTAGTTCCTTATCATTTAATAAACTATGGGGCTGGTCTATTACAAATAAACAAAAAAGCGTTTGTTTGGACAACAGCATTGGGAATCCTTCCTTTTATCATATCGATAAGCAGTATATTTGCCGGATTTCGTTATGGTCATTTTATTCCATTGTTCCTTGGTAGTACTATATTTGTCGTATCATCTTTTCTAAGTATTATTATGCGAAAAAAAAAGGATGATAGATCATAAAAACTTATGTGGAGTAACATAAAGATAGATGCATTTATGAGGATTGAATATGTAAAAAAAGATTATTGCATTTTTAAACAATTGGAATAAAAGAAAATAAAAAGAATGAGTCCGATATAATATCGAACTCATAGCTGGGGAATTTTGCATTATTGTACTTTGAATGTAATTAGAGATGAATTTGTTGTTAATTATAATATGTAATTGTTTTTATTTATTGTATTGATAGGTTTTGAGTGTTCCTCCTGAGTAATCATCAATTATAGATCCCTTTGTTTCAAGTTTATGATACTTTTCTTTGGATTCATCTGAATAAATACGTGCAGTCTTACCTGTATAAAAGAAGATATCTCCAGCATTTTCTGTTAAAGCTGTCTCCATCATTTGAACAATTTCTTGAGAGGTTAATACATTGTTCATTGTTTCTAACGTTTCAAAGTGAGCTTCAATTATATATTGAACATTCGCAGCTTTCTCGGACATACCTGGTTTATTATAAGAAATAGAAGTTACATCTGTGCAAACGAAACCTGGTAAGTTGTAAAAAATGGGTAACAGTTCTTCTAGATAAAGCTCTCTAAATTTTTCCTCTTCAATATTTCGGAAGAAAGTCATTGTTTTATACATGATTTTAGTTTCCCTTCTTGGAGCTTGGCTCTTATTTATTGCATACATCTATCATTTCGAAAGAAGAAAATGTGGTGTTTCTATTCTAGAAGTCAATTTTTCAATATATATAGAGTGGTTGTTAAATAATAAGAATATATTCTGGTAAATGAATAAATGTAATAATAAATTAATTATACTGATAATAGATACAAAGTCCAACAAATATAATAGTAAATTTGTTAAAAACTTAAATAAATAGGAGCAGTTAGCTTAGCTGAGGAAATTCGAGTTTATGGATAAAAATATAAATTACATTTCGTTTTTCTCGTTCTAAAAGGTTATGGATAGCAATGGTGCTTGGATTTATGACTGTAATCGGTCCACTTTCGCAACCAATTTTAACGAAGGAACTATATGCAAATGAGTCTTTGACCCAATTAAGTTTAACTCTTGTTTATTGGGGTTAGCATGGGGACAATTATGGATGTTACCATGGGGGCTGTTATCTTATTAACGGATGTAGGAGTATGTTATGTAATATTTGTTCTTCGCAATCAAAAACAAAAATAAGCTTTAGCGAACAGAACGAAATTCGTTTGAAAGTCCGCAAAGAATCGATAGAAGTGAGAGAAGGATCTTAAATTGGAATTGGCTTTGGAATAAAAGGGTATATAAACATATAAAGTACAAATTCATGGATGATATATAAGTAACTCCAGATGAGTAAATTCACTAACATTTTATGGGAAATCCGCTTGATATGCACGTCTTCCGCATCTGTTGTAAAGAGCAACAAAGGACGCTACAGCCGTGCAAAGCGAGACTAGGAACGAAGTGACGTAGCGAGACTTGTGCCCTTGTCTGAGGTGCATATCTTCGCTTGGGATTTTTTGTATCTATTTTTGCTCAAGTAGAGTAAGTAATATAAAGAGGTGAGTAAAATGTCATCAGAAAATGAAATCTATGATGTTACCATTATTGGAGGAGGACCTGTAGGGCTATTCACAGCTTTCTATGCAGGAATGAGGAAAGCAAAGGTTAAAATAATAGAAAGTCTACCGCAGTTAGGAGGACAACTAACTGCATTGTATCCAGATAAATATATTTATGATGTGGCTGGTTTTCCAAAGGTAAGGGCGCAAGAACTAGTGGATAATTTAAAGAAACAAATGGAGCCATTTCAACCTACTGTTTGTTTGGATGAAGCAGTTGAACAAGTGGAGAAACAATCTGATGATATTTTTAAACTAACAACCAATCAAACAGTTCATTATACAAAAACCATTATAATTACAGCTGGAAACGGTGCATTTCAACCAAGAAAGATTGTATTAAATAACGCAAAGATGTATGAATCTGCAAACCTGCATTACTTTGTTAAAGATTTAAATGAATTTGCAGGAAAGAAAGTGGTTCTTTTTGGGGGTGGAGATTCGGCTGTTGACTGGGCACTGATGTTAGAGTCAATTGCAGAACAAGTGACATTGATTCACCGTCGTGATAAATTCCGTGCACATGAGCATAGTATGGAATTACTCATAAATTCTGCTGTGCAAATAAAAACACCTTATGTTCCGATCGAGTTGATTGGAAACCAAAGCATTTCGCAAGTAGTTATTGAACATAGTAAAAATGGAACAAAAGAACTGATTGATGTAGATGATGTTCTTGTTTTTTATGGTTTTGTGTCCTCTCTCGGTCCAATTAAATCATGGGGTCTAAAGCTAGAGAAAAATGCAATTGTCGTCAATTCAAGACAAGAAACAAATATACCTGGTATTTATGCAGCAGGAGATATATGTACCTATGATGGAAAAGTCAAACTTATTGTGACTGGTTTTGGAGAGGGGTCTACAGCTGTTAATAATGCAAAGGCTTACATGAACCCAGAATCGAAAGTTCAACCCATACACAGTACAACTTTGTTCTCTTAAATTTTTTCGGTTATTGTTTTTGAAAGCATATCTGATTATAAATATTAATGGGTGCGTGCAATTTATTAATAATTCCTAATCTAATGAAAGATATTGTCTCATTAAGATTTGCATTTTTGTATTAGAATAAATTTGATTGATTAAAAATCATTTTATGGAGGTTGAAAAAAATGCTTGAGACAGACTTAACCCGTCTTCTTCATATTCGCTTTCCACTTATACAAGCTCCGATGGCAGGTGGTCCAACTACTCCTGCCTTAGTAGCCGCAGTTTCAAACGCAGGTGGATTAGGAAGTTTGGGAGCAGCATATTTAGCACCTGAACATCTTCGTAGTGAAATTCATAAGATCAGGCAATTGACAAACCGTCCATTTGGAGTCAATCTATTTGTCCCAGAGAATCCCAAAGAATCGAACGAAACTATAAGTAAAATGACAGATTATCTCAATAAATATCGTACAGAACTGGGCATCTCCCGTAATCCAGCCATTTTAAAGTATCAAGAGTCGTTTCAGGAACAAGTTCAAGTACTATTGGAAGAAAATATCTCTGTATTTAGTTTTACCTTTGGCATACCATCACGATCTCTAATAGAGGAAATGAAATCCAGAAAAATCGTTGTAATTGGTACTGCGACTACAGTTGATGAAGCTAGACTATTGGAACAAGCAGGAGTAGATGCTATTGTAGCTCAAGGAAGTGAAGCGGGAGGACATCGAGGTACATTTCTAGAAAATAGTTCTAATTCTCTAATAGGAACGATGGCTCTCGTACCGCAGATAGTAGATCAAGCGTCGATCCCAGTTATCGCATCAGGTGGGATTATGGATGGAAGAGGGCTTGTCTCAAGCCTTGTATTAGGTGCATCTGCTGTACAAATGGGTACTGCGTTTTTGGCTTGCCCAGAAAGCGGTGCTCATCATGTTTATAAACAAAAAGTTTTGTTGGAACATGAAGATGCTACCGAAATAACACGTGCATTTTCAGGCAAAGATGCGCGTGGGATTCGAACAACCTTTATGAGTGAAATGCAACATTTTCCTAACACTATACCTGCATATCCCATTCAAAATGCAATGACAAAAGATATTCGCCAAGCAGCTGCAAATGCGAATAATCCAGAGTATATGTCTCTCTGGGCTGGACAAGGTCTTCGTTTAGTCACTGACAGCTCTGCGAAGACAATAGTTCAACGAACTGTTGATCAAGCAAATACGATTCTGAAAGAAATAGCTTCAAGGAACATATCCTACATGAAATAAGCTGTGCTGTGTTTGGGATACTTTTATATATATTTTGCATATGAGTATATTTGTTGTATAAGCGGATTTGAATAAATAGGTAGAATATGTTTTCTTGAAAATTGGCGATTCATTTCATAAGATAGCACTAATGTAGTAGTAAAAAAGGTAAGTATTTGAGTGTTATTTGGAAGGAAAGAAAAAACGCTTCTATTTTTTTATTTTTATTCAAAGAAAATTTTTATCTAAATGGAACTGATTGGAGGGAATCTTATGCAGGATCAACAAGAAACAACACTACGAGGTCGCAGTATTTTAAAATCTTCTAAGTTAAATAAAGGGGTAGCTTTTCCTATGGAAGAACGGCAGGAACTTGGCTTAAATGGATTACTTCCACCTGCTGTGTTAACCCTTGAAGAACAAGTATCACGTTCATACGAACAATTTATAGAACAACCTGATGAACTTAGTAAATATGTTTATTTGAGTCTATTACGATCGCGTAATGAGATTTTGTTTTATCGTTTGGTGACCGATCATATAAGTGAAATGCTGCCGATTGTATATACACCAACTATTGGTTTAGCAATCCAGCGGTATAGTCAAGTATATCGTGGGCCAAATGGCTTATATCTTTCTATTGATGACCAAGATGGAATGGAAGAGGCATTCCAAAATTTAAGGGTCCATTCAGACGACATTGATTTAATTGTTGCTACAGATGGGGAGAGAATTTTAGGAATTGGAGACTGGGGAATAGGGGGAATCGATATTGCTATTGGAAAACTCACCGTATACACAGCAGCTGGAGGAATAAACCCCAGTAGAGTACTTCCAGTTATTTTAGATGTTGGAACGAATCGCGAAAGTCTATTGGAAAATCCATTGTATATTGGGAGACGTCATCCAAGAGTACGTGGAGAAAGATATGATGTTTTTATTGATGCCTTTGTAAAAAATGCTAACCGTATGTTTCCAAATGCTCTGCTGCATTGGGAAGATTTTGCACAGCTTAATGCTAGACCAATCTTAGAGAGATATCAAAACAAATATTGTACATTTAATGATGATATTCAAGGTACAGGTGCTGTTTCCTTAGCTGTGGTACTGGCAGCTGTTCGAGCTTCTAAAATCCCATTGAAACAACATCGGATTGTGGTTTTTGGTGCTGGTTCAGCTGGTATTGGCATTGTAGAGCAGATTCGTGATGAGATGATCCGTGGCGGGTTATCAAAAGAGGAAGCCAATCGTAAGTTCTGGTGTATCGATAGATTTGGATTGTTAGTAGAAAATATGGAAAACCTTGCTGATTTTCAACGTCCTTATGCTAGGTCTTTAGGTGAAGTAACCGATTGGAGTTTTACGACGGATAGAACTATCAGTTTTCAAGAAGCGGTTCGCCAAGTACATCCAACGATTTTGATTGGAACTTCAACAGTTGGTGGTGCATTTACAGAGGAAATCGTTCGTGAGATGGCAGCTAATGTCGATCACCCTATTATCTTACCTATGTCTAATCCGACTAGTTCGTCAGAAGCAATTCCCAGTGACTTAATATACTGGACAGAAGGCAGAGCTCTCATAGCCACTGGTAGTCCTTTTAAACCTGTGACCTATAATGGTGATACATACGAAATTGGTCAGGCCAATAATGCATTTGTTTTTCCTGGTATTGGCTTAGGTACAATCGTCTCACAAGCAGAGAGGGTGACAGATAACATGTTGGCAGTGGCAGCCGTTGCAGTTGCAGAATTAGTAGAAATAACCAAACCGGGAGCTTCTCTATTACCGCCAGTGGAAAAATTAAGAGAAGTATCCATAAAAGTGGCTACTCATGTGGTGCAAGCTGCGATTAAGGATGGTGTAGCGCGAAAGATTCCAGAAGATGTTGAAAAAGCAGTCCAAGATGCTATGTGGCAACCGGCTTATCGTCCTCTTAAAGGGATTTAAAAAGGATGTTCGGAGAAAAAAGAGATTGATGTTGAAACATCAATCTCTTTTTTCTATTACTAGGTGTCTTTCTATATATCACGAAATCCATTTTCTAGGGTCGGATGAAGGAGGTTTTTCTCCGTTGCCATATCTTACTTCAAAATGTAGGTGGGGCCCAGTAACGTTACCATTTGCTCCGACCGAAGAAATTCTTTCGCCAGCCTTGACTCTTTCTCCCGCATGTACTTTTACTTGATTAGGATAACTATGTGCATATCGAGTGAAGACATGTTTTCCATTTTTTTCACCATGATAGATGGTAATTAACCAGCCATATCCAGAAGCTGGGGCACTTGATACTACAACCCCATCTCCTGCGGCATAGATGGGAGTCCCTGTTCCACCACCATAATCTGCACCTTGGTGCAGGATAGGTCGTTTGTAAATGGGATGATTTCGATATCCCCATTGTGAGTTAGTGGGTCCATTGGAAGGACGTTGCATTTTACCATTGTATGGAAAGCGAAGTTTTCCGTTTTTCCAATCTTCTAAATTGATTTGACTGAATTCATCCTCATGTAGTTCTTCAAAAGCCTCCAAATTATGAAGATCCTTTTGGCTCTTTTGAATTTCCTTCACTAATGCGTCATATGCAACTTTCGATTTTTTTATTTGTTCGTTTTGTTCTGAGACTAAGACATCAAATTTACTTTTTTCTTTTTTGATTTTTTCTACTACTTTTTTTCTTTCTTCAATTAGGGCAGTGTCCTGTTTGATAATAATCCGAATTGTTTCCAGTTTATTTAGAAATTGACCGAAACTTTGAGATTCCAGAAGTTGAGATGTATAGTTGAATTGGCCTTGTTCATAAAACAAACGAATTCGCTTTTTTAGGATCTGATCGTATTTTTCCATTTCTTTCTCTGCATTGGTAAGTCTTAACTCAATAGGAGCAGCTTGTTGTTGGATTTTATTGATTTTTGTATTGGTTTGGTTTATCTCCTCTACAAAGCGTTGTAATTCTTGATCTTGTTCTGCTAATTCATTCAATACATTTTCTTTGTTTTGTAGATGTTGTTGAATTTTTTCACGTGATACTTCTTCTGCATCAGCATCAGAAAAAGGGAGTATCGGGGAAATAAGTATTGTAATAAGTAGAGAAGATACAAGTTTTTTTCGCAATATTCGCATATCAAATCAATCCAATCTCTTGAAAGCTTTTATCATTATGTAAGAGGTTGTAAAAAATAAGTGAACTTATAATGGAACTATGTCTATTTTACCTTACCTTGTAAATCCTCCTCTGACAGTTAAAATCTGTACAATTTTATTCTTATTCGATTACTTAATATTAGGTTATATGAAAATTGAGCTTTAGAGTAGAAGGTATATATGAAGAAAGTGTGTGTTTTCATCGTTGGATGGAGTCCTCACGCATTTTAAAATATAAATTATTGATCAGAAAATTTCGTATAGATCGCTCTTTCTTTACTTTTATATTAAATCCTCCTATATTTATATAAAAAGAAAATAAAATAATTTTTAAATGGGATTAAAAATAACTTGAGATGAGATGCATCGAAATAGTTGCATCAAAGGGGAGATATCAATCGATATTATACCTACCATTCATCAGATTTCCCCGGATAGTTGGAATTCCTTAGTTGGGTCAGGTGGTTTTTATTCTACTTATGAATGGATACAATCTTTAGAATTAGCACATGGTCAAAATCCAATTTTTGTTGAAAAAAACGAAGATAAAATTTTAGGTGCTATTCCTACTTGGAAAGGTCCATCTGCTGGAGATAATCTATTCTCTCTTTCCCAATTGGTTGGTGAGTTACCTGGTGTTTGGGACAAGCAGTATTTATGGTTGGGAGGACATAGGGTTACAGCGAATTCCCTAATTTGTATAAATGGAAGACAGGAAAAGTTTGTTATGAAACAATTGATTCAATCCGCACGAGTGTATGCAGGAAAGAAAAATTACTCGGGGATAATCTGGCCTTTTTTGTCTTTACATGATGCAAATAAAATTGCTGCATATTGTCCAGATGCCAGAGTTATTTTACATTCAGCAGACCCAATCCTGCATGTTCCGACAGGTGGATTTCTTGAATTAACAAAATCTGCTAAGCGAAGTGATCGAAAAAAATGGTTAAAGGAAATCAAAAGCTTTCAGTCCTATGGCGCAACGGTTGAGTGGAAACCTTTAGACATTGAAATACTGCAATTAGCAGCTAGACTCATTGCAGCAAATCGTGGAAAGTATGGGTCTAGTGGAGGATTAGAATGGATGGCTCGCACTTTTTCTGCTCAATTCGAAAGTAGGGTTGCAGAAAAAGCAGTGGTAGCACTGTGTCGTGTCGATAGTACAGTTAAAGCAATTGCTATTTTTTATCGACATCGAGATTGGTTGTATGGAAGATATTGGGGTTCTGAAAAAGACAATCCACCTTATTCTTATTATGTTCTTACCCAGTATGCAGCTTTAGATTGGGCTTCACAACATGGTATTCGGAATATACATCTCTCTATTTCTGCTTGGGAATCCAAGGTCAGAAGAGGAGCCATGCTCTATCCTTTAGCTATGGTTATCCTTCCTATACAGAACAAACCGGAATTGGTAAGTAATCAGGTAGCATTTGAACACAATATATCTGTTGCGGAGCATTGGAAGAATCAATTCGCTACTAGACCTGAAGCACTTGATCTTTCATGGTCAAGTTGGAAATAAAGCTCAAAAACATCAGCGGGGATGATATCAATGTTATATTTAACTTACAGATTTAAACCTACTGCATATGCTCGTGCAAACCTTAGTGAATTTTGGAAATGGATGCAGGACCGTGAGCAATGGTTTTATGACGGACTTGAGATGGTATTGAAAACAGAGTGGTATGTTAGAACAATTGGTGTGGACGTACACAGCGTGGAGCATATTGTGATGTTTGAAAATGAAGCGGCTTGGGGTGCATATCGTAATAAAGTAAGACAGAAAAGCCAAGATACTAATTGGGAGGCACGACGCACGGAACAAGAGAAATGGTATGATATTTTGGATTCAAGTCTCCTTTCAGACCCACCAATTCAAATGGGTTTAGATAGGAGCAGATTCTAAAAAAATATAATGTAACCATCTACATTTATGTAGTTTATGAGAGCCACCCACTTGGGGTGGTTTTACATTGCAGAAAATAAATCCTCATCAATAGATAGATGAGGATTTGAAATCATTTTTTTCATTTTATCGTTGCAAAAGATTTAAACGATTTATCGGGAAATATTCACAAATTAAAAATACGTTTTTTGTCTGATGGAGGGTACTGCAAACTTTGTAAATCATCCAATCATTCTTGTCCAATCCAAGATGTCTGGCTATTCTTGAATCTTGAATGAATCCATATTCTAAAATTTCCCGATAAAATTCTAGTTTATTCTTTTCGATAATTTTGCCAATTGGTGTATTTGTATCATATAGTTCATTCACGATATTAACATTCATATTTTCTTTATAAAAAAGTGTCTCCGCATAGATAAAGGGGCGGTCAGCGGAATCAATTAAACAAATTTCACGCAAAATTGGCCTATCCGATTGTATCTGATGGTGCTTTTTAAGATGTTTTGGGCATTCGACCATTTCATGTTGATAGATCAGTTTTACTTTTAGTTGCACCTCGAAAAATATCTCAATTAACTTTGTGATGGAAGATGTTGTTTGAACGATGAATTTTCCAAGCGTATTTAAGTGAAATTGATTCACTTTCATTTGATGCTTCTACCCTTCACTTAAATTTATAATTATCTTTTCAAATGACATAGATTATGGTTTAAAATAGCCGACATAGTCTTCGGCAAATAATGTTGCAAATGAGCCTCCTTTCTGTAATCTCTTAAGTCTGGCTTGACGCAAGCGATCCGAAAAGGCTAAATATTTATTTTCGTTTGAGTCGACCGTATTGTGAATCAACCGAATCATCCAATCTGAAAACTCTTGCGTTTTCCATATGTGTGGCAATCGCATAGTTGAGTATTGGTTCAATAGTGTCTCGTCTTTATTGTGATAATAGTGGATGAGGGCTTTTGCTAGGACATCAGAATCTGCAATTGCTAGGTTCATTCCTTTTGCTCCTACAGGAGTAATAATGTGAGCAGCATCACCAGCGAGAAAGAGTTTCCCAAATTGCATGGGCTCCATCACAACACTGCGCATGTTAAGAACGCGCTTTTCAATCAATGGTCCTCTGACTAGGTTCTCATCCACTTCACCAAATAAGCGTTTATTGAGTTCTCCCCATATTCGATCATCAGACCAATTAGAAGCAGTGTCATTTGGGGGACATTCTAAGTAAAATCGAGTGATTTTAGATGTTCGTGGCATTTGCCCAGCAAATCCAGATTCATGCAATGCATATATGATTTTTTCCATTGAAGAGGGTACTTCTGCCAGAATGGCTAACCATCCAATTCCATATTGTTTGGAAAATATTTCGGCTTCGTTTTGTGGAATCGATGATCGGCTGATGCCATGAAATCCATCACAGCCAGCTATGTAATCACATTCTATTTCCAAAAGTGTATCAGTAGATTTTTGGGAAGAACAAGTTACTACTGGGCGACTACTTTCCAACCCTTTTATTTCTACGGCTGAATGAGTAAATAGTACTTGCCCTCCTCGAGAGATGAATAACCGAATTAAGTCTTGTACAACAAATTGTTGGGGGTATACCCAATGGAAGCCATTAACGACTTCACCATATGGGATGGTATAACGATGTCCATTATGTCGAAATTCACAGATGGTGTGGGGGATACCTTTGCTATCTAATCCGTCTGAAAATCCATTTTTTCTCATGAATTCTACAATATGATGTTCAATAAATCCTGCTCGAGCTCTAGATTCTACATAATCTTGGGATTGGCGTTCGACTATAATACAATCTATTCCTTCTTTTTGAAGCAGCAGACCTAATACCAGTCCAGCTGGACCGGCTCCTAAAATAGCAACTTTTGTACTTATCCGCCTTACATCAGTATGATTGTGCTTCCCATCTTCAGTATGGTAAGGAAGAGACACTATCATGAATCAAACCTCCCAGAGGACTTGAAAATTATTCCAATATTCCAAAAAATGATTTGCTTCTTTTTATAGATGAAGTGTGCCATATCTATTATATCTTTTGTTATTTTATTTGGAAATATTTTTATTATTAGATTACAACTTAAGTATAACCCGTTAAAAATGGAATCAATACTTGACGATTAAAAAAGCTACTTATCATAGTAGCTTTTTTCGAATCTTAAATAATAGGATGGATAATAATCAGTATGGGTAGAGTAAGTAAGAGGAGGGGAATGGATGTCCAAACGAAGAAGAGCATTTTTAACTGGTTTCACCTTGTCCACAGTTGGTTTTGCCACCTTTTTACTAGCAGACAAAAGGAATAGACGTAAACTATTCTACAAACTTAAACATTTATTTGAACAGAATACATCTACATCGTACCGAGAACATAACAAAGAACTAAAAAGAAAAATAGGTAATCCAGAACCTTGTGATGAACGGGATAACAATATGGTATGGGAAGGATCTATGTATTCTGTCAAATATTATAACGAGGAAAAAGAAAGTCATGTTCAATGATTTTTTAGCCAAAGCCTTCTGTAGTTGGAGGGCTTTTTTATGTTACTTCAAAAGTTTACTAGATAAGAAATACCCAAACAGTACAGTTTTATTGGAAAAGTGTTGGAATTTAATGTATTATGTATTTTCATAATACATTAAAGGTTAAATCATAACAAATGGATGTTTTTATCTTATAAAATATGTGTATTAGTTGAAAGGTGGTATTTATTTGAACAACATCTATTATAAATTGCCATATACCATTTGCATCATAAAAAGAGCAGATAAGATTCTTTTGATAAATAAAGAAGCAAAAGTTTGGATGGGTAGATGGAATGGAGTCGGTGGGAAAATAAAAAAAGAAGAAACACCTGAAGAGTGTATTATTCGAGAGGTTCAAGAAGAAACGGGAATACAAGTCTCTCAAGTTAATTTTAAAGGCATAGTTACATGGCCAGAAGAGGAAAATACAAGAGGAGGAATGTATCTATTTTTTGTAGAACTGCATCCTGAATATTTATTGGAAACACCGATTAAAAATCGAGAAGGAATCCTAGATTGGAAAGAAGTTTCGTGGATACTTCACTCGGATAATAGAGGAGTAGTGGATACGCTGCCGGAGTACTTGCCTACTGTTTTGCACAAAGTAGAATTATTTGAGTATTTTAGCGTTTTTCAAGAGGGGCGACTGCGAGGGTGTACTTCCATACCAATAACATCAAACCAGTTTCCAATCAAATAGTGTGAATGATTAATATGTGGATTGCAGTAGAATAAGTTTGTCCATTTTTGAAGTTGTTATTTCTTTGAAAACTAGGAATTTGTTCCTGTAAAGATAGAGCTCTCATTTATGGATTGTTACAGGTGTACCAATTCCAACTTTTCGACTGAGGTCTTCTACGTCTTTATTGTACATTCGGATGCATCCTTTTGACACCATTTTACCAATAGAAGAGGGGCGATTTGTACCATGTATTCCGTAACCTTTGCGGGATAGTCCCATCCATAAGGTTCCATAAGGGCTAAGGCGACCACCGGGTCTGCTGTAGGGATAAGTGACTTTATTGATAATGACGTAATTGCCAATGGGAGTTTTGGAAAGTATTTTACCAATTCCAATGGGATAACTTTTGATGAGTTTATTTCCTTTGTATAAATACAGCCTTCTTTTGGATAGGGAAATATCTATGTTCGGCATATCCAACACACTCCTTTTACCTTAATGTATGGATCAAAGGGCCCGAAGGTGAAATTACGATCAAATGGAAAAGTTATAGTAGAAATAACTATTCTTGTTTTTATTCCGGAGGACCTACAATGTCGTTTAGGAGGAATTTTTGTGAAAGAGAATAACACGTATTCAGCAGGTGATATGGTTGAAGGTGGGAAATTTCGCATTGAAACCGATTCGATGGGAGAAGTAAAAGTACCGGCAGCTCAATTGTGGGGAGCACAGACACAGCGATCATTGATTCATTTCTCCATTGGAGATGACCATATGCCTCTGGGAATTTATCATGCATATGGGTATGTGAAGAAAGCTGCAGCAAAAGTGAATGGAAAAGCTGGTGTTCTGTCAAAAGAAAAAGCTGAGATAATTATGGAGGTAGCCGATGAAGTGATTGCAGGTCAGTTGGATGAAGAATTTCCATTGTATGTTTGGCAGACAGGTTCTGGCACGCAAACCAATATGAATGTAAATGAAGTCATTTCCAATCGATCTATCCAGAAGGTAGGAGGGATTTTGGGCACGAAAGATCCCATCCATCCGAATGATCATGTTAATATGTCTCAGTCTTCCAATGATACGTTTCAAACTGCCATGCATATTGCTACTGTATTAGAGTTTTCCAATCGTCTGATTCCTAGTGTAGAAGCATTGATAAAAGAGATATGGAAGAAAGCAGTTCAGTGGGTGGATGTTGTTAAGATAGGTCGAACACATTTACAAGATGCCACTCCCCTAACGGTCGGACAGGAGTGGTCTGGTTATGTTACTCAATTAAGAGATGCTCTCCAGCTCGTTAAAGGCTCTATGTCAGGACTATATAAGCTTGCTGCTGGAGGCACAGCAGTAGGAACGGGAATCAATACACTTCCTGATTTTGGGGTGAATATAGCGGAAGAGATCGCCCAGCTTACTCATCATCCATTTATTACAGCACCAAATAAATTTGCAGCTCAAGCATCTTTGGATGCAATGGTAAATGCTAGTTCAGCTGTGCGTGCACTAGCAGTAGCGCTCATGAAGATTGCCAATGATATCCGTTGGCTTGGTTCTGGGCCAAGAGCTGGGATTAATGAACTAAGACTACCTGCAAATGAACCTGGGTCATCGATTATGCCTGGAAAGGTGAATCCGACCCAAGAAGAAGCCATGATAATGGTATGTATACAAGTTATTGGTAACGACAATGCAGTTGCTATTGCGGGTTCACAAGGAAATTTTGAACTAAGTACGATGAGACCAATTATTACCAAAAATGTGCTGCATTCCAGTCGAATTCTCGCTGATGCATGTGAAAAATGGCAAAAATATAGTATAGAAGGGATATACCTTAACGAGCAAGGAATTGAAAAATATGTAAATCAATCGCTCATGTTGGTTACTTCTCTTAGTCCGCTTATTGGTTATGATAAGGCTTCTGCCATTGCCCACAAAGCATTTTCAGAAGATATAACGCTGCGTGAGGCAGCTATTGCTAGCGGCTTCATTACAGCACAGGAATTTGATAAACATATCAATCCGTCAAAAATGGTCGGAAATCCTCGAAAAGACTTAGGATTGGAAGAATGAAAAGAAATTTAAAAGAAGGGTCACCCTGTCGCCAGCGACAGGGTGACCCTTTTAGTTCGGTTTTTTATCCTTCTAATAACAACAACTCTGGATCTTCAATCAGTTTTTTAACGGTAGCTAAGAAGCCAACAGCTTCTCTACCATCTACAATACGGTGATCATAAGAAAGAGCAATGTACATCATAGGACGATGCTCCAATTTATCACCATCTGCGGTAGTTATGGTGACTGGTCTTTTTTGTATCGTATGCATACCTAAAATTCCTACTTGTGGTGCATTGAGGATCGGGGTAGAGAATAATGATCCAAATACTCCCCCATTGGTAATAGTAAACGTACCACCTTTTAAGTCATCTAATGTTAATTTATTGGTACGTGCTTTATTTGCTAAAGAGCCAATTTGTCGTTCTATTTCTACGAAAGTAAGAGAATCGACATTTCTCACAACTGGAACCACTAGACCCGCATCATTAGCTACAGCTATTCCTATGTCGTAGTACTTTTTGTAAAGAATATCTTGCCCATCAATTTCGGAGTTAATAATTGGAAATGCTTTTAGGGCACCGACAACTGCTTTGCTGAAAAATGACATAAACCCTAAATTAATATCGTGTTTTTCGATAAACGCTTGTTTTCTTCTTTTGCGTATGTCCATTACCTTGGTCATATCTACTTCATTGAAGGTAGTGAGCATAGCTGCATTATGCTGAGATTGCACCAAATTAGTTGCAATCGTTTGTTGTCTGCGAGTCATTTTTTTGCGTTCTACAGGTTTTGTATTAACTTCTTCTTGTGCAGGAGAGATTGGTTGTGAGACTTGCTGTACGTTTTTCTGTTCGTTTCCATTGTCTTTTTTGTACAGTTCAGCTTGAAGGTCATCCACATCTACGCCTTTTTCTCTGGCCAATTTTCTCATTGCTGGTGATGCGTTTGTTTTCTTTCTGCTGGAATCTTGTTTATCTGGAATAGATTGGGTTGATTTTGTTTCTTCCTTAGTCTGGGAAGCGGGAGTATTGGTCTCTGAACTTTCGTTAGTTTTTGTTTCAGAAGTAGCTTCTGTACTAGCGTTCTCATCAAGGTGGGCGATTACTTCTCCAACTTCTACATTTTCACCTACTTGTTTGATGATTTTTTTTACAACCCCAGCTTGTTCAGCAGAAACTTCCATATTTACTTTATCTGTTTCAAGTTCTAGTAGGATATCGCCTTGTTTGACATGATCTCCTTCTTTTACAACCCAATTTGAAATAGTTCCTTCTGTAATTGATTCTGCGAGATTTGGTACTTTTACCTCAATCATGTTTGATCCCTCCTGAAATTAAGCAATTATGGTTCAACATGCAAAGCTTCTGTGAGAATTTGTTGTTGTTCAATATCATGTACATTTGCTTTTCCTGTAGCTGGGCTTGAACGGTCTGGACGTCCGATATAGCGGGTGGAAACATGATTAGATACTGTTTCGCGAATTTTAGGTTCCATATATGTCCATGCACCCATGTTTTTCGGTTCTTCTTGCACCCACACAACTTCTTGTAGATTTTTAAACCGTTTTATTACCGCTTGAATTTCTTTTTTAGGATACGGATATAGTTGTTCCACACGGATAATATGTAGCCAGTCTTTTTGAGCTGGAGAAGCCTCTAGTTCCGCTGATAGGTCAATTGCAATTTTTCCACTACATAAAATCAATCGTTTTATCTGATTTGCTTTTTCTCCTAAGTCAATTTCTTCTTTGATGGCTTGGAAGGAGTTATTTTCTAATTCGATACTAGGTGAAATTGTTCGTTTGCTCCGAATAAGGCTTTTAGGAGCCATTAAAATTAATGGGCGAGCTTCTTCTTTTCCAATCATAGAAGCTTGACGACGTAAAAGATGAAAATATTGAGCTGCACTTGTTAAATTCGCGATGACAACATTATTTTCAGCTGCTAATTGTAAATAGCGTTCCAAGCGTGCACTTGAATGTTCAGGACCTTGTCCTTCATAACCATGTGGTAATAACATGACCAAACTAGAATCTTGCCTCCATTTTGCACGTCCAGCTGACAGGAACTGATCAATGATCACTTGTGCAGCATTGGCAAAATCCCCGTACTGTGCTTCCCACAGAGTGAGAGTTTTTGGTGCGAAAAAGTTATAACCATATTCAAATCCGAGTACGGAAGCCTCCGATAGCGGACTATTATGGATTCCAAAAGCTGCATTCACGTGTGGAATGGTATGCAATGGACTAAATGTTTTTCCCGTTTTGCTATCATGCAATACAAGATGGCGGTGAGCAAATGTTCCTCTTTCGGTATCCTGACCGGTAAATCGAATTGCTGTACCTTCCTTTAGGATCGTAGCAAATGCTAATGTCTCCGCCAATGCCCAATCCACTTTCTCTTCATCCTCTAATAAGTTAATTCGTCTCGATAATGTACGTTCTAATTTTGGATAGGAGGTAAAAGATTCAGGTCTCTTTAGCAAAGAATGATTGATTTCTTTGAGCAATTCCATCGAAACACCAGTTTTTATTTTCGTTGCTGGTTCTAACACTGATTTAGGGTAGTGATCTGCTTCTTCATCAGTACCTTGTTTCATTGTTTCATGTGCAGTTTGTAATTTTCCTCTTATGTTGTCTAGCCATTGTTTGATTTCCGTTTCTTTGATCACCTTTGAAGAACTAAGTTTTTCAGCATATTGTGCACTGATAGTTGGATGATTATGGATAATTTCATACATGAGTGGTTGAGTAACTGTTGGATCATCCATTTCGTTGTGTCCAAATCGACGATATCCTATTAGATCAATTAGGAAATCTTTTTGAAAACGTGTCCGATATTCGCAAGCAAGGCGAATCGCAGCTAGACATGCTTCAGGATCATCTGCATTTACATGGACAATTGGGATTTCAAAACCTTTGGCAAGATCACTTGAATAAACAGTTGATCGTGAATCTCTTGTATCTGTAGTAAAGCCCAACTGGTTATTTGCGATAATATGGATGGTTCCACCCGTGCGATATCCTGTCAATTGGCTTAAGTTTAGGGTTTCTGGTACTACTCCTTCTCCAGGAAATGCAGCATCTCCATGAATCAATAACGCAATTGCTTTGCTTGTATCTTGCACAGGATAGCCTGGTTTGCTTCGGTCTTCTTGAGCTGCACGGGTAAATCCTTCCACTACAGGATTTACAAATTCCAAATGGCTTGGGTTATTGGCTAAGGTCAAACGAATATGAAAACTGTCTTTGCCATCAATATTTCGATCTCCACCAAGATGGTATTTCACATCTCCGGTCCAACCAAAATTAATTCCCATGGATCCTTCCGAAGGAACAATATCTTTGTTGGTAGAGTGATGAAATTCAGAAAATATTTTTTCATATGGTTTTCCAAGAATATGAGCTAGTACGTTTAAGCGACCACGGTGTGCCATTCCCATCATGACATGGCGAACGCCCATTTGAGAACTGGTTCGAATCAGTTCATCAATCATGGGTACTAACATGTCTACACCTTCTATGGAAAAACGCTTTTGACCAGTGAATGTACGTTGCAAGAACTTCTCGAATTCATCTACTTCCATCAGTCTTTTCATTAGTTCTGATCGTATTTCGGTAGAAAAGTCAGGGTGGAATTTTTTCGTTTCTACATTCGAATAAAGCCATTCTCGTTCCTCTTGATTATGAACATGGCTAAATTCATACGCCAGCGACTTTGTATAAACATTTTGTAGATGTTGAATGACATCTAATGCTGTGGATACATGGTTAGTGGAACCCGTCCAAATTAATTCTGCTGAAATTTTACTTAAATCTTCTTCACTCAATCCATATTCATTATGGCTAGGGAGTGCATGTTCTTGTTTTACTAATGGGTTAATATTTGCAGATAAATGACCATAAGTGCGGATATATTGCACTAATTTTTCTGCTGAAATGACCTTTTTTACGTCTGTTTCCATCTCTAACGTTGGTTGGTTGTTCTCCACCATAACTGGAGAACCCCATTGTTCAAAAAGAACTTTTAAGGTGGAGTCTACAGATTCAGGATCATTGTTATATTGTTCATACTGGCCCAAGATGTAAGCCAAGTTAGGTCCATGCAAATCTTTCCATGGTGTCTCCTTTTTAGCTTGATCATTTGGCATTTGGATAGCTCCTCCTATTTATACATTTCTCAAAACTATTATTTACCAAAATAAAGCTCAGAAATCTTTCTGCTAATCCGTATTTTGGTGGAAGGGGAAGGAAATTTTTTCAGTAATGCTATCACATCATATTATTATAGCTTTGGATTGACATGAAGATGTACTTTTCGTTTCCTTTCAACTAGAATTCTAACAAAATTCCTAGCCAATTGTACTGTTTGATTTTTATTTTTTTAAAAAGCTTTATTCTGAGAAGAGACATATTGTACAATCACGAATAATTTAGCTTCATTTCTAGTGTACACTTCCTTTTTAAGGAATGTTTGCCAGTTGATTTGGTATTTAATGGTATTTGGTAAAAATGGAATCGACTTAGCCATTGTAAAGCAATTAGTGGAAGCACATAAGGGTATAATCTGGATAGATAGCAAAGTAGGTGAGGGAGCAAGTGTTGTGGTTTCTATTCCTACAGTGAAACGAAATTATCTTATCTACAATCACAATGAAATGGGTAAAGGAGTATGAAAATGGATCTAGGATTGAATGGTAAAGTTGCATTAATTACAGGTGGCAGCAAGGGAATCGGTTTACATACAGCTATACAACTTGTTAAGGAGGGAGCAAATGTAGCAATATGTGCTAGAAACCCAGAGTCACTAGAGAAAGCGGCAGAGCAAGTTCTCCAGCAAACAGGTAGTAAAGTATATTATTCGCTAGCAGATATAACCAAAAAAGAAGACTGTGAAAAAATCGTACTGCAAACAGCAGAACATTTTGGTCGCTTTGATATCTTAATTAATAATGCTGGTACCTCTTCTGCAAATCCCTTCGAACAAGTAGAAACAGAACTTTGGCAGCAGGATCTTGATTTAAAGTTATTTGGGGCTATCCATTGTTCACAATATGCCATTCCTTTTATGCGTCAAGCAGGAGGAGGAGCGATTGTGAATGTAACAGCAGTTCTTGCCAAAACACCTCCAGCATCTTCTTTACCTACAACTGTTAGTAGGGCAGCAGGATTGGCTTTGACGAAAGCGATGAGCAAAGATTTAGGGCATGATAACATTCGAGTCAATACCGTTTGTATTGGATTGATCCGCAGTGATCAAATCGAAAAACGATGGAAACAACAAGCACCAGAACAAAGCTGGGAACAATTTTCAACCAAAGCCGAACATCAAATTCCACTAGGTCGTATTGGGGAGACAGAGGAAGCTGCTAAAGTGATTGCTTTCCTAGCATCAGATGCAGCTTCTTATGTAACGGGTACATCGATAAATATTGATGGTGGTGTTTCAGGGATTTTATAATTTTCAATAAATTAAATATGGGAGAGCAGATCATAAAGAAAAAGATGCATTATATTTTTATTAAAAAACTTCATTTTTTGAAGTTATTTATTGTAATATAACAATACGAGATGCTGTCCACATTAAGAATGGTGCCATGATGATTTTTAAAATAGGTGTGCTTTTGGTGCTTTTGGCACTGGCTGTGCTCTTGGAGCGCGCCAATGTGTCTCGAATTTGGGGATACATCTTCGCGGGTTTCTTTTCGGTGGGGTTTATTTACTTCTTTTTTACCCTTCCGAGTTAGAAGCCAGGCCAACTCGTGTAGAGTTTGGCCGCAGAGAATTAGCTCTTTGTAGCTCTATATAAATATAGAAAGAAGCAAGCAATTGCTAGCTTCTTTCTTCAAGAGTTTTGCTTTTTATTTTTTTCTCTGTTTTTTTCACCAAAATACGTTCGATGCTCTGTTTGTTTACTTTCTCGATGATAAATGTCGTATCTCTCCAGTTTAATTCTTCGCCAACATTGGGTATCCTTTCAAATTGAGAGAATAGCCAGCCTCCAATAGTATCATTTTCCTCATCGTTTATCTGAAGGTGAAAGTATTTGTTCACATCTTCAATTAATAATCGAGCCTCAATGGAAACTCCCTTTTCCGTATCTTGAAAGAAAGGGCGTTCGTTATCGAATTCATCTTGAATTTCTCCAAATATTTCTTCGATGATATCCTCTATCGTTATTAATCCAGATATACCACCATATTCATCTACTACAATTGCCATGTGACTTTTTGCTTTTTGCATTTGTATAAAGGCATCTTTTATTTCAATTGTTTCTGGAATGAAGTGTATAGAGCGCATAAGTGACTGGATTGGGATATTTTTTTTCTCTTTGACTATTGTTTCAAAGAAATCTCTAAGAAGAATAACCCCTAAAATTTGGTCTTTATTTCCGTCATAAATAGGGAACCGCGTTAATTTGGTATTAAGTATGGTTTCTAAATGTTTTTCGGAGGAATCCTGTATATCTAATCCAATTATTTTGATGCGAGGTACCATGATCTCACGTACGACGCGGTCCGTAAATTCAAAGACATTATCAAAAAGGGTGAGTTCTGCTTTATCAATAATACCGCTTTTATGGCTCTCTTTGATTACCATTCGAATTTCTTCTTCTGTATGTACTTGTTGATGATCATCTTGTAGTTCTATTCCAAGCCATTTAAGAACAAAGTTGGCTGAGCTATTTAAAGCGATAATGAAAGGTTTAAATACAATATAAAACCAATGTAATGGGGTAACTGTCCATAAAGTTGTTGTTTCAGAACGTCGAATAGCTAATGATTTTGGAGCCATTTCTCCTATAACAATATGCAAAAATGTAATGACTGAAAAGGCTATGACGAAAGATATGGTGTGGTTTAACCATTCGGGTAGATGAAAATAGTGAAGGATAGGTTCCAATATTTTTGCAAGTGTGGGTTCTCCAACCCAACCTAATCCGAGTGATGCGAGCGTGATACCTAGTTGAGTAGCAGAGAGATAAGCATCTAAGTTTTTCAAAACAGTTTGGGCCATTTTTCCACGTTTGGTCATGATTTGTGCAATACGGGTTGTTCGTACTTTTACCAATGCAAATTCTGCTGCGACAAAAAAGCCATTTAGTAGCACCAGTACTAAAACTAAAACGAAATTAATGATGGTAGATGTGACTGTGTCCATTTTCTGAGTTTGTCTCTCCTCGGTTTATTTCATTTACATTTATCTCTATCTTACACAAGAATGGTAGAAAATAAAATTAGTTAAAATCAATGGTTGACTAATCAACTTAAATGGTATATATTTTCTATAGTTGATTAGTCAACCATAGAAAAGGAGAAGATTGTATTGAATGAAAGCATAGCAAGATGGATTTCCGTAATCCATCGCCAATTTCAAATTTATCTCAATCGAGAATTAAAAGAGTATGATATCAATTCCTCTGAGTACATTTTTTTGGTTAATTTGTATGAAGAAGATGGGATATCACAAGAGCAATTGTCTGCGAATCTCTTTATCAATAAGGCGGCTACTGCTCGTGCGATTAGTCGTTTGGAGAAATTAGGGTATGTAAAAAGAACACGTTCACCTGTAGACAGCAGAGCATATTTAGTGACTTTAACCGACAAAGGATTAAAGATGCAAAACTTTATCAAAACAAAACTGGCTTACTGGTCGAAAACACTTTCCAAAGGATTTACAGAGGAGCAGACGGATTTATTTCTTCAGTTGATTAAACAGATGTCTAGAAATGCGTTAGAAGAAACGAAATGCAAGTAAAACTGTATGAATGTAGTTTCCCATCACGTTATTCAAAGACTAGGGATAATGTGATGGGAAATAACCTACGAACCTCTCACTAATTTCAAAACAGTAGATAGGGTAGGAAGGATATCTTTACTATTTTCTTTTGTTTCATAATGATAAAAACTAGGAGCGGAGGTTACTACCGATGAATTCGGAATATTCTCAACAAAAAGGTGAAATATTAATGCGTATTGTAATGTTCACCTTAACTCTATCGTCGATAAGTGTGCTCATATTTAATTATGTTCTACCTGAAATCAGTAAGGAATTTAAACTTTCTTTTTCTCAAGTAAGTTGGCTTTCCACTTCATATGTAATTATTTATGCAATTGGCACTGTTACCTACGGAAAACTTGCCGATCAGTATAAATTAAAAAATCTACTCACTTTTGGATTGATTATTCTAACAATAGGTTCTTTTGTAGGTTTATCTTCCCATACGTTTTGGGTAGCTCTTTTTGCAAGGTGTTTGCAAGCCATCGGGGCATCTGTGATACCAGCAGTAGCAACCTTAATCCCAGTGCGGTACTTTCCTCCAGAGAATAGAGGAAAGGCACTAGGAATGATGGCTACAGGTTTGGCTTTAGGAAGTGCACTTGGGCCAGTTGTTTCAGCTCTTATAGCAAGTATTGTGAATTGGAGGTGGTTGTTTGCTGTTCCTGTACTTATATTGGCAACATTGCCTATTTATCGTAAATACTTAGATGAAGAACGGCAGGCGGCTACAGGGACATTTGATGGAATTGGTGCAATGCTATTTGCAATAACAGTGATATCAGTCTTATTAGGTGTTACGAATGGAATAGGATGGTTATTTATATGTGCATGTGTTGCAATTTGTTTTTTTGTCATTCGGATTAAGTCAGTAAAAAATCCTTTCTTTCCAACTCGATTATTTTCAAATAGAAATTATGTGGTTTATTTAGGGCTTTCCTTTGTTATTAATGGTATTGGAACAAGTTTATATTTTTTAACTCCTCTTTTATTATCCCAAGTACAGAAGCTACCTACATCATGGATTGGACTTGCAATGGTTCCGGCAGCAACAGCTTCAGCTTATTTCGGAAGAAAAGGAGGAAAATTAGCAGATTTAAAAGGGAACTCTAATTTATATTTTTTGTCTTTTAGTTTATTATTCATCTGTTTTATTTTGCTATCAACATTTGTTGGGAGTCCAATGTGGGTAATCGCAATTTTTTTGGTTTTTGGTTATATTGGCCAGTCATTTATGCTTATTGTATTACAAAATTCAACCTCACAAACACTACCAAAAGAACAGGGAGGTGTAGGGATGGGTATTCTACAAATGTTAAGTTTCATTTCCCAATCTGTTGGTGTTGCTATTTATAGTAAAGTGTTGGATGCAGGGTCTTACACACATTGGAATCTAGTGTTCACGAGTTCTAAAGGAATTGTATTTAGTAATATTTATTTAGCACTCGCTATTTTACATTTCGTTATCTTCCTCTTTTACTATTTTATGTTTGGAAAAGTAAGGGGAAATTATATGTGAGAGGTTGAATAAAAAAGGCATAGGATAAAATAGAGGTTGAAATAGATGACAATTCACAATCTAGTATATAAAAATAATATTTTATAATATAAAATGAATACGATCAAAAATGATTTTTTTATGAACAAGAAAGGATGTCATCATGACAAAACAGATTAGAAGACTAAGTATCGTACTCATTTTGATGTTATTATTTCTATCTACTGCTTGTGGAAAGCCTTCTGAAGAGACAACATTAAAGCAAACAGTTGAAGATAATTTTCAAGCTATGAATGACAAGGATCTTACGAAGTATATGAGCATGTTGTCGAAAGAGGCTGATCCAAATGTCATTACTCAGACCGAAAATACGATGAAAAATGCGTTTGAAAATTTTGATCTTCATGCAACTCTGAAAAGGTTTAAAGTTATTTCAATTGATGGCGATACTGCTGTTATTGAAGTGGAACAAGATACAATTAATAGCAATGATGATCCCCGGTTTAAAAATAATCGCATCATTGCAGAACATACGCTTAAAAAAGAAGATGGTCAATGGAAATTTAAATCTACCGTTATACGATCAGCAAAACAGATTGATAAATCTGGAGAAGTAATTGGAGAATTACAATAAAAACAAAAATTGACCTCTCTATTCTGAGTAAGGTCAGTTTTTTGGTTTGAAAATGAAATACTGTCCTGATTATCTTATTCGATTAGTGATATATTTTATACTATAGGTACCAGCAATACATTCGGCTTGATAAGAAATAGGTGAATGAAATTGGATAAAAAGCAATTCGACAAACAAGATAAAATATTATTCTGGACTTGTATGATCATTGCCGTTGTTATGGGATTGTCTTTTGTTAGCAAATTTTTTAGATGAGAAAAATCTGTGAGGAATACTAGGATTGAGACAGCGATGCTCTGAAAAACATTTTGCTGGAAGGGGTGAGAGTGATTGCGGCATTGGATGTGGTGAAACCTGAAAGAAATCCTATCCATTGGTGGGAATCCTCCAATCCTAAGGCTTTTTCAGAGTGGAAAGTCAGCCTCCAATCTCTTTTATGTATTATAATAAAAGAGATTTTACTAGCATCCATATTTTAGGTATAATAGAGAAGTGTGGTAAGTATGAATTCTATATCTAGAAGATAATATACCAATATATGGCTATGTAACCTCTAGCTGATCAGATTCTAAGGGTATTCGCTCATTTTTATTGTTCATTTTTTTTATTTGGAATTCGGATAACAACTTTTTCAATGGGTAAGTTATAGTGTTCACAAATGCGATCGATTGTTTCCGTAGTTACATTCCCGTCTTTCCAGATACGTTGGTATGTGCGGGCGTTGAGGCCTAAATCTTTTGCTAGGTCTGTTTTTTCTTTCCCTTCACCTGCCATCCACATACGAAGGGGTTTAAATGAAATCATATGTACTCTCCTTTGTTCTGAAGAACATTTTTTTGTGTAATAGTGCAAAAAATAAGTGCTGGAGCGTTGATTATTGCATACTATATAGTATAATCTGAGATCAGAATCAACGAAAGGATGAGAATATTTTGAAAGACATTGAGCCATGGGGAACTTAATCTACCCAAAGTAAGAGTGACTGACTACGGATGGCTAATGATATGCTGTTATTCAACTCCCTTCTAGATATAGTTTTACTTGCATCTTTGCGAATTAAAATTGATTATACATGTTTGTTATATGTTCTCATAGGTATAAAAATAACTCTTCTCAGTAATGGAACAGAAATTCGATTTTTCACGAGTTGAATGGTTAATCCGTAATGAATGAAAGCAGAAAAACTACTCAGAAAGAGTAGTTTTTCTGCTTTGTGACAAAAAATGAAGAGAAGTGATGATATGAAAGGTCATAAGGCAGTCTTCTTGGATCGTGATGGGACAATAGGAGGAGGAAAAACTGTTCAATATCCAGGTGAGTTTATCTTATTTCCACATACTCTCAAGTGTATACATTCTCTTAAACAAGCAGGTTTCTTTGTCTTTACTTTTACAAATCAACCTGGAATTGCAAGAGGTGAGGCACAGCTTGAGATGTTTGAGAAAGAATTAATATCATTTGGATTTGATGCCGTATATATTTGCCCGCATAAACCAGAAGAAGGATGTACATGTCGGAAACCAGGTATAGGGTTATTAGAGCGGGCAGCGAAAGATCACCAATTGAACTGGGATGAATCTTTTGTTATTGGAGATCGTTGGTCAGATATGGTAGCAGGGAATCGAATGGGGTGTCGTTGTATTCTTGTAAGGACTGGTGCTGGAATGGAGGCATTAAGGGAATATCGATTTAAATGGGTGGAAATAGAACCTGATTATATAGCTGATAGTTTAAAAGATGCTGTGCAATGGATTTTAGAACAAGATTAATCCTCTTTTGCAAAGAACATTCCTTTTGCTGTTAATGCTTGGCGCAGCCTAGTTATCGCTTTTGGCCCCATCCCATGTAGTTGGCTAAGCTTCGATTCTGTAACTTCTGTGAGTTGTTCAAGATGTGTGTATCCAGCGTTTATAAGTGCGCGTTGTGCTGGTTTTGCTAATTTAATGTCATCGTGTATCATGTATTTTTTCCTTCCATTTTTTCTATTAAAGGGGATAATTGATGTCGCAGTGCTGACCAGTGCACCTTAACTAAGGGGAGAACTATGGAAACCAAGATACAATTTTTAGGAACTAGTGATTCTCAAGGAGTACCGAGAATGTTGTGTAGTTGTGATGTATGCAAAAGCATAGCCAATACAAGAAGCAGGCCTAGTGTTTTTATTCATGCGAGCAAAAAAATATTAGTTGATGTTTCACCAGATTTTCGCCAGCAATTTATTGATGGTGATCTCTTTATTCCCGATATCCTTTGTATAACCCATGCACATAATGATCACATAGCTGGGTTAGGTGATCTAGCGGATTTATGTTTTTGGCACGAATCAAAGTTGACAGTTATCAGTCCGCCTGATGTCATAAATATTTTGAAACAGCGATACCCTTATCTTACTCCAAAAAGAAATATTTTTTTTACCCCTCTTCATCAAATGGATGTAGATGAGGTGTATATTTCTTTTCATCGTGTGAATCATGGGAATAATGGTTACTCCTATGGCATAAGATTCTCCGATCAAGCAAGTAGTTGGGCATATGTGTCTGATGTTATACACATGACTTCTGAGCAAATGGAGCCATTCTACCACCTCTCCCTATTAATTTTAGGTGCTTCCTACCTAGATGAATCTAATTATCCATTTCAACATAAACGTTCTATTTATGATGTAAGAGAGGCTTTGTTACTAAGAGAGAAGCTACAACCGGAGAAATTGATATTCACACATATGTCACACAATATAGATATAACAAAAAATATTTTGCCAGAAGGTGTTTGGTTTGGGAAAGATGGAATGTGTATTACGATCTAAGTGGCTTTATGGCGTCTAAGATTAAGGATACAAAACCCAATCTACCCTTTCGATTCCGGTGATCAAATGGAAAAGACCGATAGATAACTCCATCGTTCGGATTCCAAGGGTGATGATGAAATTGACCATTTTCGTCGCAATATTCCAATAATTCGGTTTGGAATCCAACTGTATGAAACATTTTTTGTAATGTTCGATAGGTATATACGATTTGGTGCGTAGCAGCAGGGTGGTCTACTGATCCAGGTCCACCTATTTGGACAAGTTGTTGATACATTTGATCCGGAAAATTCCCATCGGGAACAGCACATCGGATGTAGCCGCCAGGTTTTAAAAACTCCAAACAAGTAGTAGCTGCTTGTATTCCTTGTTCATATGTTAGATGCTCCCATACATGTTCTGCTAAAATAGCTGAAATACTATTTTTTTCAAACTGTTCCAGCCAATGACTTCGATTGAGTAGATTTAAATCATTTTTTTGAGTATGTATCCAATCAGGATTATTTTGGTAAGTATTAGCTCCGATAACAATACGGATAAAAGAAGATTTCATTTTCCTCACCTCATGGGAAGATTTTCAGAGGGGAATAGTATCTATTACTTCTCGTACTTCCATTAATATCTTTTGGTAGGATAAGAGGTGTTCGTCGATATTTTTTAATAGTCTAGAGGAAGTATGTAAAGCCATCTGATACTCTGATTCAGATACGTAGCCATCTTTCTGAGCGGCGATAAGCTCATCATGATCAAGGAGTTCTATTTTTTTATTTGGCAGCACGACGATATCCAAATAAAGATCATCGTACCAAGGGATACCATTATTGCCGATTCCATGTGCTTTGCAAATATCAAGGTACCATTGTATGATAGATTTCTTTTCATCTATCATTACCGTTACAGTATATCTTTGATCAATTGGGAAAAATTGAATCCACCAATATTTTTTGTCTAATATCTTTACCCATGTATTGGAATATTGTTTCCACAATGGAGGGGATACTTGTTTGAAACCTAAATAGGCAATTGTACCTTCAAATTCATTGGATGACTTTGAGAAATATATTTTTTCTTTTATTCGATACCAGTTAGGTCTATTTGCGTATTTTCTTTTGACCAATAAAATGTCTTCCTTTCTAACGCTTTAAGTAATTATTCGATTAATGTTATGATAAGTATAGCAATAAAAAGTGGACAATAGGTTTGGAAAGATCCATACCTATTTTAAACCAAAAGGGAGAATGAAAATTAGTATGGAATCTGACCCAATAGAGGGAGATATACTCATCAAAGAAATTTATGAAATACAATTAGAAAAGAAGGTCGATTCACCAAAAATAAATATTCTACAGATCCCTGAATCCTTCAAGGTGATAGGAACAGGTACAGATGCGGCTGTAGTACAGCATGAATCGGATTCAAATACAGTTTACAAGATTTATGTAGAAGAGGCAGAGTGGAAGTGTGAAGTTGAGTTTTCGATTTATGAGCAATTAAAAGGTTGTTCGACATATGCAACCTGCTATGAAATGGGATCAAATTTTTTAAAACTATCTTATGAAGAAGGACTTACCCTTTACCAATGTTTAGAACAAGGCATTGTGATAAGTCCAAAAGTTATTGAAGAAGTGGAACAAGCCCGTGAATATGCAAGGAAACAAGGGTTAAATCCAAGAGATATTCATTTAGAAAATGTGATATTTCAAGAAGGTCATGCGAAAATAATTGATGTTGCTGAATATCGGAAATCTGGAAATGACTATCGGTGGGAACACTTGGTCGAAGGATACCATCTATTCTATTCCTTAATAGAAGGACGACAAATTCCAACGTTTTTAATAGAAACCGTGAAAAAGTTGTACAAGCAAGAAGAAGACCTTCTTAAGTTTTTTGCAAAATTAAAAGATCTTTCACCTTTCTAAGAAAACCGAAGTTGCTCATTATCGGGCAGCTTCGGTTTTTAGTGTTGGATTCATGCTGAATTAACTTTATTATAGGTCAGAATGGCTCTTCTTGCATCTGGGATCGATGATAAATTGATGCTTTTTCTTCTATTTTTTTAGGGTGACAAACGAAAAAACAAATAGAAAAAGCAAACAAAAATAAGCCATAAAGCCAAATCCACCAAAAATATTTGAAGTAGAAGTGAAATGACCAAATCCTAGTCCTATTCCCATCACTGCAATATTTGAACCTAATGATTGAAATGAATCAAGTGTGGCTCGCATATTACCATCTATACGATGATGGAGATATCCAGAAACAAGTGGGATGACCATGCTGGAAACTAGGAATAAGAAGCCAAAAACGAATAGACTTGAGACATGATGGACAAGTGAAATATAGGATAATCCCAAAATAAATACGAATTGAATAAAGATTAAGAAGGATGTTGGATGAAAATGTTTTTGTATCAGAGGAACAAATAAGTATCCTGGTATTTGTAAAAGCATACAACTGGCGGAGAATAAACCGAAATAAGTGATTGGAATTTGTAATTCGGACAGATAAAGTTGCCAAAATTCATGAATAAAATTGATGCTTGCTCCCAATACCATGCCAGCAGATGTAATCACGATCACATGTGGTTTATCTCGAAGAAAGAGCAAAGCTGTTTTTGTATAAATCCATACAGATGGTGGTAGAGAAGCGGGTTGTTTCCTCTCTGGTTCGATTAGCAAGCAAGAGAATCCAAAAGCAAATAGGCTACTTACGAGAGAAATCCAGTAATTTATCTCCAGAGGATGGGTGTCTGCTAACCAACTACCACTCAAGGCCCCTAAAATTGCCCCTATAAGCTGACACACTTCTATCATACCTATTTCTTTTTCGAATGAGTGTTCTTGTTTGCTCTCCTGTAGGGATTCATATAAAAGCGCATTTTCCGATCCACTTTGAAAAGAGTAACTAACTCCTGCTAATATTATGACAATAACAAAATGCCAAAACTGTGTAGCATAAATGAAGAGAAAAAATTCAAAGCTATATAATAGAGCACCAACCACAAGCATCTTTTTTCGACCCCACAGGTCTGCTAAAACTCCTGTTGGTATTTCCAAGATTAAAATAGTTAGAGCATAGAGAATTTCTGTATAGATGACTTGTTGAACAGTTACTCCTCTTTGCTCCCAAAACAACCGTTCGATAACATAAGCTGGTATTAATGATTGAAAAAAACAAAAAAATCTTAGTTTCCAAACATTTTGCATTCCTTTACCCTCCTTTTAAATGATGGATAAACCATTCAAAAGGGAGGAGGACGTGGTAGATAAGGGATTAATTTTTAGTTGGGTGGACGTATGTTTCTCATGTTTTTCTCCTTTCGTACTATGTTCATCCTATCATTTGGTGGAAACTTGAATCTATTATGAATTCAAGGTACGATGTTTTTGCTGTCAACTTGATGGTTTTTCGGTATACTATAGTAGAATTAGTACTAGGTCTTAATTTTATCTACATATCAAAATTAAATGAGAGAGGATTAAATAAGATGATCGTAAAACCAAAATTTCGTGGGTTTATTTGTACCACTGCACATCCTGAAGGGTGCGCAAGAAATGTGCAAGAACAAATTAGCTATGTGAAAAAACAAAATAAAATAGAAGGCCCCAAAAATGTACTGGTAATTGGCGCTTCTACAGGCTACGGTTTAGCATCCCGTATCACTGCTGCTTTTGGCTCAGGTGCAAGTACAATAGGAGTATTTTTTGAGCGTCCAGCATCAGGGAAACGTACTGCAACCGCGGGTTGGTACAATACGATTGCATTTGAAGAAGCAGCAAATGAAGCTGGAATTTATGCAAAAAGTATTAATGGAGATGCTTTTTCTGATGAGATCAAGCAACAAACCATCGACCTGATTAAACGGGATTTGGGGCAAGTAGATTTAGTTGTATACAGTCTTGCTTCCCCAGTACGAGTACACCCAAAAACAGGGGAAAAGTTTAATTCTGTTATCAAACCAATTGGAGAGCCATTTACAAACAAAACAGTTGATTTCCATAACGGGGAAGTATCTGAAATCACAATCGATCCAGCTACAGAAGAGGAAATTAATCATACGATTACTGTGATGGGTGGAGAAGATTGGCATTTTTGGATGCAGGCTTTGCAAGAAGCTGGAGTATTGGCCTCTGGTGCGAAAACAGTCGCTTATTCTTACATCGGACCGAAAGTGACGCAAGCAATTTATCGAGAAGGTACAATCGGGCAGGCTAAGAATGATTTGGAAGCAACTGCAAAGACGATTCAAGAAGAATTAAATCAGATTGGTGGACATGCTTATGTATCAATTAATAAAGCGCTAGTAACCCAATCTAGTTCTGCAATTCCTGTGGTACCACTATATATTTCCTTGCTCTATAAAGTGATGAAGAATCAGCATTTGCATGAAGGGTGTATTGAGCAGATGTATCGACTCTTTGATGATCGCTTATTTGCTGGTGAGATACCGGTAGATGAAGAAGGTCGTATTCGTTTGGATGATTGGGAAATGAAAGATTCTGTGCAAGAACAAATTTCCAAGCTATGGGGTCAACTGACGACAGATAAGCTTAAGGAAATCTCTGATATTGAAGGATATCGCAAAGAATTTTTCCAGTTGTTCGGTTTTGATCAACCCGAAGTTGACTATGAAGCTGAAATAGATGTTGTGAAAAGTATTCCAAGTATTGCTGAGTGATTATGCCAAAAGACTCCCGTAAATAGGGAGTCTTTGAATTTTAAACCGATTTATTTCGTTGCGTAAACACCTGAAAACAAACACCATATTTATCTGTCACAATTCCATAAGCTGGGCTAAAGGGCATTTCCCCCATCGGCAGATGTTCTACACCTTCTTCTATTAGTGAGGCATATATTTTTTCTGCTCTTTTTTTATCTGGAATGGTAATACAAATATTGACTTGTGTACCTGTTTGATGTGGGATTTGAGGAATACGATCTGATATCATCACTTTGTTATCCCCGATTTTTAAAACGGAATGATCTACTCTATTTTCATCTGCTTGAATAAAAAGAACTTCTGCATCTAACGTTTTTTGATAAAAAGAAATCGCTCCTTTTGCATTTCCATTTAACATAATAAAAGGGATCATTTCTAAACTCATATCTTTCATCTCCTCTGTTTGTTCTACAACTATAGTTTAATATCTGATAGTGTCAACTATTGTCACTGATTTATTTTTTCATCTTGACAATTCCTGTCAGGCAGTTTGAAATGGCACTTCAGCTGGAAATAGAAAGGAAGGAAATACATGTCCTATCCATTTCAAGTACTAGTAAATTATTTTCATCGAGAAAACATGCTTTTTTATCATTTATGTGAAGTAGCCATGAAGGAAAATGTAACGTTACTTCAAGTCGAATTTGATTCGGGTAGTGATACGGTTGATCCATCTACAAAAGTATCCATACTTCATATGGCAGCAACAACGGCAGAACCAGAAGTACTGAAGTATCTTATAAAGGAAAAAGGAATAGCTGTAGATAATACGGATTTTTTGGGGAATACCCCTTTGCATTTTGCTGCATTATCAGGTAATAAAAAAGCAGTAGACTTCTTACTAAAAAAAGGGGCAAATAAGTTCAATCAAAATGCTTTGGAGCAGATGCCATGGCAAGTTGCTGTTTCAGGAGAGCTATTAAAGCTGTTAATAGATCAAGAAACAAAGCAAAGTGTTAAGTTCATACCTCCCTATTCCTTACAAGAAGCAATCCGCGAACAAAATGTCTCAATTGTAATAGATTTGCTAGAAATGGGAGTACATCCTGATATGCTGAATTACAAGGGGTATCAATTGGAATATAAATTACCATTACATGATGCAATTGAAATTGGAAATAGACAGATTGTAAAACTGTTACTAGAATATGGGGCTGATCTGTCTTATTCTAATAATTTTTTAGAACTAGCCCTGGGGCATACAGAGATTGTGGAGTTGTTACTCGAATACGGTGCAGACCCAAACCAATATAGGGGCTCACTAAGTTTATTACATAAAGCGACTAAAAATAATCAGCTAGAAATCATGGAACTTCTTTTAAAAGCAGGTGCTGATACGGAAGCCCAGGTGAGAGGTCATTATTTCTATCATCCGCCGCTTCGGGAGGCACAATCCAAAGAAGCAGTTGATTTACTGATACGGTATGGAGCAGAAGTAAATCCAGAATTAATGGGGAACTTTAGTTTTTTTACATGGCCTGTTGATCGTGGATTGGTGGAGGTTGTAGAAAGGTTTATCGAAATAGGAGTGCCGATTGATTCGGGGCATTTATGGGATATGGTTATTAGTGGTAGAAATAGCTATAAGATATGCAAAGTATTTTTAGAAGCAGGTTTAGATGTCAACTTACCATTGCAATTCGATCCTTCTGTTTTATTTAAAGTAATCTCGTATGATAAATCAGATCTCATTCCTTTTCTTCTTCATTACTGTGCGGATTTGGATATAAGGAATGACCAAGGATATCGTCCTTATGAATTTGCTCTGATAAGAGGAAATAATCGTGCTATCATCCATATTACTGAATTTTGTAAAGAAAATAATAAACCATTGCCAACTTATGAAGAAATTCCTTCAATAAAAGAGATTTTACAGGAAGGGTATAATGAAGTTGTACAGTTAACTTGGTATCATTCTGCCGGTACTTATGATGCGGATAAATGGATAATAGCAATAATGAAGAAATTAGGATATTCCGCCCGTGTATTGCCCAGACAAATGTATACTTCAAATGAAGTAGATTATGAAGAAGATTTTGACGAAGAGACTTATAAACCTCCTCTGATGTCTTTTGATGTCTCTTTTGATTCTCACGATCCGAGATATTTTATTTTGATAGCAATGTATTATGATGAATTCAATTATGCTTATTCTTACGATTTTTATGTTCGTTGTCATCCAAACGATGTAAAAAAGGTAGAGAAAGCAGTCCATCAGATGTTTGATTCTGAAGAAGCTGGAGAAAAGATAATTTATAAATCTCGTCAGGATGATGGAAATGAGATTTCAGAAATGAGCAAAAAACGGATAGAAGCAGATAAACAATTAGTTGAATCACATACCATCTTAATGGAAAGAAAATAAGTAGTTGAAAAGAGTGGGCGACCGTGGCCAGTAATTGGTCACGGTCGTTGCGTATGACAGCTTATTAATACTGTCCTACGATGTGCTCCTTTGAACAGGTACAGAAAGTCATGCCTCGAAGGGTACAATGTTCCTTTCTGGTGGGGTCGATTATCAAAAAGCTTCGGAGACCACTAGCTGGAACGAGATGGTATTCATCCCCTGAGGTGAGATGGGTAAAAATCAAATCCGGAAAGTAGAGTTCGCACTTATTTGACTGCGATGCACATATTCCCTGTACTTGATATGGACCCAATGTGCCGATGACTTCAAAGTTCTTCCGGTTACGTGTTTCGGGAAGATAAAGCGGCATGAGTACCTCTCTTTGGAGTCAGATAAATTTCATTATAAGGGATGTTGGATGAAATATATAGGTTGATTGTATTTTAATAGATTGTCACATATATTATAGATAATGAGTATCTTTGATAGAGGTGGGATGGATGATGAATTTTAGTGTAGGTGTTGAATACGCATTGCATTGTCTTGTTAATATTATTCCTCTGAATCGACCTATTGGTATAAAAGATCTGGCAGAGTTTCAAGGTGTTTCCGAATCTTACCTATCCAAAATCTTCACCAAATTAGTTAAAGGTGGAATTGTGCAATCCACACCAGGAGTAAGAGGTGGATATGAGTTAACCAAATCTCCTAAAAAAATTACATTTTATGATGTCGTAATTGCAATTGAAGGTTCACAACCGATTTTCCAGTGCAAAAATATCATCGCAAAAGCGGTTACAAATGAAGCAATTGACGTCGAAGAGAATGAGGATATAGTCCCATGTTTAATCAATCGCACCATGTTAGAAGCGGAACAGGAGTTGTATAACTTTTTAAAGGGAAAAACGTTGATGTGGCTAAGAGAAACATTAGACAATGAATTATCATCGGATATTCAAGAGAAAAATAGGGAGTGGTTTCAAAAAAAATTAGCACAAAATTAAATTTGAAAGGGACTTCAGAAATGAACCTTTTGAATAATGTAAGAAATCAGTAGATAAGCGAACAAACTTACCCTTATTTTCAAATAGTAAGGGGTAGGTTTGTTCGCTTAAACTTGACAAAATTAGTGATATATAATTATCTATTTTTAGATTATTAGTTCATCATGCACAAATTTAAAGGAGGTTCACCTGTTGAGTATAGATACATATAATTCTGATTCTATTCAATCACTAGGGATTCTAGGTGGAGTACGTGCTAAGCCAGCATCGATTGGACTAGAAAATCATAACCATACTTTTATTGAAATATTAGCAAACGCGATAGATGAATATCGAGAAGGATTTGGGAGAGAAATTATCATCACCAAATATCTAGATAAGTCTATTATGATCCAAGATTTTGGCCGTTCTGTTCCAATGGATAAAAACAAAGAAGGAGAATACGCTTACAAAAAAGTCTTTGATGAATTGTGGTCAGGTGGAAAGTATAACAACAATGATACAACTGGAAACTACCAATTTTCATTGGGAACCAATGGGGTTGGAGCTACAGGAACTAACTATACAAGTGATTTTTTTGAATGTACTGCTATCAATCCAAATGGTTACAAGTATTACATTCGCTTTGAAAAAGGCTTACAAGTTGGAGACTTGGTCAAAGAAAAACACAAACTTGACTATCGCGGAACGCTTATTCACTGGCTGCCTTCTGCTGAAGTGTTTCGTGGTGAAAATGAAGTGTGTACCGACTTTATTAAAGAAACACTAAAAAATCAATCCATTGTCAATAGTGGGTTAAAGTTTATCTTTCATAATGAGATGGATGGGACAACAGATGTGTTCCTTTATGAAAACGGTGTGAAAGATTATATCGCAGAGTTAAGTGATGGGAAAAACTTTACGGAAATCGTTCAATTTCGAACAGAGACACAAGGAAAAGAGAAGAATGAGGAATCAGAGTTTAAGTTTAAAGCAGAAATTACATTTGTGTTTCATAATGAGGTAAAAAAAATGCAGTATTTCCACAACTCTTCTTTATTAGAGCATGGTGGTACCCCAGAAAATTACATCAAAAACGGATTTACGAAAGCAGTTGATAATCTTCTTAAAGATAAGTATACCAAAGGGGAGAAAAAGATCAGTTTTGATGATGTGAGAGAGAGTCTAATTGTTATAAGCAATTCTTACTCTACTGTTTCGTTATATACGGATCAAACAAAGAAAAAAATGGAGTCTAAGTTTGTCCAAGAGTATATGACCCAATATTTGCGTGAGAAATTAGAAGTATACTTTATTGAAAATCCATTGGAAGGTCAAAAGATTGCTGATCAAATTCTCATCAATAAACGCAGTAGAGAAAAGGCAGAGAAGACACGGTTAGATGTGAAAAAGAAGCTCCAGTCCTCTGTAAACAATATCACCAATCGTATTGATGGTTTTATCAATTGTAAATCAAAAGATAGAAATCAAACGGAATTATATATCGTGGAAGGAAAATCGGCTCTAGGTTCAACTAAGCAGGGAAGGGATGCTGAATTTCAAGCCATTTATGCACTTCGAGGGAAAATTTTAAATTGCTTAAAGGCGGACTATGACAAGATTTTCAAGAACGATATTATTGTGGATATGGTGAAACTTTTAGGCTGTGGAATCGAAGTGAAATCTAAGTATAATAAAGACTTACATACGTTTGACCTCCAAAACCTGCGTTGGTCTAAAATCATTATCACAACAGATGCAGATATCGATGGCTTCCATATTCGTACTTTATTGTTAACTGTAATTTATCGATTGATGCCCACTTTAATCGAATCAGGGAAAATATATATAGCGGAGTCTCCTCTTTATGAGATTACACACAAAGAAAAATCTTATTTTGCCTACAGTGATAAAGAAAAAGATGCCATTGTTAAGAAGTTAAAAGGAAAAGTAATGATTCAACGATCCAAAGGATTGGGAGAGAACACTGCAGAAATGATGTGGGAGACTACGATGAACCCAGTAACTCGTAAGCTGATCCAAATTGTAAAAGAAGATGTTGAATCGACAGGGCGTTATTTTGAATTATTTCTTGGTGATGATCTACAAGGAAGGAAACAGTATATCGAGAAAAACTTACATGAATATATCGATGTCGCGTTAGATTAGCGTGAATAGGAGGGTATTATTGTATGATTTTACAAAATATAACGCAAAGTTTGAAAGATAATTACATGCCTTATACCGCACATGTTATTATGCATCGGGCTCTACCAGAAATTGATGGCTTAAAGCCCAGTCAGCGGAGAATTCTTTATACAATGTTCCAAATGGGGTTATTAAAAAGTGGTCGAAAAAAATCTCAAGGGGTAGTGGGGCAAACCATGTTTTTACATCCTCATGGTGATATGGCGATCTATGAGACTTTGGTGAGGTTAACCAAAGACAACGAATCGCTACTCCTGCCCTATATTGATTCCAAAGGTAACTTTGGAAAACAGTATTCTCGTGATATGAAGTATGCATCAGCCCGTTATACGGAAGTAAAGTTAGCAGCCATTGCAGCAGAATTGTTTCGAGATATCGATAAAGATACAGTAGATATGATTGAAAACTATGATGGTACGCTCCAAGAGCCGCGTCTTCTGCCAGTGACTTTTCCATCAATTTTAGTAAATACATCAAGTGGTACAGCAGTAGGGATGGCAAGTAGCATCGCACCATTTAATTTGAATGAAGTGATTGATTATACGATTGCTAGTATTAAAAATCCGGACACAGAAGTGGGTGAATATATTCAGGCTCCTGATTTCCCTACTGGTGGAAACATTATTTATCATGACAAAGAGATGAAGCATATCTATCACACTGGTAAAGGCTCTTTCAAAATTCGTTCTTCTTACCGTATAGATGGGAATTCGATTATATTTGAGGAAATTCCTTATACTACTACCTTTGAAGCGATTATTGAAAAGATAAGTTCGTTAGTAAAAGAAGGAAAAATAAAAGATATTGTAGATATTGATGATATATATGGGATTCATACAAAAGGAATAGAGATTACTGTAAAAAATAGCACTAATAAGGAACTGTTAGTAGAAAAGTTATTTAAGATGACTCCGCTACAAGATACCTTTTCTTGTAATTTTAATTTAATTGTAAATGGTAGACCACAAACGTTGGGAATAAAACAAATCATTCAAGAATGGGTTATTTTTCGAGGCAATGCTATCAAAAGAGGGGCTCAATACGAGAAAACAAAAAAGGAACAAAAAAGACATCTTTTACTGGCTCTAAAGCAAGTGTTACTTGATATCGATAGAGCAGTCGCTATTATTCGTGAAACAAACAAAAATAGCCAAGTTGTTGCAAACTTGATGGAAGCGTTTCACATAGATGAACTGCAAGCTGAGTATGTGGCGGAAATTAAGTTGCGACATTTGAATAAGGAATATCTTCTACATCGTATCGAAGAAATAGAAACATTAGAAAAAGAAATCGCGGATTTGCATGATATCATTCATAACAAAACAAAATTGAATAAAAAGATGATCCAACAATTGAAAAATGTAAAAAAAACACATGGGATAGAACGAAAATCAAAGATCATATTTGCTGACGATTTACCTGTTGTGGCACCAGAAGAGATAACTATTGATAACTATAATGTTCGAATCAGTGTTACCAAAGAGGGGTATTTGAAAAAAGTGCCTTTGACCTCACTTCGAGGTGGAAATGCGATGAAAGTAAAAGACGGAGATGAAATTATTCATCAGTACAGCACTACTAATAATTCTGACCTCTTAATTTTCACGGACAAATACAATTGTTACAAATATAAAACGTATGAGATAGAAGGTCATAAATTATCAAGTCTTGGAGAGTATCTGCCAACGTTACTGAATTTACAAGATGAAACCATTCTCTTTGTGACTGTTACCAATGACTACAAGGGAGATCTCCTTATTGGGTATGAAGACGGTAAAGTTGCAAAAATAGCATTGTCTGCTTACTATACCAAACAAAATCGTTCCATGTTGAAAAATGCTTATGCTAATAAGAAAGCTCTCTATTGGGATCACATTTTTGAAGATAAAGAAATTTTGGCAGTATCTACGATCAAAAAAGCACTTGTCTTCCATACTTCTATGATAAACCCCAAAACTAGTAAAACCACTATTGGAGTCCAAGCGATGAAATCAAAGAAAAATAGTGTGGTAATAGGGTACTATGATCTCGGTGGTAGAGAATTTGAAGAAAAATCGTATTATTTGACCAAAGGTGCAGGGATTGGCAAATATTTAAAAGGAAACGATTTTGCTTTTCTTCTCGATCAGGGCTTATTGTTTTAATTTTAACAACACAATGGTACGGTATATCATGTGAAATCTATCATGGTCTGTGATAAGGCCATGGTTTTTTTGATATAATTACACAACATAAAGGTGATGATAAAACGAAAGTAGGAATCCTATGAAGATTTCTTTTGTAGAAAGAATTCCAAATTCCACTGATCTATATAACCTTTATGAATACGAACATTGGAATGATTTTCTTCAATTGTCAAAAGATCAGTTATACACAGCAATGAAAAATAGTTGGTACATACTTAGTGTATATCATGACGATAAGTTGATAGGTACAGGTAGAGTCGTATCTGACGGAATAATCATTGGCTATATCACTGGTTTAATTGTTCATCCTGATTATCGTAATCGGGGAATAGGAAGGGATATAATGCAAAAGCTCATAGCAAAATGTAATCAATCTTATTTGACTATTCAGCTTTTAGCAATTAATGATTGTATTTCCTTTTATCAGCGATTAGGTTTTCAGTCCTTTGCAGATGGGCTGATTTATGTGGAAAGATAGTTTTACACAAAGGAGTAGAAAAATGGCGGACATACGATATGAAATTAAAAGAACTTTAGGTGAATTATCAGAATCACCAAAAGGATGGAAAAAGGAATTAAATCTGATCAGTTGGAACGGAAAAAAAGAAAAATATGATCTTCGGGAATGGGCTCCAGACCATGAAAAAATGGGTAAAGGTGTTACATTAACAACAGAAGAATTGAAGGTTTTACGAGATTTATTAAATAGTTTGGATTTATGATATTTAAAAGGATAGGATGTAACAGATATGCAGTCACATAATACAAATATCATCCATTATGTACGAAAAATTTGTTCGGAGCTTTCAGAAGTCATGGAGCATATAGATGGTTTTGGTTATGTTACTTTCCAAGTTCATGGCAAATCATTTGTAAAAATAACGGATCGAGCAGGTCTTTGTTTTAAGTCCAATCGAGAAATGCAAGAACTACTCATACAAGAAACGAAGTTTTTCATAACTCCGTATATTGGTCGTCATGGTTGGGTTTCCATTCGAAATCCACAAGAAAAAGACTGGATTGGACTGACGGATTTGATTCAGGAAGCATATTTACGTGCAGCTCCAAAGCGTTTAGGGCAAGAGTGGAGAAAATTACATCAGAAAGATGGTTGAAGAAAAATGATCCTCGGCGTGGATCATTTCTTTTTGTTTAAATAGCTATAAATATTTGGCCAAAATAAGTATTGACCTTGCCGTTACGTCAAGGTGTACCGTATAAATTGTCAGGAGGAGATGAGATGGAATATACGGTGCAAAAACTAGCACACTTAGCAGGTATTAGCACAAGAACTTTACGATTTTACGATGAGATTGATCTTTTAAAGCCGGCTAGGATTAACTCATCAGGTTATCGGATTTATGGAGAAAATCAAGTAGATGAGCTTCAACAAATCCTCTTTTACCGAGAGCTTGGATTTTCCTTAGATCAGATTAAAGAGATTGTGCATGCTCCAGAATTTGATAAAAGCCAAGCTTTAATAAGACATCGTATTCAACTCCTAGGCAAAAAGAGGCAATTGGAAACATTGATTTTCAATGTAGAAAAGTCCATTGCTGCTCAGGAAGGGAGAATAAAAATGTCAGCCAAGGAAAAGTTTGAAGGATTTAAGCAAAATATGATAGATGAAAACGAAAAAAAGTATGGCAAAGAAATCCGTAAAAAATATGGTGACGAAGCAGTTAATCAATCCAATGAAAAAGTAAAGAACATGACTCAAGCGGATTATGAGGCGATCACACTTTTGGAGAAAGAAATGATGGCAACATTGGTTGAAGCTTTTCATGGTGGAGATCCTGCTAGTCCAATTGCTCAAAAAGCGGCTGATTTGCATAAACAATGGCTTATGTATTATTGGCATGATTACAGTTTAGAAGCCCATAAGGGGTTAGCTCAGATGTTTGTAGATGACGAAAGGTTTGCTGCCTATTACGACAAACATCAACCTGGATTAGCATTATTTTTAAGAAATGCCGTTCAAATATTTACAACCAATTAAAACAAAACCTCAGCTATGGTTTCATACATAGCTGAGGTTTTTACTCGACGCCGGATATATCGGTATTTGGGATTTCATCGTACCCCATCTGTCGAGCCATTGTTACGATTTGTCCTTTATGATGGAATTCATGGGTGACGGCATGGAGGAGGAGTTTGTTTGGTGTTGTAGTAATAACTTCTTCATTATTTCTCCATGGAGCTTCTCTTTCAATGGTAATGTTTCTTTTGTCAGAAGATAATGTTGTATAAAAATCGTATACATATTTGTCAGCTAAAAAAAATCTCTCCCGAACTGCTTGGACATCCATTTGTTGGAGGAATTCTTTTGGAGTAAGTGGTTTTTTTGTTTTTAGGAGTATAAATGATCCTAGCCAAGCTATGTAACAATCTGCAACATGAACAAGTAAATTACGAATGGATGAGAATCCAAATCCTGTCATCTGTCGAGTAAAGTCATTTGGCTCTATTTCCTCACAAAAATCTAATAGAATATTTCTAGTTTGTTTCACCCATTCATAATGGTTTTGATCCATTTTCTACACCTCAAAATAAACTTCGAATTATGGTATTATTATTTCATAAAATATAGAACTCGACAAAGTGTAAAATATACCTAAATGAATATTAATTATTTATTTTACATTTTTTAGTCTAACTAAACAAAGGAGGTAGATAATAGTGAAGAAACCATCTATTTTGGGGATGATCTGGAGACCTCAAGTAGAGCTTGAACGAGTTGAGTTACATCCAGTAGTTTGGCTTCCATTAGCGGTAATTTCTATCGTACATGTAATAGGTATGTTAGGAATAACGAGAGTAAAAACAGAAGAATGGCCACTTAATTCTGTGCAAACACCTCCAACCATTACGTATTCGTATATGTCAATTGATCTTCTACTCTATGATTTCATAACCTTTCTTTTATCCATATGTATCGTTTCACTCCTAGTTTTTGGAATTGCAAAATCGTTTCGCAAATCAGTGACCCTCAAACAGGTATTATCTTTATCTGTCTTTCTACAAGTCATCCCTACATTAGGCTTACTCCTACAAGCAGCTGCTCATATGTTGGAATGGGGAGAAAAGATTTTTAGCTATAGTCTTCAAGATCTGTTACATTTAACTTCCGGTCATTTTTCATTTGTATTTGGCCTTGTTACTATTTTTATCATTTGGAATTGGGTGATAACAGTAATCGGACTTCGGAAAGTTACCGACTTTCCATCCTTTATAGCTATTGTCCTTACCATTGTGTTGTGGTATTTACCTGTATGGATCAGCAGTTTTTTTGTGATTCCTCAAGGATAGATAAAAGCAGACCTGTTTACGTTGGGTCAGCTTTTTAAATAGAGACTGTCGTCTCTTGTGTTAGAGAAAGAACAGATTGAGTAGGGGAAACGTTATAATGCTTGGAAATAGGTATATCTAGTGTAATTTGAAATCTTTCTTCGATATCATTTTCCTCTGTAGAAAGGGTAAATCTGCCACACATCTCATACACCCCTCGTAATTGTAATGATGATGTAAATGAAAGGACAGAAAATAAAATTATATTTATAATATAACATAAGATCGTCGATCTCAGGATGAGGGAGTATGCTGTGTCCGTAATGGAATCCTCTGTTGAGGAGACAGCAAGGTGCTGGACCGTCATGGAGACACTGATCGTAGATGGTCATGCTCTCAAGACCACCTACCAGTTCCCCAAGCTGGATGGACATGTATTGATTCGCATCTACCCGCGTAGTAAAACATCCCCACAATCTGTGAAGATTCGTAACGCAAAGTTACGCGCGGATGGCGGGAAGGTGTTCGTAGAGTCCACAAAAAAATATCCGTTGCTAGCATCGGAACTGGATGTGTTTTGCCGATCCTGGTATAGTTACTGGATCTGGGAAGGCGAAGGTGATTTTATTGAAGAGTGAGACCACGCTGTGCGCTGGAGCTTCCAGTGTACAGCAGGGCAAATTACTTTAATAAATTTAAGAATAAATGTTATCTAAAAAGTTAATGATTTAATCTCCTCGTTTGAAGATAGGAGTATGATGGAATGATTCCAAAGTGTCCAGATGTGCCCCTTCTTACACAGAAACAAATAGGTCTTCTCACCAAAATCGTCTTTCTTGATGAAGATCAAGTTTTCCCTACAAATAAAAATTGTGATCTTTTATTAGTTTTTGGCGGAACCCATCCAGGATGTTGGGAAACAGCATTTGAATTATATCAAGCAAAAAAAGTAGAACGAATAATTGTGACAGGTGGGATTAAGCCTGGAGCAATTCGACATTCAACTTGGATATATGGGGATCGTCCAGAAGCTCATGTAATTCGTGAAAAATTACTAGGATTAGGAGTTCCAGACAACATAGTACTGATCGAAGACCGGTCTACTGATACACTTGAAAATATTAGATTTGCAAAGGCATTGTTCGACTTTACCTCTATTCAAACACTAGGATTTGTTTGTAAAAGCTATGGAGCAGGAAGGCAATGGAGAACTTTACAGAAACAGTTGCCAGCAAACCTTTCCTACATTCCTTATCCATTTGATACTTCCCCATGGGAAAATCGACGTATTTCTCGATTCAATTGGATGAATACCCCAGAAGGCCGATCCTATGTTTATGGTGAATATTTGCGTATTTTGCATTATGGTCAGAAAGGTCACCTGTCACCTTTATCCAAAAAAATATCTGGTCTGTGATAAAATAGAAAAAGATAAATCTATCATTATACCAGTGGTAGATTTATTTTGTTGCTGGAGATATCACACAAGGAGGCCTTTGCATGACTGCTAATGTAAATCAAGTTGTTAAACTACATAATGGTGTTAAAATGCCTTTGTTGGGTCTAGGTGTTTGGAAGACTCCTGAAGGTTCAGTGGTAGAACAAGCAGTTGAGTATGCGATCCGTTCTGGTTATCGTAGTATTGATACAGCTAAGATTTATCAAAATGAAGTAGGTGTGGGCAAAGGAATTGTTCAAAGTGATGTAAAAAGGGAAGAACTTTTTATTACTACAAAAGTTTGGAACGGCGATCAAGGTTATGAATCTACTCTTACAGCTTTTGAAGCAAGTCTTGAGCGGTTACAACTCGATTACCTTGATTTATATTTGATTCATTGGCCTGTAACTGGTAAGTACACTGAAACTTGGCGGGCGTTAGAAAAACTATATAAAGAGAAAAAAGTTAGAGCGATTGGAGTTAGTAATTTTCATTCTCATCATCTGGATACATTACTAGAGCATGCAGAAATAGTTCCAATGGTAAATCAGGTTGAATTCCATCCCTATCTAACACAAGAGAAAATAAGAACATACTGCAATGAACACCAAATTCAAGTAGAAGCATGGAGTCCATTGATGCAAGGGCATTTTTTAGAGAATGAAACAATCCTTCAATTGGCTCAAAAATATAAGCGAACTCCAGCGCAGATTATTCTTCGTTGGGACATTGAAAACGCAGTAGTGACCATACCAAAATCCATTACCCCCAGTCGGATCGAGGAAAATGCAAACATCTTTGATTTTCAATTGGAAACTGAAGATATTCTGGTACTAAATCAGTTAAATAAAGATCATCGATTTGGTCCAGACCCAGACAACTTTAACTTTTGATAAAAATACCATGTCGATCGACATGGTATTTTTGGTGCTTGATGGAAATGTCCGATAGGTGGTACGATACAAAAAACATTAATTTTTAAGAGATTTAGGGAGATAGGCAGATGGAAATATATCAAAATCGAAAAAGAAGATTACAGATGTTAGGCATAAATATCTTCCTATTTGTTCTTTTCTTAGCAATTACCCTTTTTCTTTTTTTTATTTTCCTTGGCTCAATTGCAGTAGATTTTGTAAGGGATTCGATTATAAATCGCCATGATTTTGTGTTACTTGCTCCGATTTTCTTATTTGGATTATCAGGGTTACTCTCTTTTTATAGCGTTCGCAAGCATTGGAATTTTCTAAAGTTAAAAGAACCGATTTTGACTGTTACGAATAGAGGGTTAGAAATATATCATTCTTTTCATGATAAAATAGTGAAATCTTGGGACGAAATTGGAGAAATTGAATATCGTTTTTATATGAGGCATTATGGGCGACGTCGAAAAAGTTTGTTCATTAAAGATATCGATGATACTCCTTTAGCTAATGTTCCTATAAACATGTTAGATGCCAACATAGAGGAAGTATTAGAAGAAATAGAAAAATATATGAAAATAAATCGAACATAATATAGTACTCCATCTCATTCGAGGTTGTTTGGAAACACCAAATATCTCTGATCTTCAGGGATATTTCTTATTTAAAATTAAAATAATCGACATAGATATTCTCTTTTCAATTGTTGCATTTTTCGTTATGCTGAGTATGATATTTAAATAGAAAGAGGAGAAAAAATGCAACAATTGAAGGGGTATGTTTTCTTTACTTTTATTTTGGCGTTTGCAATGTTAGTTGGAATTACTCTTCCAACTCAAACAAATGCTGCTCCTGTCTCTTATAAAATAGAGATCAGCAAAACCACTGATAAAACACCCAGCAAGTTATATCTATACCGTAATGGAAAAGTCATAAAGGTTTATCCAGTGGCAACTGGGGCAAATACGGCAAAAATTCCAGCTGGCTCCAAAGTAATTCCAGCTTCTGCTACACCAGAAGGAACTTTTCCGATTGTGATGAAAACAGTTAATCCACAATGGAAAAATGTTCCTGGTACGATCAACGGTAAACCAAATCCAAATAATCCTTTGGGTGTTCGCTGGAATGGGTTGAATGTAAATGGAGATGGGGGGAGATATTATGGTATTCATGGTACCAATAACCCTAGCTCAATTGGAAAACATGTTTCCCACGGATGTATTCGGATGCTAAACAAAGATGTAGTAGAGTTGTTTAACATCGTTCCACTCGGAACCCCGGTCTGGATTCATACGGGTCCTAGTATAGGTGTTTGGAAAGGTGATCCGAAAGTAGGAGCAAAAACTTCAGCAAACAGCTATAGCGCATCCTTTCCTGGCAAGCAATATTTTAAAAAAGGTGCAAACAATAAATATGTCTATCAGCTAGGCGTTATGCTGCAAAGAGTAGGGAAAGGGAAACATTATCGTGTTGGCCCATCCAATCAATTTACGGAAGCAGATCGTCTGAATGTACAAGAATATCAATTATCTCAAGGCTTTAAAGGGACAAAACCTGGACAAGATGCGGATGGTTATCCTGGTCCAGAAACGTGGAATCGCCTTGTCAAACAAAGTAAGATTTTAGAAGTAAATACTCCTAATAACTAATTGGAAAAACAACTACCATAAAAAGGTAGTTGTTTTTTTGTGCTTAATAATAACATTTTTCTGTTTAGGTTTAAGGAATCGCTTTTTTCAGTTGTTCGTCTTGATCACGGATATAATAAGTGAGCTCTACGCTCATCTGCCAAAAGGAAAATGGTGTAATTAAGTAAATACCTCGGAATTTCTCCATTGCACCATCCAGTAAATCTTTTGTGATATCGATACCTAGTTGTTTTGCTTTTTCTGGCTCTGTTGTTTTTTCCATTAGAGCTAAAACGTGATCTGTAATTTTAATTCCTGGAATTTCATTGTGCAAAAATAAAGCGTTTCGATAACTAGTGATGGGCATTATCCCGATAAAAATGGGAATGGGAATGTGTTTGGTCGCTTCATATAAACGATGGATACTTTGATGGTCATACAGCGGTTGTGTCATCACAAAATCGGCTCCAGCTTCTACCTTTTTTTCTAATCGTTCTACTGCTTTTTCAATTTTCCGTACATGTGGGTTAAAAGCAGTACCTACGATAAAATTGGCAGTTTGATTCAATCGTTTTCCTGAAAAAGAGAGCCCTTGATTTAACTGTTTTACCATACGGATTAATTCAAAAGAAGTAACATCATAGATGGAACTAGCACCAGGTAAATCACCGATTCTGGATGGATCACCTGTAATCACAAGTATTTGATCAATTCCTAACGCATGTAACCCCATCAAATGTGATTGTTGACCAATTAGATTACGATCACGACAAGCGATATGAAGAAGCGGATTCAATCCGAGCTGAGATTTTAGGATTGCTCCAAGAGCTAAATTGCTCATTCGTGTTGTTGCAAGTGCATTATCAGCCATGGTGATAGAATCGACCCCAGCTTCGTGCAATTTTTGCGCTCCGACTAAAAAATCAGTTGTATCTAAATCTTTAGGTGTATCAAACTCGCAGATGATCGTTCGTTTCTGGTTGACCTTGGAAAGAATGGAGTCTTGATTCTGGCGATGAACCAACACGTGTCGAGTAGAATGAATGGAAAGTTCATCAATTGATGGGTTAATGCGTCTGATAGGTTTTACACTCTCTACAATATCTTTCATTTGTGCGATATGTTCAGGCGCTGTCCCACAACAGCCGCCGATGAGATTGACACCTTGGTTGATCAGCAGCTTTGATATCTCAGAAAAGTAAGCAGGATGAGACTTATGTTTAACCTCTCCATCTGTAATCCCTAACCTACCGGCATTTGGGAAGGCAGAGAGCAGAAGGGAATCTGGTACAATTGATTTTTCCAAACTGCGTAAGGTTTCTACAGGCCCAAGTCGGCAATTTAATCCTACTCCATCGACTTTTTCTGCGATTTCTTTAAAAGCTTCTGATAAGGAATAAGCATCTCGTGTCCGTCCAACTTCAATCAAGGAAAATTGAGCGAATAAGGGTAAATCTGTGAGATTACGAATAGCATTTACAGCTAATTTTAACTCGTGTACATCTAAAAAAGTTTCTAACAAAATCCCATCTACACCCCCATATAAAAGGGCGGTGGCTTGCTCTTCAAACAAATCTAGATATTCCTCTGGATCATACTCCATCACTCGTCCAGCTAGTATGGAACCAATAGATCCAAAGACATATGCCTCCTCTCTAGCAGCTGTTTTGGCGATAGAAACGGCTTCTCGGTTGATCTTTGCTACTTTATTTTCCAAACCATAACGTGAAAGACGTTCTCGATTTGCACCATAAGTGTTAGTCTCGATCATCTTGGAACCTGCTTTTACGTATTCACGATGCACACTTTCAATGAGTGTTGGTTCGCTTAAATTTAGTTCTTCTTGACAGGTGTGAACGGATATGCCTTGTTGGAATAAGTAAGTCGCCATTGCTCCATCACCTAATAGAACATGGTCTTTCATGTAAGTTCGAAAAGGTATCTTCAAGTTATATCCCTCCTAATTTGCGTTGAAATAACGAGCTTGTGGGTGGGCAAATACCATTGCAGAGACAGATGCTTCTGGTTCCATCATAAATCCCTCTGTCAGCTCTATTCCGATATCTTCTGGTTTTAAGAGATGAAATAATTTACTTTGATCTTCTAAGTTAGGACAAGCAGGATAACCAAAAGAGACTCGAATTCCTTGATAACGTGCTCCAAACCGTTCTTTCATGGTCATTTCTAGAGGATCTGGGAAGCCCCATGCGTTTCGCATGATTTGATGTATCCGTTCTGCAAAGGCCTCGGCTAACTCTAAAGCTAAAGCTTGGATCATATGAGAATATAAATAGGCTCCACTATTTTTCCAGTTTTCCGCGAGCTCTCGCACCCCTTTTCCAGCTGTGACTGCAAAAAATCCAACGGTATCCATCTCTCCTGAAGTTACTGGACGAAGGAAGTCAGCTAAACATAAATGAGGTTCTACTTGTTGTCTTGGAAAATGGAACTGTTCTACTATTTGCGATGTATTGGTAGGGTCATAAATTAGTACAGTGTTTCCATCGGATTGTGCTGGGTAAAATTGATATAAGCCCTGAGGCGATAAATAAGAATTGGTTATAACTTCATTCCAAAGGTGATCCAATTGTCCTTTTAGTTCAACCGTTTTTGGATCACCACTTTCTAATAAATTTGCTACATTTCCTTTTATTCCTAAGTGTTTTCCTAATAGCATCTGTTCATTGATATAGGTTTTCAAATGGTGAAGGGGATAATCTCGTAAAACGTGACGTGCATAGTCAGGAGCGGCAAATAACTTTGCTTTTCGATCGATCGGTGAACGAGTCACAGGTGTTCGAGTGATGGGAACTGCTGATTCAATGGTTTCTTGTTTTGCTATTATCTGTTCTTTTCTCTGTTGCATTTCTTCAACAATAGCCTTTCTTTTAATGGGAGAGCTTAGTTGATTTGCTAAATCCAAGCCATGCATGGCATCTTTGGCATAAAGAACAAGTCCTTCATAAGCTGGAGTGATTCGGTTTTCGGTAAATTTTCTAGATAAGGCAGCCCCGCCTACTAATAGAGGGATGTTGATTCCAACTGATTGTAGATCTTGGGCGGTGATAACCATCTGTTGTGCTGATTTTACTAAAAGTCCCGATAAACCAATTGCATCTGGTAGTTCTTCACGACAAGCAGCAATTAATTGTTCTGGAGTTACTTTGATTCCAAGATTTACAATGTTATAACCATTATTGGAAAGAATGATTTCTACTAGATTTTTTCCAATATCGTGAACATCTCCTTTTACGGTAGCTAAAATGATTTTCCCTTTAGAAGTAGTTTCTTCCTTATCCATATGAGGTTCTAGATGTGCAACAGAGGCTTTCATGACTTCTGCACTTTGCAGTACTTCCGCTACGATTAATTGGTTATCATTAAAGAGTCGTCCAACTTCATCCATTCCAGTCATAAGTGGTCCATTGATGATATCTAATGGAGAGGTTTTTTGTAGAGCCAAATTGAGATCGGCAATTAACCCATCTTTGAAACCTTCTATAACATAATTGGCCAAGCGTTCTTCTAGGGTTAAGGTTTGAGCAGATTGTTTCTTTTCTATTTTTTTCTCACGATAAAATTCAGTAAATGCAGCTAATACTTCACCATAGTTCGTTTCATTCGTATCAAATAACAATTTTTTTGCTAGTTGTTTTTCTTCGTCAGGAATAGAAGCATATCGTTCAAGGCGCTCGGAGTTTACAATGGCATAATCGAGTCCGGCTTTGGTGCATTCATAAAGGTAAACCGCATTTAAAACTTCACGACCAGCAATAGGTAAACCAAATGAGACATTAGAAACTCCGAGTATAGTGGTGCATGTTGGTAAGCTTTCTTTTATAAGGCGAATTCCTTCTACTGTTTCTAAAGCAGAGCCAATATATTGTTCATCACCAGTACCAACAGGAAAAACGAGTGGATCAAAAATTATATCTTGGGGATTTACTCCATATTTCTCTGTTAACAACTGAAAGGATCGCTGGGCTACTGCCAATTTTCGTTCTCTTGACACAGCCATTCCTTCCTCGTCAATGGTACCAACTACTACAGAAGCTCCAAAACGATGAAGCAATGGGACAACTTCTGCGAAACGTTCTTCTCCATCTTCAAGGTTAATGGAATTAATAATCGCTTTACCTTGGGAGTAGGATAGAGCCATTTCGATAACTTTTGGATCTGTAGAATCTATCATCAGTGGTACTTTCACTTTTTTTGTCACAAATTTCAAAAATCGTTCCATATCTTCTAGCTCATCACGATCAGGATCTGCAAGGCAAATATCGATGATTTGTGCCCCGCCTTTTACTTGTTTGCGAGCAACTTCAGATGCATCCTCGTATTTTTCTTCTGCAATCCATGATTTAAATAAACGTGATCCAATCACATTGGTGCGTTCTCCAACAAGTAAGGGTCGATTGTCTTCCTCAACATAGACAGATTCTATACCAGAAACAGCAGGAAGGTGTGAGGGGGCAGGGGTACGTGGCTGAAAGGCGGCAACAGCTTGTTCAATAGCACGAATGTGCTCAGGTGTCGTGCCACAACAACCACCAACTAGATTAAGCCACCCAGCCGCAGCAAATTCGCTTAATTTTTTTGCCAGAGCCGATGGAGTTTCCAAGTAATTACCATCTTCATCTGGTAGACCAGCATTTGGATAACATGAGACAGCGCAAGTAGCAAGAGTGGATAATGTGCGGATATGATCTTTCATAAATTCTGGCCCTGTTGCACAGTTTAATCCAATTGCAAGAGGATTTAGATGTTCGATCGACAAATAAAAAGCCTCAATATTTTGACCAGCCAGCATGGTACCCATTGGTTCTATTGTTCCAGAGATAATAATCGGAACACGTCTTTTACTCGCTTTAAAAGCGCGTTCCATTCCGATACAAGCAGCCTTTACATTCAAGGTGTCTTGTGAGGTTTCCAATAAAAGAAGATCAATGTTTTCCATCAAAAGTGCTTCAACTTGTTCGTAGTATGAGTGGGCTAACTCATGAAAAGTAATTCCGCCTGTCACGGTAAGGGTTTTGGTCGTGGGACCGATAGAGCCAGCTACATAACGAGGATGATTTGTTGTACTAAAATGATCCCGCGCTGTACAAGCGATGCGTGCTGCTGCTTGGTTGATTTCTGTTGTTCGGTTTTGTAAATCATACTCCGCTAAAACAACAGAAGTTGCCCCAAATGTATTGGTTTCAATGATATCGGCACCAGCATCTAAATATGATTTGTGAATATTAAGAATTACATCCGGACGGGTTAGATTTAAAATTTCATTACACCCTTCATATTCTTCACCATCAAAATCTTTTGCGGTTAACTGAGCACGTTGAAGCATTGTTCCCATCGCTCCATCAATGATAAGTATTTTTTCTTTCAGTCGCTCTTCAATGGGTGTTCTGTTCATTGCTATCATCCTTTGTGTAAGATCAAAAAAACCTTTCATCTGGGTAAGATGAAAGGTGAACGATTGTATCGTCAACTCTCATCTCGCGGAATCCAATAATCCGCAGGAATTGGCACCATATTGATCCATAGATCAATTGGTTGCCGGGTTTCATCGGGCCAGTCCCTCCACCACTCTTGATAAGAGAAAGATTCATTTGTATTTGGTTAATATTGTTACTCCCAATTATTGATTATACTACAAGGTTAGGAGAAAAAGAAGATTGTTTATTTGTTACAGGATATTTTCGAGTACTTGCTTTTGGATTTAAGGATTTTCTTTTGGATGAATATATAATAATCTATGAAAAGTTGCAATTATTTTTGCTTAGGAGTTATATTAACTTACATTTGGTGTCAACCAGTATAGAACCCCAATTTAAAATAATATCGGATAATTTTGTTTTCGTGTTTGACTTCTATTCAGATGTAGGATAACCTAAAAATAACTAGTGCAAATCTTGAATAAAATAATATTTTGATAATTCTCTTATCGAGAGCGGCGGAGGGACTGGCCCGATGAAGCCCGGCAACCAATTGATTTAATCAATAAGGTGCCAATTCCTGCAGGAAGTATATTCCTGATAGATAAGGGAAGAGGAAACGATGGATAAAACTGGCCTCTTCTCTTAGGAGAAGAGGTTTTTTGATGCAAAAAAATAGGACAAGAACTTCAGTAGTTTATACGAATACGTGCCTAGTAAAACGAAACGGGGAGTGATTTGGATGAGAATAGAGACATTGTTATTGCATAATGGAAATGAGTTAGATCCACAGACAGGGGCTTCAAGTGTCCCCATCTATCAAGCTTCTACCTTCCATCAGTTTGATATCGATAATCCGGGGCAATTCGATTATTCCCGAAGTGGAAATCCAACACGCCAAGCATTGGAAGATACCATTGCAAAGCTAGAGAGTGGTTGTCGAGGCTTCGCTTTTGCTTCCGGAATGGCAGCAATATCTACTGTGTTTCTGTTATTGTCCAAAGGAGACCATATCATTGTTTCGCAGGATGTTTATGGTGGTACGTATCGTATTTTAACGCAAGTGCTAAGTCGATTTGGGATTGACAGTACTTTTGTCGATACAACCAGAACAGAAGCTATCACTCAAGCACTTCGTCCAAATACGAAAGCAATCTATATCGAAACTCCTTCCAATCCAACCCTAAAAGTAACAGATCTAGGCGAGATAGTAAAAGTAGCAAAAGAAAATAAATTATTATCTATTGTCGATAATACATTTTTAACACCTTATTATCAGCGTCCATTAGCATTTGGATTCGATATCGTTGTGCATAGCGCAACGAAGTTTTTGGGCGGACATAGTGATGTGGTGGCAGGACTTGTAGCGGTAAGAGATGAACAATTAGCAAATCAAATCAAGACTCTTCAAAATGCGTTTGGAGCAGTACTAGGAGTGCAGGATTCATGGCTAATTCTACGGGGATTGAAAACCCTGCAAGCGAGGTTGGACATATCTTCCAAAAATGCAGAAAAGTTAGCAGTGTGGTTACAAGAGCATAAAGAGGTGGAGAAAGTATATTATACCGGTTTAGAGGAACATGAAGGTCATCGTATACAATGTAAACAAGCTAGTGGTCATGGCGCAGTATTATCTTTTGATGTAGGAAGTGGAACAAAAGTAAGGAAACTACTTCAAAAGATTCGACTGCCTATCGTTGCAGTTAGTTTAGGTTCTGTAGAAAGTATTCTATCTTATCCTGCATTGATGTCCCATGCGGCAATGCCACAAGAAGTTAGATTAAAACATGGGATAACAGATGGATTGCTCCGTTTTTCCGTAGGCTTGGAAAACGTAGAAGACCTTATGGACGATCTGTCCCAAGCGTTGGATTCGAGAATTTCTTTTGCTGCTGTGAGATAAAAAGAAAAGTGTTGACATGAAAGACCATTATATACAATGGTCTTTCTCGCTATAAGTAAATTTTAACGTTTAAACCTGCTGTTTTTTATTAAGATATATTAATATAATTACACTATACAGCATTTCTATGAAGAGAGGGAGAGATGACGAGAGTAGCTAGCCTAGAAGAGCATAAGATAATACGACAGACTGCCATTCGGTTTCTGTTGGATCAGCGACTAGGGAAGCTTAGGCCTAACAGTAACGCTTATTTTCCGGATGATCTCAGAAACAATTGCGAGATTCCCTTTAAAAGCGCGTACCGTTATATGTCTGAGGTACTAAGGGTATCGATTGAGTTTCCGAACTCAGTAGAGATGCTTGACATGTGTGAAGAAGCAGTAGCTATTGCAGAGAAGCGTCGCATTTGGGCTCTAACAACCAAAGAAGAAATAGCTAGAGAAGGATGGGAGCTCAACCTACTTTCCTCACCAGACAAGATGTTTTATCTTTTTGGTGAAAGTATTGTCGTCTTCTTGACAGGTCGATGCGGTGCAGGAAAAAGTACCCTGATCAAGGCAGTTCGTTCTGCTATGGCAGAGCACCAACTATTGAGGGCGAGTAGAGCAGGTCTTGTCTATGAACCTCTAGCTGAGATTTATGAAATTGACCCTGATGAGTTTCTCCAAGGGGGAGAATGGATTGGAGAAGTCCCTATCGAGTTGATCGATCCAACGATGAGACAAGCCCTTGATAAACTTAGAAGGGTTCTAAATAATCGTGGTTGGGTCATCATTACAGATGCTGGTGACAACAGAGGTCAACGTGAAGCGATGATTCGGCTAATTGGTCAGCTTCGTTCTACTTGTCATATCCATTATGCACTAGTCGATTGTCCTCCTTTGGAAGCTCTTGCACGTAACCAGACTCGGAAGCGGAAAGTCTCCCTTGAAAATTGGCTGGAATGCTCCAACAAGGTGGAAGAAACCTTCCAGTCGATGTCTCGATACGTTAGGAGCTTGAACGAAGATGAATCTACCGAAGGAATTCCTCCTTCTGGTACTTGGGAGATTGTAGATGTTAGCTCTTCTTTGTATCGAGGACTAGAGAGCGAGCTATATCGCTGTTCCTATGTCTCTCCATTTGGGATTCGCTGCTCTCATCAATGTACTCCACGTGAGATAGAGTGTTGTAAGAGAGTGACTTTGCCACGGATGGACTATTTTCATCAACAGTCTCATCTTGGCTTTCTCTGCTCTGACCATTCTCCGAAGCGTAGATGGGAATGGAAGTAAATATCCCTGTGTCTGAGGAGATCAGTGGCGGCAACATTACTTTCTGTTGTCGCCACAGCTGTTTTAGGACAAATATCCAAACATGAATAAAGAAACAGCTTTTTTGCAGAAAATTAGATTATACATGATATATTTTATTCTTGCTCATCCGAGCATGAGAGGAGCAATCTAAATGAAAAGTGAAGAATCAGTAAGTGGACTCTATCTAAAGTTAATACAAGCATGGAACGATCGCGATGCGAAGCAGATGTCATCTGTCTTTGAACCAGCAGGTGAGATGATTGGTTTTGATGGAAGCTGCATCTCTGGACGTCAACTTATATTGGTACACTTAGATGAGATTTTTGCTCATCATCCAACCCCGCCTTTTACTTGTATCATCAAAAATATTCGTTTTTTGCAATCCGAAATTGCAATTTTACGGGCGATTGCAGGGATGGTTCCAGAAGGAGAGTCAACGTTAAATCCTGCATTAAATGCAGTACAGACATTAGTAGCGAAACAGACAAAAGGACAGTGGGAAGTAGCCCTGTTTCAAAATACACCTGCTCAATTTCATGGAAGACCAGAGTTAGTAGAACAGATGACAGCAGAATTGGAGAACCAGAGAATAGAAAAGAGTGCCTATTGAGAGACACTCTTTTATTATTTTTATTTTTCTTATTCCGTGACTACTCTGCTAACAATTTCTTTTACTTCAGCTCTACTAATTTTTTCTCTTCCATGAGCCAGACCATCCAATGTACCATGAGCAAGAGCTAGGGGAATTTCACAAAAGTGGAGGATCGATCCTGGATTTAAGCTTTCGATGTATGTATCTCCTAATTCGAGATTACGTTTTGCATAATCGAACATTTCTTTTTCCCCCCAACCATCTGGGAAAAAATTGACTCCACGATCTTTGTCTTCTGAACGATTTCTTAGTATGTTCACCGATTGTAAGCCTCTTCCAAAAGCAATGGCTAAATCTCTATCCGTTTTCGTTTCATCATGCCATTCCCATATGTCTGAGAGCATGACACCAACTAACCCAGCAACATAGTATGTATAGTCATCTAAATCTTTTTCGGTTTTGATCTGCCAATCTTTCATTACCCATTCTGCCATCCCTTGAGCCATGATGGATGTCGCTTCTTTAATGCGTGTTTGGAGTGCTGGAGGACATATTTTCAGCCAATCTGCCAATCGAAGGGTTACTTCAGGAAGTCTCGATTCATAAGGCTTATAGAGGTCGTTCAAAGCGCACATATCCATGTCTCCAGCATGTAATAATTTACTAATTTTCACTAGAAGATCATGTTTTGTAGCAGATGGAAGGTCAGGATGGTCTTCGATTTCGTCAATAGCTCTCATACATAAATAAGCAGATGCTACAGCTTCTTTTAATCCGTCTGTTAAATAACTAATGGGAATAGAAAATGTTCGACTTGTTTTTTCTAAAACTTCAAATGCTTCCTTATATAAAGCGCTTGCGCTTGGTTTAATCATAATGCCATGGTCACCCTTTGTATCTGTATTTTCAAACATCTTTTATATACAAGTTATTTAGAAAGAAGCATAACTTCTTTCATTATACTTTATTCACCGAGACACGAAAGGAGATTCCCATAAATAATATAAAACGATCTGGTGGAAATTTCTTCTTGCTAGTATTGACCATCTTCAGGTTAATAAAACAAAAAATGTTATTTTGAAACCTTTCTAATTTTATTTATAAATGTTATTATACAAAATGGATGAAGGAAAGAAAGGAAGTATAAATGATGTCTTCTCCCGTCTCAGTAACTACAACTGAATCTAACAATATTGCACTGACTACCTATAAAATATTGTTTATCATTAGTATTTGTCATCTTTTAAATGACACCCTCCAAGCAGTGGTTCCAGCAATGTTTCCTATTTTAGAAAAGGAGATGGGCCTTACTTTTACCCAATTAGGGGTGATTGCAGCAGTTTTAAATATCGTTTCCTCCTTATTTCAACCTGTGATTGGTTGGTTTTCTGATAAGAAACCAAGACCCTATGCATTACCGCTCGGACTAGCGTGTTCTTTGTTAGGAATGTTGATGCTGGCACTTATCCCCCAATATGGCTGGATTATTTTTAGTGTGGCACTTGTAGGCATGGGATCTGCTGTATTCCATCCTGAAGGTTCCCGAGTAGCACATTTAGCAGCTGGTTCCAAAAAAGGTCTGGCTCAATCCATATATCAAGTGGGAGGAAACTCAGGCCAAGCTTTAGCCCCTTTGATTACAGCTCTTATTTTAGTTCCATTTGGGCAGTTTGGTGCTATCTGGTTTACTTTTGCAGCTGCATTGGCTGTCTTATTATTAGCATATATTGCAAGATGGTATCGAAAAGAACTTCAAGTACGTGTGATGACAAAGAAAAAAGTGACAATAGGATCAACTAATTTAAGTAAAACGGTATGGATTGCCCTTATATTGACGATGTTTATTTTATTGGCTCGTTCGTTGTACATTGTTTGTATGACCAATTATTACAGTTTTTATATTATAAAAACGTATCACTTTTCCATTACTACTGCACAAGCATATCTATTTGCGTTTCTCATCAGTGGTGCAGTAGGAACATTTTTTGGTGGACCACTTGGAGATCGTTTTGGGAAGAAAAATGTAATTTTGTATTCTCTTTTAGGAAGTACGCCTTTTACTGTTTTACTTCCTTATGCTGGACCTATCAGTAGTTTTATTTTATTGCTTTTAATAGGATTTATTATGATGACCAGTTTTTCTGTATCTGTTGTCTATGCACAAGAATTAGTTCCAAGTAAGATTGGAACCATGTCAGGATTAACAGTTGGTTTTATTTTTGGATTAGGTGCAATCGGTTCAGTTTTATTTGGAAATCTAGCAGACTTGATCGGTATAACGAAAACCATAACGATCGTTGGATTTTTGCCTATATTAGGTGTTCTAGGATTCTTTCTACCTTCTGAAAAAAAATTAGCGGAAGTACACAAACATTAAAAAGGATGCACATAGCATCCTTTTTAACATGGAACGGTTAAAAAATCAGATTATTATATTTATTCCCTTTTTATAACCTATGAGAAGATGATTCTTGTATAATTTCTATTAGTATATAAATGTTCTTATGGGTCAAGGGGGTGAAAAGATGACAAGAGAAGAAATATGTCGATTAACACTTGAAGAAATAGAAAAAATTAAAGGATTTAACTATGATGAATTCAATAATGAAGAATCAAATAAATATCCTTTACCACAATGGTATAACCGAATTAGAAATAAAACATTGGCTGAATTAACGGTTTCTGACTTGTCCAGAGGGTTAAGACAAGATATTTTTTTGGACTACATAGGCTGGGAAATACTTTATCGATTGGATAACGATATCTTGTTAGGTTATTTTCGAAATGGAGAGTTATTAACCGGGATTGGTTTGTTACAAAAACATTGGGAACAAGATCTAGCATTAAAAGAAGAAGTGAAGAAGTTACTTTCTAAAACTTTTCAAAAAAAGCTCCTTTTAAAGGCTTTAAAATCTAACAAAATAACTTCAAATGATTACAAATACATATTGGATTCGTTGTATCCTTTGATTCAAGAATTGGAACTAGGGAATAAGATCATGGAAGAGCCTAGGAAAAAAGGATTGCGGATGAGATTATGGAGGTGATAGTTTACAGATTTTTGCTGACTGAAAGCCCACGATTTGAATCGTGGGCTGAAAGGTGGCATTGCTCGAAACTCCAAAAAAGTGTTGAAAGAGCAACAAATATTTTGCATCTTAGAACGCATGAGCGATAGTCATCCCAGTACCTGAGCCATGTGGAGTCTCAATAGGTTTTCAAGTCTTAGTTATTTTTTAAATTGGTCAAGCTCTATCCCTTCTTCAAGCCACATCTTAAATTGTTGTAGCTCATCAGGATGCATATGTTTAAAATTTGCTTCTGTAGGAAATTTTTCAATCTGAAGATCTTGGATGTATCGTTGAAAGGACCCGAATATATCTATTCGCAAATTGGCGTATTTTTTTGCATGTCGGAATGAGTGCGGAGTTATGCCCAATAAATCATGTACGACCAAAACTTGACCATCCGTATAACGTCCAGCACCAATGCCAATAGTAGGAATCCTTAGTTTTTTCGTTATTTCGGTTGAAACTTCTTCAGGAACTAATTCCAAAACTAATGTTTTAGCACCTGCTTGTTGCACTCGTATGGAGTCTAATATCAATTGTTTAGCTTCGGAAAATATTTTTCCTTGAATTGCTGCTTTTGGCTGAAATTGTGCATTATATCCAAGATGAGCCCATACTTCTACTCCATTTGAAGTTAGATGGCGAATAATTTCTTCGTGAGCTCCTTCTAATTTAATGCCATCAGCCCCTGCTGATTGCAATTTTTTTGCATTCTTAAGTGCTATTTCTGGGTTTTGGTAGGTTTGATAAGGTAGGTCAGCAACAACATATGCTTTGGAAATACCACGACGGACTGCTTTCACATGATGAAGAATGTCCTCAATCGTAACTTCTTTTTCACTGTAATATCCTAACACGTTGGTACCTACACTGTCCCCAATCAATACAGCATCAATATCTGCTTGATCGAGCAAAACTGCTGTGGGATAGTCATAACAAGTTAGCATTGAAATCTTTCTTTTTGATTTTTGTGCTTGTAAATATTTTAAATCCTTCACCATAATTCATTCCTCCATCTCAGTCCTTAAAAGGATCCAAGTGTTGTGGTGTACTTACATTATGAGAAACAAAAAATAAGTGAGATTCCATTTTGGATATCCCCTTATAGTTAATTATAGCGTATTTTATTAAGAGTGTTTGATTCTATTAATGGGAGGTATATATATGACGATAAAAACAATAAAAACCAATAAAGAGACAACGATTTCCTTTACAGATAAAGGACAGGGAAAGCCAGTAGTTTTGATTCATGGTTTTGTAGGGGATCTGCATTACTGGGATCATGTGATAGAGCCACTCTCACAACATTATCGAGTAATCGTAATAGATTTACCCGGACATGGGAGTTCTTCTTTATCTGATGAAACTTTTACTACAGAAGATTATGCCGACGAGGTTGCAAGCCTTGTTCAGCAACTGAACCTTACGAAAATATCGTTAATTGGACACTCATTAGGTGGGTATATTACTGTGGCTTTTGCCAAAAAGTATGCTTCTTTGTTAGATCGTTTTGCACTTGTTCATTCTACTGCTCTTCCAGATACGGAAGAAGCAAAAGCAGGTAGACTTGCTGGAATGGAAAAAATCAAATCAGATGGTTTGCGAATATTTGTCGATGGTCTTGTTCCTAAATTATTTGCTCCTAATCATCTTATGGAACACGAACAAATTACGAAAAAGATTGGTTATCAAACTTCAACAGAAGGTGCAATAGTAGCTTTGGAAGCAATGCGCAACAGACCGGATTTATCAGCTGTGTTAGCAACCGCAACTGTTCCTGTTCTTATTGTGGCTGGAAGTGATGATAAAGTGGTTCCAGCTGAACGAGCATTTGCAATAAAAGGAGATCATATTAAACAAGTAGTTATTCCATCAGTAGGTCATATGAGTATGTATGAGGCTCCTGAGGAATTAATCCGTGAGTTACAAGAGTTTCTAGGATAATTTCGTTTAAAAATTGCCCCCTTGTATATATAAAGGGGGCATACGACTTTATTTAGGGGATTCGAATAACTCAAGGGATTCCTTATCAGGTCCATAAAAAAAGATATATTTTGCTCCATTAGGTAGAATCGTAATTTCTTCATCGGCAAAAGGTACTTTAAGTTGTTTTAAACGCTCTATTTCTTTCTCTATGTTGTCAACTGCAAATGCTAGATGATTTACGACTCCTTCTTTTGGGAGATCACTTCTAAAGCCATGTATAAGCTCTACTTCTGTTTCCAAAGAACCTGGAAAAGAAAAGAATGCCAGTGTGATGCTTGGATCAGTATGCACCAATGTGCCTCGAAGTTCCATTCCGATCACATCACGATAAAATGCAATAGAGTGTTCTAGATCTCGAACCATAATCCCTACATGTTCTATTTTTTGAATAGCCATTATATCTGCCCCTATTCTTGTACAGTAGTTTTACTGATATATCCTGTTTTTCGGTCTTTTAATTGCAGTTGATAGAAATCGTCCTTCAGACTTTTGTAAGTTAAAATAGTCCCATATTTTACTTTCTGTAGAACTGTAGATGAGGTATTTGGTTCTGTGCGGATGTTTGCCAAGTCAACATCTACAATAATAGTAGACTTCTCTGCTGGACTAAGGAAGTTTTTTTGAATAAAAGCGTATTTGTTATTCCCTAGTTTTACCTGCATCCAATCTCCGGATATTCCTGTTTTTTCAAGTGTAGTAGATTTGTTTTTTGTCGTAGTGATAAACGAACCAATATTAGGACCTGTCCATAGCATCACTTTGGTTCGAGGTATGGTCACCGTTCCTGTTTCTTTTTGTAACCCCACCGATGCATCGCCTCGCCAATGATTATCACTTTTTCCGCTATGTATCCATACAGCAGTGCCTTCGTTCACAATTTGATAGAGTTCTTTGACATCCTCATTATGCATACGAACACATCCACTCGATGCATGTTTACCGATGGAATCTGGATCGTTAGTTCCATGAATACCATAGGTGCGGCCGCGATCTCCATTTACTTCTAGGCCATGCCATCTTGGTCCTAAGGGATTTTTTGGATCACCGCCTGGAGTATCCTTCCATTTAGGATCAACTATTTTCACTACCAAAGGAAAAGTTCCCTCTGGGGTTAAATCATTTGATCGTCCTGTTGCAATGGGATACGTTTTTTTTACTTTTCCATCAGCGTACAAATAAAGTTTGTTCGTCTCTTTGTTTATTTCAATTTGATAGTAGATAGGTTCTTCTTGAGTTGCATAGGAGTCGTTCGAAGACAAAGTTAGCCAAGTTGTCAATAATAAAGATAAAGAAAGTAAAAATTTAATAGTAACACCCCTTTCCATTTATTCACTATATAGTTAATTATGTGAATTATCCATACGGAAAAGGGAAAAGTACTGTTATTGCCAATTTTTCATTCGCTCTTTTAGTGAGCCAGTAAAAATTTCTAATACAATACCATCTGGATCTTGGAATTGAAAGGATAGTCCACCTCCGCGATTTATAGGTTCTCTTATAATAGGGATTCCTTTATTTTTAATATGATCTACTAATCGATGAAAATCAGGTTCCTCTACGGTAAATGCGACATGATCCATTCCCCAGCCTTCATTAGGGGATTTTTGATCTCTCTTTTCCAATAGACATATCCAAGCCGTTCCCCATTCAAGGTAAGCATCGGTACGAGCTAGATGGATCAATGTCATTCCGAGTACATCGCAATAAAAAGGAAGACTTTTTTGAAGATCGCTAATACGTAAGGTAAGGTGATTAAAGCCTTTCATCTCATGCCTTCCTTTCTGAGTGAATTGATATAGACTAGCAACAACGCCGGATACTACCATTCCCATATTTTTCATCTATTGCTTTTTGGTAAAATTTCTTTTCAGGAAGAGGTGTTCCATCAGGATGGTGTTTTTGAAAATGAACCAGATAGCGTTTATAATTCGGTACACCCGCTATTTCATTTAGGTAATTTGCAATTACTTTCAGCCATTTCATGGTTACACCTCATTTTTTATATACTTTGATTCGTGGAGCTGAAGGGACTCTCGCTTGATTAGTACGATGTACCATACACGTAGAGAATCAAACAGAATAATCAAGATAAAGAGAATAAAGATGCCTGTTAACACTGCATCAATTCTGTTGTTGAAAACAATTTGTTTCATTTGATCCATATTTTTGGCAAGGCCTAGAAGTTTACCGCTGTACACGGCAGTCTGATATTTGTCGGCTGCTGCCAAAAAGCCAATTGCTGGGCTTGGATCAAATATTTTTTGCCAACCTGCAGTCATGGTGATGATAGTTAACCAAATGAGAGGCACAGTAGTAATCCAAGCATAAATGGCTTTTCCCATTTTGATCAATATCGTTGTTCCTACAGCTAAAGCGATAACCGCTAACATTTGGTTGGCAATTCCAAACAAAGGCCATAGCGTGTTAATTCCCCCAAGTGGGTCTACTACCCCTTGATAGAGAAAATAGCCCCACATTCCAACTATAATTGCACTTGTTAAAATATTGGCAGGGTACCAATCTGTTTTCCCTAGTTTTGGAGATATTCTGCCAAGTAAACCTTGCAATACAAATCGACCCACCCTTGTTCCAGCATCGATTGTTGTTAAAATAAAGACTGCTTCAAATAGGATGGCAAAGTGATACCATAAAGACATCCACGTTTTTCCACCTATGACAGATGAAAATATAGTAGCCATTCCAATTGCAAGAGTTGGTGCTCCACCTGTCCGTGATAAAATGGATTTCTCACCAATTTGATTTGCTAGATTCGATAGATCATGAGGAGTTATGGAAAAGCCTAACTCAGACACAACTTTCGCTGCACTGTTCACATCTGTACCAATTATGGCAGCAGGACTGTTGATGGCAAAGTATGTTCCGGGCGTAATAATGCAGGCAGCGATCAGCGCCATGATGGCAACGAAGGATTCTGTAATCATACCACCATAACCGATCAATCGTGCTTGCGACTCACGCATGATCATTTTTGGGGTTGTTCCAGAAGATACGAGTGCATGGAAACCAGAAATAGATCCGCAGGCGATAGTAATAAAAACAAAAGGAAATAGATTTCCTGAAAATACTGGGCCTGTCCCATTGATGAATTTGGTTAGAGCAGGCATTTGCAGTTCCGGCATTACCAGTAAAATCCCGATTGCTAATCCTAAAATAGTACCGATCTTAAGAAAAGTACTCAAATAATCGCGAGGAGCAAGGAGTAGCCATACAGGAATGACGGAAGCAATAAATCCATATAAAATCAACATCCAAGCGATGGATGTTCCTTCAAAAGTGAACAAGGGACCTAATGCTGGATGATTTGCAATGAATGAACCGCTCCAAAGGCAGATACAGAGAAGAAAAAATCCGATTAGAGATGACTCGAGTATTTTTCCGGGACGAAGATAACGCATATAGATTCCCATGAATAAAGCAATTGGAATAGTCGATACAATCGTAAACATTCCCCAAGGACTTTCTGCGAGCGCCTTGACTACAACTAATCCTAAAACTGCAAGTAAAATGGTCATAATTCCAATAATTGCAATAAGAGAAGTAAATCCCGCAACAGGACCTATTTCTTCACGAGCGATATCACCAAGCGATTTTCCGTTTCTCCGTATGGAGCCAAATAAGATAATAAAATCTTGGACTGCTCCACCAATCACTACTCCAATAATAATCCAGAGTGTTCCGGGTAAATACCCCATTTGTGAGGCAAGGATTGGACCAACTAAAGGACCTGCACCGGCAATTGCAGCAAAATGGTGACCAAATAAAACCCATTTATTAGTAGGCACAAAGTCTTTTCCATCATTATAGACTTCAGCAGGTGTTTTCCGTTGATCATCAAGATGTAGTACTCTTTTGGCTATATACAGACTATAAAATCGATAAGCGATTGCATATGTACATACAGCAGCAGTTAAAAGCCAGATGGAATTGACGGTTTCTCCTCGATTTAAGGCAAGGACTGCAAAACATCCTGCACCGAGTATAGAAATGAAAGTCCAAATAAGATAAGATTTCCAGTGTTTTTTCATCATTTCATTCCTTTCTTATTACCATTATTCAAAAAATTATTTATGAAATCCTATTTTAATACAAATTATTCATTTTTGGATACATATACAAATGAGGAAAAGCTTTTTGCACTTATCATGAGATGTAATATCAATCCATTACATTCATAGTAATGTCTATGATGAGTACATTATTGGGAGGAAAAACAGAAAGAAAAAATGATTTAGAAGGGAAAGAATAAGAAGAAAGAGCATTAAAAGCCGCCAATCCTCTTATTAATATTGATTTCCTCTGTACTAAAAAGTTAGGAAACTCTTTTTTGTTTCAGCTCTAGCCCAAACAGCAGTTTATTTGTTACACTTACAGGTAACGATTTTTTATATGTATAGATGAGGAGAGTATAGGATGAGGTATTTAACAGCGGGAGAGTCACATGGACCCCAATTGACAATTATTATTGAAGGCTTACCAAGTCAATTACCATTTTCCAAAGAAAAATTGGACAATGAATTACATAGAAGGCAGTTAGGACACGGTCGTGGTCGAAGGATGCAAATTGAGACAGATCAAGCTCAAATCCTAGCTGGTGTTCGTTTTGGCAAAACAACTGGAGCTCCAGTTACCCTAGTAATTGAAAACAAAGACTGGACTCATTGGCAAAAAATCATGAATCCACTAGCTGATCCTGAGGAGGCCGGTAAACGTCGGATTTCCCGTCCACGTCCAGGTCATGCAGACTTAAATGGAGCAATCAAATACAATCATCATGATATGCGTGATGTTTTGGAACGTTCGAGTGCAAGAGAGACAGCATCACGGGTAGCAGTTGGTGCAGTAGCGAAGCAGATTTTAGAGCTATGTGGAATTCGTATTGGTGGTCATGTGGTTCGGATTGGAGAAGTTGAAGCAGAGAGAATAGATCTCAGTTTAGATGAATTAATAACCCGTTCAGAGCAATCTTCGGTTCGCTGTGTTGATCCAAATGCAGAGCAGCCAATGAAAGATTTGATTGATCGAGCAAAGAAAGAAGGAGATTCTTTAGGTGGTATTGTTGAGGTAATTGTCGAAGGCGTTCCTATTGGACTTGGAAGCTATGTGCATTGGGATCGCAAGTTAGACTCGCGAATTGCTGGAGCGATAGTCAGCATCAATGCTTTTAAAGGTGTAGAGTTCGGAATCGGTTTTGAAGCAGCCAAACGTCCCGGTTCTCTGGTACATGACGAAATTACTTGGTCCGAAAAACAAGGGTTCGGTCGAGCAACTAATCGTTTAGGTGGCTTTGAAGGTGGGATGACAACAGGACAACCGCTTGTTATTCGCGGAGTGATGAAACCAATTCCCACATTGTACAAACCATTGATGAGTGTGGATATAGACACCAAAGAACCTTTTGCTGCAAGCATAGAACGTTCCGATAGTTGTGCGGTGCCAGCTGCAAGCGTAGTAGCTGAAAATGTAGTAGCGTGGGAAGTAGCACAAGCATTACTGGAGAAGTTTCCAGCTGATACGATTGACGAATTGATCGAACAAGTTACTCAATACAGAGAAAAAACGAAGAGGTTTTAAGTAATGAGAGAACTACAAGTTCAAACGAAAACTCGAACTTATTCGGTTTATGTCGGAGTTGAGTTATTAACTAAATTACCATCGTTACTTATTCAACATAAGATCGAAACAACTCAAAAGCTGTTTCTGGTAACAGATAGCTGTGTCTCTGCCTTATATGCCAAGCCATTATTAGAATCGCTTCGTTCGACTGGATATGATGTTACACTCGCGGTCATTCCAGCTGGAGAGAGCAGTAAATCTTTGGAGACCCTTGATCAGCTTTATGAAGAAGGGATTAAAGCTGGTTTAGATCGATCGAGTGTAGTACTAGCACTCGGGGGAGGGGTAGTAGGAGACCTAGCTGGTTTTTTTGCTGCTAGTTTCATGAGAGGCATCTCATTTATTCAACTGCCAACAACTTTATTAGCTCATGATAGCAGTATTGGTGGGAAAGTTGGTATCAATCATAGATTGGGCAAAAATTATATGGGTGCTTTCCACCAGCCGTTGTTTGTTTTATTTGATGTCAGTCTTTTATCTTCTTTGCCTGTTAGAGAACTTACTTCTGGATTTGCTGAGGTAGTGAAACATGCATTGATTTGGGACAAAGCATTTGTTTCTTGGTTAGTGGAAAATAATCAGGCATTAATAGCGAGAACTCTTCCTATCTTGGAAGAAGCGATCTACCGTGGTTGTAAAGTGAAAATTAATGTGGTTTCCGAGGATGAAACGGAAAAAGGAAAGCGTGCTATTTTAAATTATGGTCATACTATCGGCCATGCCCTAGAGTCTATTTCGAATTACACCCATTATACCCATGGAGAAGCGATATCGATTGGTATGGTGGGGGCAGCTATGCTAAGTGTAGAGATGTTGGATGCTCCTGCTCAATTAATCCAAGATACGGAGTCTTTGCTGCAAAGTTTTTCTTTGCCGATTCGAATAGAAGAGTCTTGGTCAGATGAAACTTTGCTGCAAATAATGAAGCGAGATAAGAAGGCCAAACAGGGGAACTACACCTTTGTATTGAGTAGAGGACTGGGACACGTGGAAGTAGTAAATGAGATTCCAGAAGCAAAGATCAGAAAAGTATTAAAAAAGCTTAAAGAGGTGAGTACTTAAGTGGTTCGAGGGATTCGTGGGGCTACGACAGTTTCAACAAACACAAAAGAGGAAATATTAGCAGCGACAAAAGAGCTATCTTTAGCTCTTATCGAACGTAATGATTTACAAGCAGATGATGTTGCCAGTATTTTGATAACAAGTACGCCTGACTTAAATGCTGCTTTTCCTGCTGCCGCCATACGTGCTCTGAAAGGTTGGGAATTGGTACCTTTGATGGGGGCTAGTGAAGTAGATGTCCCAAATGGATTAGCCCTTTGCATTCGTATGATGCTCCTCGTAAATACCGATAAATCAGCAAATAAGATTCGACATGTTTATTTGAATGAAGCGGTAAAGTTACGACCAGATTTGGAATCATAAAGTTATCATTGACAGGGAAGATTGTCCTCATATAGAGTATGAATTAGTAGTTATTTTAGCGAGATTGAGAATGAGTAGATGAGTAGAGTAGAGATAAGGATATAGTTAGCGGAGTAGAGCTGAGTTTACAGATGACAAACCACAGCCAAAGCATCCGGTGCTTTGGTTTTTTATATTTATTATCCCTCTATATCCTTCTCTCTCCTACCTCATTAGGAGGGAAAAAGTCAATTGATCTATCCAACCAAAATAGAAGTAGAGGCTTTAGCCAAACAATATTCCCATATTCCCATTTGTAAAAAAATCCAAATAGATACTGTAACACCAATTCAGTTATTCCATGCGTTAGATAAAGATGAGTACTCTTTTTTATTGGAAAGTGTAGAAGGAAATCAAAAATTTTCTCGTTATTCCTTTATGGGATCTCAGCCTTATCGTATATTAACTGGTAAAGAAGGTATGCTTACCGTCACTGCTGCCGATAAAATTAAAGTTTTCCCAGCAGATGATTCATTGCCTTTTCTACAAGATTTAATGGATGAAAGTACTTCTCCTAAATATGATGGTTTTCCACCTTTTCTTGGGGGAGCTGTAGGATACTTTAGTTATGAATTGGTTCAAGCATTCGAACCAAACGCTTTACTTGTCAATTCGGCAGGTAAGACGAAAGCATATGATACACATCTTGCTTTTTACGATCGTCTGATCGTATTTGATCACCTAGAACAAGTCTTATACTTGGTTATGCATGTGAAAGCAAAAAATGGGAAAGTGATGGATTACGATAAAGTAGTTGATCAATTGGATAAATGGAAGGATCGTCTGCAAAAGACACATCCCCTCATTGAGCCATTGCCCAATTTAGTTCGTGAAGAAGTGGATTTCAGCCATATTACCTCTAATTTTACACGTGATACTTTTTGCAGGGCAGTGGAAAATGCGAAGGATTATATCCGTGCAGGTGATATTTTTCAAGTGGTTCCTTCTCAAAAGTATACCGTTGAGGGCACTGCGGATCCCATGATGGTTTATCGCATTTTACGATATTTAAATCCTTCTCCTTATATGTATTATTTACAAATGGGTGAAGAGCAGATTGTTGGTACATCTCCGGAAATTCTGGTTCGGGTTCAAGATCGCTTAGTTGAGACAAGGCCGATAGCAGGTTCTAGGCCGAGAAGTCAAGACGCTGTAGAGGATGAGGAGTTAGCAAAGGAATTGCTTGCAGATCCAAAAGAAAATGCCGAGCATCTCATGTTGGTGGATTTAGGAAGAAACGATGTTGGTCGTGTATCTACCTATGGGACTGTTCAAGTAACAGCATTTAAAAACGTTGAGCGATATTCCCATGTCATGCATTTGGTCTCGCAAGTAACGGGAGAATTATCAAAAGAACATACACCATTGGATGCATTTCGAGCATGTTTTCCAGCAGGAACTGTGTCTGGTTCACCGAAAATTAGAGCGATGGAAATCATAGCAGAATTAGAGCCTGAAGCACGTGGGATTTATGCGGGAGCAGTAGGTTATTTTGATTTTGCTGGGAACATAGATACATGTATTGCTATTCGAACGATCTATTTTCGAGATAATAAGGCATTTGTGCAAGCAGGCGCAGGGATTGTCTATGATTCTGATCCGAATAAGGAATATGAAGAAACACGTCATAAAGCAAGTGCGATGTTACTTGCGATCCAATTAGCCAAATCACCTCAGAAAAAGAATTAGGGGAAGGGGAGGAGTAAACAGATGTTTTTAACTTTACTCAATCAATTACTAGAGGGGAAAGACCTGACGCAAAAAGACACCTTTTATTTAATGGAACAGATGATGAGTGGTTCACTCAATGATGTACAGATTGCGTCCCTACTCACGGCACTGCGTATTAAGGGAGAAACAGTGGAAGAATTGATTGGATTAGTAGAGGGGATGAGAGCACATGCAACTCCTCTGCCTCATGTAGTAGTGGACAGTGTGGATACGTGTGGAACAGGTGGAGATGGAGGGAAAACATTTAATATCTCTACTGCTACGACTTTTGTTGCCGCAGCAGCGGGGGTATCCGTTGCCAAACATGGAAATCGGGCTATATCTAGCAAAAGCGGGAGTGTGGATGTATTAGAGGAACTTGGTATAACCCTGGATTTAACTCCAGATGAATCTAGCAAACAGCTGCATGATACAGGAGTTTGTTTTTTGTTCGCCCCTCAGTATCATCCTGCGATGAAATATGTCAATCCAACACGTAAAGCTTTAGGATTTCGTACTTGTTTTAATTTACTAGGTCCATTGGCTAGCCCTGCAGGTGTAAAACGTCAATTGATAGGGGTATTCTCACCTAAGTACACAGAGAAGATGGCAAAAGTATTACAGGCTCTAGGTAGCAATCATGCACTTATTGTTTCTGGACTAGATGGATTGGATGAAATCTCCCTCACTTCACCAACACAAGTAAGCGAACTAAAGGCTGGACAGGTCAATACTTACACTATCTCTCCTCAAGATTTTGGATTATCCCCTTGCACGATCGAAGATTTAGAAGGTGGATCACCAAAAGAAAATGCAGCTATTATTCGAGATATTTTACAAGGGAAGAAAAGTGCAAAACGTTCTATTGTGGAAATAAATGCCGCAGCTGTTCTCTATGTTGCTGGAAAAACAGACAGCTTGCAAACGGGAGTTCAACTGGCTTCAGAGGTTATTGATACTGGTTTGGCACTGCAAAAATTAGAACAAGTAGCGAAAAGTTCCCAAGAGGTGAAAGCAAATGTTTCTTGAAAAAATGAAGGCTATTAAGGAAAAAGAAATTGCCCTTTTAGAACAAAAGTACAACAATGTTTCTTACTGGGATTCTGCTACTTCTATGCCAAAAGGTCGTACATTTCGTGCTGCTGTTGAATCATCACCGTTTGCTGTGATAGCGGAAGTAAAGCCGGCTTCCCCATCAAAAGGTGTTATTGCAAGTAATGTAAATCCGGTTGAACAAGGTTTAAATTATGAAAAAGGCGGGGCAAATGTCATATCGGTTTTGACGGAGACAGAATACTTTCATGGAAGTCCTGAGTCTCTCATAAAGGTCAAAAAAGCAGTGTCTATCCCAGTTTTGCGAAAAGATTTCATTTTACATCCTCTACAAGTATTAGAAAGCAAATTTCTAGGTGCTGATGTAATTTTGCTTATTGTTGCTTTTCTGGATCAGGAAAGATGTACACAACTTTCCAACTTAGCTCACCAATTGGGGATGGAAGTTTTGGTTGAGGTTCATGAAGAATCCGAGGTGGAAGCAGCTTTACAGGTAAATGCTGATGTTATTGGAATAAACAATCGTAACCTCCACACTTTAGCAGTAGATTTAGAAACTACAGCCAAGTTAAGGCCCATGATAACCTCTCCTGTTCCTGTAATTGGTGAAAGTGGGATACTCACTTTAGAAGATGCGAAAGTAATGGCAGATGCAAGCATCAATGGTGTGTTAGTGGGTGAATTTCTCATGCGTCATCCGGAACCAGCGAAAGCAGTCGCCGAATTAAAGAGGGTAGGTGAACAACAATTAACCAAATCGCAATGAAATTTTGTGGATTTAAAGCGATAGAAGAAGTGAAGTTCGCTTCTACTTTACCTATACAAGCAATTGGTTTTATTCTTGTTCCGAACCGTAAGCGGACAGTTTCATTGGAGCAATTGGCATCCCTATTACCTATTATTCCTGATTCTATTTGGCGGGTTGGCGTTTTTCAAAATCCTAGCCTGGAGGAAGTAGGTAATGCTGTATCTCTAGGTTTATCCATGGTACAACTACATGGACATGAATCGCCAGCGTTTTGCAAACAAATAAAGGAAAGTTGGCAGATCCCCATTATCAAAGTATTTTCGGAAACTCAGTTACAAGAGGTACCATCTTATAAAGATGTAATAGATATCGTTTTATTGGATCATGCTGCTGGTGGGATGGGTGAGCCAATCGATTGGAGCTATATCCCTCAGGCAAAACAGATAACAGAATCTCTTCATCTTCCTTTGTGGATCGCAGGTGGCTTGAATGAATCCAATATTGATAGCCTGTGCAGTAGTTATGAATTAGATGGAGTGGACCTCTCTTCAGGAATAGAAAGTAATGGAAGAAAAGATAATCAGAAGATGATCAGTTTAGTAGAGAGGATGAAAAAGCATGACAAAGTCGAATGGTAGATTTGGTTCTTTTGGTGGTAGATTTGTACCAGAAACGTTGATGAATGCTGTACTAGAACTGGAAAAAGGATTTGAAGCAATTTTAGATGACCCAACTTTTGAGCTAGAGATGCGTGATCTTTTAGTGAATTATTCAGGAAGACCTACACCGCTTACGTTTGCAAAGAGATTGACTGAGTATGCTGGAGGAGCAGAGATTTATCTAAAAAGAGAAGATTTAAATCATACTGGAGCACACAAAATTAACAATACGATTGGTCAAGCTCTATTAGCAAAACGAATGGGCAAAAGAAAATTGATTGCAGAGACTGGCGCAGGTCAGCATGGTGTCGCTTCTGCCACGATTGCAGCTTTACTTGGTATGGAGTGCAAAGTTTATATGGGGGAAGAAGATGTACGTCGACAAGCACCAAATGTCTTTCGAATGGAATTACTAGGAGCAGAGGTTATTCCTGTTACATCTGGCTCTCGAACACTAAAAGATGCAACAAACGAAGCGATGCGTGCATGGGTTGCTGCTGTGGAAGACTCCTTTTATCTTATTGGATCTGCTGTTGGACCACATCCCTATCCGCAAATGGTTAAATATTTTCAACGTGTCATCGGTGATGAAGCACGTGCGCAAATGTTAGAACGAACAGGTAGTCTGCCAACAGATGTAGTCGCTTGTGTCGGCGGTGGAAGCAATGCAATAGGGATGTTTACTGCATTTATCGATGATCAAGCTGTAAAAATTCATGGGGTAGAAGCAGCAGGAAAAGGGTTGGATACGAAAGAACACGCTGCGAGTCTTAGTTTAGGAAGACCTGGGGTATTGCATGGATCTTATAGTTATATTCTTCATGATGAGCATGGTCAGATTATTCCTGCGCACTCGATTTCAGCAGGTCTGGATTACCCAGGTGTGGGACCCGAACATGCTCATCTAAAAGAAATTGGACGAGTGCGGTATACCGCAGTTACGGACGAAGAAGCGATGGTAGCAGTGAAGCAACTATGTGAATTAGAAGGAATTATTCCAGCTATTGAATCAGCACATGCCCTTTCAGAAGCCATCCGTTTAGCTTCAAACGGTAGCGCAGCAGAGAAAATACTGGTATGCCTTTCTGGTCGTGGAGATAAAGATATGGACACAATCCGAGAATATTTTCAGGGGGTATCCGAGTGACTACATTAGCAAAGTCTTTTCAGTCTAATAAAACGAATTTAATTCCTTATTTAGTCGCAGGATATCCATCAAAGCAAGCGACTATTGATCTTATTCATCTTCTCTCCGAAGAAGGTGTTACAGCTATTGAGTTAGGTGTTCCATTTTCTGACCCTGTAGCAGATGGGCCTGTCATCCAACAAGCTGCCGAAAAGGCTTTGGCTAATGGTGTCACTTTAGCAGATGTTTTTTCGATTGCCCAAACTGTACGTGAGCAAGGAAATCATATTCCGCTAGTCTTATTTTCTTATTACAACCCGTTGCTTTCTTATGGATTGGATCAAGTAGCTCGCGATGCAGCTAAAGCAGGTTTTGCGGGATTTATTGTCCCGGATTTGCCTTATGAAGAAAGTGGTGAACTTCGTAATCAATTGGAACAACTGAATATTGATCTAGTACCATTAGTAGCACCTACTTCTGAAGAACGGGTAGCAAAGATTGCTGCTACAGCAAAAGGATTTGTATATTGCGTATCCTCATTAGGTACAACAGGAGTTAGACAGTCATTTGCTTCAAATCTAGATTCATTTCTACAGCAAGTTCGATCGAACAGCCCTGTACCAACAGCGGTTGGATTTGGTGTTTCCAAGGCATCTCAAGTACAAGAATTACAGAAAAAAGCAGATGGCGTCATCGTTGGCAGTGCACTAGTAAAACAAGTGATGGAGTTGGAGCAAGGGCTTTGCAAGGAAGAAGAGAAACAAAAATCACTTGATCAGATCCGCATATTTATCAAGGGGCTATTGAGCTATTGAAACTCCACAAGGCTAAAGCCAGTGGGATTCTTGAGTCGTTAGCGTCCGAAATCCGTTTCCGTTTTGAATAACGCTTAAGTTAAGGGGTGTGCCATCACCCCCGTCCCATGCAGTTAGAAGTGTACGAACATGGGCGAACGCCTTTTACCAGCGTTCTAGTTCTTTTCCTACCTCTAAAGGTTTTATTCGGTGGAAGGCGTATCCATTTGCCACCCTTTTTTTTTGGGGTTTTTCGAGCAATATCGTCTAAATTGTGGGCTTTCAGCCGATAATTGTTGTAAGATAGAAAGTAAAAATGTTGGGGGATTATTATGATATCAGCCAAAAAATCTATCCAAGGCTTACCAATTTATCAACCAGGTAAATCGTTGGAAGCAGTGAAACGGGAGCTTGGATTAGGACAAGTTATCAAATTAGCATCGAATGAGAATCCATTTGGTTGTTCACCTAAAGTATGGGAATCTCTCACTCAAATAAAAGATCAATTTCATTTATACCCAGAGGACGATGCTCCTTTATTACGTCAAAAATTAGCAGAGTCATTAGAAGTTGATGAGCGCAGATTAATATTTGGAAATGGCTCGGATGAAGTCATCCAAATGATAGCACGTGCATACTTAGAACCAGGTACAGAATCTATGATGGCTACTCCTACTTTTCCCCGATATGAAACAGCGACGAAAATCGAAGGAGCAGTTCCTGTAGAGGTTCCATTGCGAGAAGGGAAACATGATTTAGATGCAATGTTAGAAGCAGTTAATGAAAATACAAAATTGGTTTGGGTTTGCAATCCTAATAATCCTTCTGGAACATTTGTTGATCATGAGACATTGAGCAACTTCCTTGATCAGTTACCGGAACATGTCCTTGTGGTTTTGGATGAAGCTTATGTAGAGTATGTAACAGACGATACATTTCCAGATTCTCTTTCTCTGATAGATTACAATCCAAGAATTATTGTTCTACGTACTTTTTCTAAGATTTATGGATTAGCTTCTTTTCGTGCTGGATATGGAATTGCTCATCCAGAAATAGTGCAGCAATTATCTCGAGTTCGTGAACCATTTAATTTAAATCGTCTAGCACAAGCGGCTACATTAGCTGCTGTTTCGGATGAAACTTTTGTACTTTATTGTCGAAATCAAAATCGAATGGGTATGAAGCAAATAATGGAACGTTTGGACGAGTGGGGGATTGCGTACTATCCATCTCAAGCCAACTTTCTGTTGATTGATACTGGAATCGATGGAGATGAAGCCTTTTCTTACTTGCTGAAGCAAGGAGTTATTGTTCGTTCAGGAAGGGCACTAGGTTTTCCGACTTATTTACGAGTTACAATAGGAAAAAAGGAAGAAAATGAAGCATTTCTCTCTGGATTAAGTAATTTTTTACAGGAAAAAAAGAGTAGGGTGTCACAATGAGAAAGCAAGTAGCTGTCTTAGGCGTCGGATTAATTGGAGGATCTCTCGCCTTGTCTTTTAAAGAAAGAACCAATCATCATGTAATCGGTTTTGATTCACATATTGATATTGTACAACAAGCTTTAAACTTGGGAGTTATCGATGAAGGAGTTACCACACTTTCTCATGCAGTTATAAATGCAGATTATATTTTCATTGCTGTGCCTGTAGGTCAGATCGGAATTTATATCAATCAGCTTGCAAACTTGAAATTAAAACCTGGGGTAATTATTAGCGATGTAGGCAGTACAAAAGCAGAGATCACAACATATGGCAAAATTCTTAAGGAACAGGGTTACACCTTTATCGGTGGACATCCAATGGCGGGGTCGCACCGATCCGGAGTACAAGCCGCACATTCTCTTTTGTTTGAAAATGCTTATTATGTATTGACTCCAGAACCAGATACATCACTTACAGATGTAGAGCGATTGAGTCATCTGCTCGAGCGTGCAACTCATGCTCAATTAGTGATAATGGACGCTGAATATCATGATAAAGTCGTTGGAGCTATCAGCCATTTGCCTCATGTCATCGCAACTGGACTTGTTGCTCAAGTAGGAAATTATAATGATGAAAATGGTTGGTTTCATCGCTTAGCAGCAGGTGGATTTCGCGATTTAACACGGATTGCCGCGAGTCATCCCATCATGTGGAGAGATATTCTTCTAAGCAATCGAAAAGAGATGTCTATGCTGTTAAAGGATTGGATTAAACAAATGACTGATTTTCAACATGCGATCGAAAAAGAGGATGCAAAGTGGATTGAAAAAATTTTTGCTCGCTCTCGTGACCTCCGTCAAAGGCTTCCGGAAAAGAAACGTGGTTTACTTGCTCCGATCTATGAATGTTATATTAATATTCCCGATGAACCAGGATTGATTGGAAAAATAGCTACATTACTCGGAGCACATCAAATAAATTTGAGTAATATTAGTATCATGGAAAATAGAGAAGAAGTGCACGGTATTCTTCGGTTGACTTTTCGCCGTTTGGATGACTATGAACGAGCACTTCCGGTTTTAGATGAAGCAGGGTATGCCACGTATACGGAAAATGAAAAGGAGGCTCAGCATGTCAACCTTAACAAGTAATCGAATCAAACCGTTTCGAAAGGTGATTACCGTTCCTGGTGATAAGTCTATTTCACATCGGGCTATCATGTTCGGTTCATTAGCAAAAGGTATTACTACAGTCGAAGGTTTTCTTCCTGGAGCAGACTGCCTCTCAACCATTGCTTGTTTTAAAAAGCTAGGAGTACAGGTAGAGAAAATTTCTGCTACTAGTGTAAGAGTCATAGGAAAATCAATCGATGGTTTACAAGCACCAATATCTACACTCGATGTTGGTAACTCTGGTACAACGATCCGTCTCATGATGGGGATATTAGCTGGTACCTCTTTTACGAGCACACTTGAAGGGGATGCCTCGATTGGAAAACGACCAATGGATCGAGTTGCCAAACCATTGCGTATGATGGGGGCAAAAATTAGTGGAAAAGATAATGGAAAGTTTACGCCTCTGACGATTGAAGGTACATCACTCCAAGGAATTACATATGAAAGCCCTGTTTCTAGTGCTCAAGTAAAATCAGCAATTTTGTTAGCTGGTTTATCAGCATCTGGAAAAACAACAGTGTTGGAACCTGCGACTTCCCGCGATCATACCGAGAGAATGTTAGGTGCTTTTGGGGTGAAAGTAGATCGCTTCGATAATGGTGCAAGTATCGAAGGTGGGCAAGGGCTTACAGCTACAAGGGTTATCGTACCAGGAGATATATCTTCAGCTGCCTTTTTCCTTGCAGCTGCTTTAATGGTACCAGGAAGCACGATAACGATTGAGAAAGTTGGATTAAATCCGACACGTACTGGTATTATCGATGTGTTTAAAGCAATGGGTGCAAAGGTAACAGTGGAGGAACAACAAGAATCCTCTGGTGAACCAATCGGTTCCATCACCATAACTTGTGAGGAATTAAAAGGTATTGAAATTGGCGGGGATCTTATTCCTCGGTTAATTGATGAAATACCAATTATTGCAGTAGTAGCAACTCAAGCAAAAGGAAAAACAATTATTCGAGACGCAGCAGAATTAAAGGTGAAAGAGACTAACCGAATTTCTACTACTGCAAATGAATTGCGGAAACTAGGGGCTCAAGTGGAGGAGACCGAGGATGGTTTGATCATTGAAGGAAAAACTCCACTTCATGGAGCTATTTGCAGTAGTCATGGAGATCATCGTATTGGAATGGCAATGGCAATTTCTGGGCTTGCAGCCGAGGAACCAGTAGTAGTGGATGGTGCTGAGGCGATTCAAGTATCTTTCCCAGGTTTTTATGAGTTATTGAAACAACTATAATGATACAAGAAAAACCCCCTATAATTCGGGGGTTTTATTTACGTGGCTGCTAACAGCTTGCGAATACAAGTAGGAAGTAGGTCCGTTAATATTTCTACTGTATAGGTTACATCAAGACGTTCTGTTCGTTGGTGAGCATCTTTTCCGACTGAACCTAAATTAATGACAGGAACGTTGAATTGTTCTAATTCTTTAAGTGGGACGGAATATCCCTTTTCCCATAATGGCATATTGATAACAAAGGGTTGTATAGAAGTAATTGGATATTGTAAACCAACATAACTTAAGTCCGAGATACCACCAAAATAATTAATTTTCTGCAAGGAGATATCATGTTTTTCTCTTGCGTAGGTTATCATCTCAGATGTAACTTGTTTTATTAAGCTATTATCACGTGAGCAAATGGCAGGGTAATAGGGAGGTGCAAAGAAAAGTACGATCATTGGTGCTAGTTCTTTGCACAAAATAGCTAATTGGTCTACTAATTCAATTGTTAAATCCCTCTCATCGTTTTCTTGGACTTTTTGGTTCATTACGCGTTTTTCGATTTGTTGGACTTGCTCTAGTCCATGATTGTTGATCGCATATTGCAGCAAATCTTGATAAGTAAGAGTTCGTATTTCAACCGATTGTGGCGTATATGGTTCATATTGCACATAACTTTTTGCTTGTCTTTCATAGTTTCTTTTAATGTCTGTTGCCACTTTTTGTGCGCTCTCTAATAAAGAATGGACAATTTCATCCATTTTTTTCTCTAAGACAAAAAGATTAAATAAAGTAACAGCCCGGTGAGGGATTTTAACGGAATAGTCTTTTTTTAGCCCTTTCTGAATGAGATTAGTTGGAGGTGGAGATGCTTCTCCTTCTACTACTTCACAGAAGTCGGTATTTAATTCTAATTCACAGGTGAGCTGAGATGCCATGAAATTGGCATTCAATCCTAAAAATGGTTCTCCCACGTGTGTTTCATCTCCATAACACAAAAATCCTGGGAGTACTTTCCCTATTGTTCCTGTATAAATATATTTATTTTGGTCTCCTGGGAAACGGGTGAACATCGATTCTGAATTCAATACTGCTTTATAATCTAATTGATAGGTTTGAGCTAGTTCCAAAAGAGCGGGGACGGCAGCTCTCATGCCAACTGAGTTTACTTCTTCATCTGGAACTGTTAACAAAATAAGATTTCCATCGAATTCACCTTCGATAGCTTGTTCCATCATTGACATATGAATGGCTAATCCACACTTCATATCCATTGTGCCTCGACCAAAAAGCAATTCACTAGCATTCATTTCGTTTTGAATATCTTCCGGTAATGACTCTTTCTCTTCATAAAACATTTGGGTGAGATGTTTCGCGTCGAAAGCGCTTTCTTTCCAAAGGCCATAATCATCAACGTCTACTACATCAAAATGACTGACGAGAATAACGGTTTTTTGGATATTTGGTTTTGGTTTAACCATTGCGACAAGAAACTCCCGCCCATCACCTGTTGGATATAACTGTAGATGATCGGGATGTTGCTGGAAATAAGATAAGGAGTTCAATTGTTGGTGTACATATTTCGGAAATACGATCTCTGCTTCGGTTCCAGTCACACTGGGAATTGCAACTAAATCACATAGAAGATCGATTAACTGCTCTTTGGTCTGCCATCTACTCATTTTCTCTCTCCTTTTCCGAATATCGGAAACAATTTCCGTTATATGACTAAAAAAATTATTTTTGTTTCCCTAGCCGCACAGATATCTCGCTTGCTGTTTTTTGAACTTGTGAAATAAGGTAAGATAGTCTTTCTTCTGTGATGGTATAACTCAAAATTCCAATACTTAGTGCACCAATAATTTGATTATGATATCCGATGATCGGCGCTGCAACAGATGCGGTTCCTTCTGTTTTTTCCCCATAGCTCAGTGCATATCCTGATTCATGGATCTTGTTCAGCTGATCAATAAATGTTGTACGAGTAAGAGAGTCTTTGATCAATTGATTCAAAATTCCAACTACTCTATCTTTTGGCATGTTGGCTAAAATGGTTTTGTTTGCTGCACCGACGTTTAGTGGGATGCGTTCTCCTAAGTTATCAATGATTCTTACCTTTAGAGGACTATCTACTCGTTCAATAATAATAGAGTCGGTTTGATTGGGGATATTCAAGTAGATACTTTCCTCTACTTCGAGTGCTAATTGCTCCATATAAGGCCGAGCAACTACACGAAAATCTAGATTTTCCAACATTCCTAGACCTATTTCCATCCATTTGTTCCCGATTTTATATTGTTTTGTTTCAGGAAGTTGAGTGACTAATTCATAACGAATCAAACTGCTGACCAGGCGATGAGTAGTGCTTAGTGGAAGTTCAGCATGGTCAGCTATTTCAGAAATTTGCCAAGAAGGCTTATGTGGATTAGAAATCAGGAGTTGAATGATTTTCATCGCTCGATCAATGGATTGAACCATTATGTTACCCCTTTGAATAAAATTGTATTGCTCCTATTCTTTGTAACACATACTCATATTCAAAATCAATATAAGTATTTATCGTGAAAATATTTAATAAATTATAAAAAAATAATAAATCTACAAAGAAGATGATAAATTTACGAGGGTTTTTGAATTGACTACCTCTTTTTTGTATAATATTATTAACGAAATGAATATAAATTTTTTGTTAGAAAAATAAGACAGCAATAATTTCAAAAGAATCTAGTTACTTTAACTAGGTTCTTGATCACTGGAGAGAGGAAGTGTTTTTTTATCCACCTATCAGAATGGTTTTCCGCATATCAGAAAGTGGCTTCAGAGAAAATAATTGTACAAACTGTTTATAAAAAAGGAGATAAAAGCATGCATCGTATTCGAGAAAAAATGAAACTGAAGCACTGGTCTTTGGTTTTTGGAATTATGGTGGCTATTATGTTGACGCTTACAGCCTGCGGGTCTTCTGATACACAAGAAATTGTTGTCACTTCTTTCGGGGGTAAGTATGATGAAGTTTTTACCAAATATGTGGTAAAACCATTTGAAGAGAAAAATCCCGGCGTAAAGGTGAAATTGGCTCCTTATACAGGAATTGCTAAGCTTTCGCAGGGAGGAGGTTCTTCCATTGATGTTGTACAGCTAGATGATTTCGATATCATTGATGCTGCGAATAAAGGTCTCCTATCTCCTTTAGAGAAAAAAGATTTTACGTATTGGGACAAGCTTTATCCACAAGCATTTTTAAATAGTAAAGAAAACAAGGTATTTGGATTGACGAACGTATTTGGAGCATGGGGGATTGCCTACAACCCAGAAAAAACAAAAAAGCCTACCTCGTGGAATGATTTATGGAGATCAGATGTGAAAGGCAAAGTGGCCATGATGAGCCAATGGATTCCTGATATCCTAATGACACAAAAAGCAACAAATGCAACGATGGAGAATATGGAACCTGTATGGAGTGCATATCGTACTATTACCCCATCAATTGCCCAATATTACAACTCTTTTTCTGCTCCGGAAGCCTTATTTAAGTCCAATCAAGTAGTGATGGCTTCATGGTTTGATGGTCGGGCATTAGCTTTGAAAAAAGCAGGTACTCCTATTGATTTTGTTCTTCCAAAAGAAGGCGGCATCCTGATTCGAAGTGGGATGAGTGTATTAAAAAGTAGTTCGAAGCAAGAATTGGCTAAAAAACTGATTGACTTCGCAATGAGTCCAGAAGCTCAGCAGGGATTTGCAAAAGAGCTTTACTATGGTCCGACGAATTCTACTGTTAAATTAGACAATTCTTTGGCCAAAGATGTTGTTTATGGGAAAGATAAAATTAGTGCTTTAACTACTCCTGATTGGAACAAAATTTTTACAAAACGAGAGGAATGGTTGCTAAAATGGCAGGAAGTTACATCTCGTTAAGTACTTCTATTTCATTAGATTCCATTACAAAAATATATCAACAAAATACGGTTATTGATCATATCAATCTGGAGTTAAAAGAAGGGGAATTTCTGTCCTTATTAGGTCCCAGTGGATCAGGAAAGACAACTCTTTTGAGGATGGTAGCGGGATTAATTACTCCAGATAAAGGTAAGGTAATACTTCGGGGGAAAGACATTAGTTTCACTCCCCCTAATAAGCGAAATATGGGAATGGTATTTCAACAGTATGCACTCTTCCCGCATATGACAGTTGAAGAGAATGTTGCTTATGGGTTAAAAGCGCGGAAATTACCAAAGAAGCAAATCAAAGAGAAAGTACTGAAATATTTGGAACTCGTTGATTTGCAACATCTGTCTTTACGAAAACCTCGAGAGTTATCTGGAGGTCAGCAACAAAGAGTGAGTCTTGCGCGTGCTCTATCGGTAGAGCCAGTAGTGTTATTGTTTGATGAACCTCTTTCAAACCTAGATGTTCGCTTAAAGGAACAAATGTTAAAGGAAATTCGCAATCTACATCGTGAACTAGGCTTTACGGCTATTTATGTGACCCATGATCAAAATGAAGCACTATATTTGTCAGATAAAATCGCAGTACTTAATAAAGGGAAGATCGAACAATTCTCCTCTCCAGAAGAGATATTAAAAAATCCAGCTACTGCATTTGTTGCTGATTTTTTTGGATACACAAACCGACTGGATCACGCGATTTTGGTTAATGAGGAAACTGCTCAAATTGGAGATGTAAAGATTCCTATTGGACATTTAGGGGGAAATGTTAAGCCTAATGATCAAGGATTTTTGTTATTGCGTTTGAATTCTATTCGAATTTTAGAGTTCCAAGGTGAATCATCAACTGATCAGTTGTGGACGGAAGCAGAAATTCGCGATTGTCGTTACTTAGGTGATGAAACGGAACTTAGATTGTTTATATTAGGCTCTATCCAACAAGAATTGACTGTGAAACTGACACAAATGTTAACTCCACTGCCTTTAGAAGGAGACCGCGTACACGTACAATTTTTAAGAGATTCAATCTGTTTCTATAAAGGAGACAGTTTATCATGAATCGAATGCTAAGATTCTATTCCATCCTAGGTTGGATTGCTGTTTTGTATATGTGTCTAATGTTTATTTATCCTGTTCTAAAAGTGGTAATGACAAGTGTATGGATAAATGGACAATTTTCTTTAGCGAATTACAAGGAGATTTTTGCTACATCACTTTATACACAAGTGTTAATAAAGACACTCTGGATCTCCATGATTAGTACTGTCATTACACTTATAGTTGGATATGCTTTAGCAAACTTTATATCCAAACGACCTGCAAATCAACAAGGATTTTGGCTGATGATCGTTATTGCATCGATGTTTATGAGTTTAACTGTTCGATTATTTGGTTGGATGATTGTTCTTGGGGAACAAGGTCCTGTAGTAAAACTATTTCATTTTTTCTTTGGAGATATATTTGACCTGAAACTAATGTTTACTCCAACTGCTGTAATAATTGGGATTGTACATTTTGTCTTACCTTTTGTGGTGCTGAATATATATACAGCACTAAAAAAAATAGATCCAACACTTTCTGAGGCTTCTATTATGTTAGGCGCATCAGCTTTTCGCACCTTTTGGAAAGTGATCTTTCCACTTTCTTTACCAGGAGTATACGCTGGTGCATCTTTATCTTTTTCACTAGCAGCAAGCACTTTTCTTGTGCCAACAGTACTGGGAGGGCCGAAAGACAGTCTTATGTCCAATATTGCTTACAATTCGACAATAACAGTTGGAAACATGGGATTAGGATCGGCTATTTCTTTTGTACTGCTGATCATCATTGTGATCGTTTTAATGGGGATGAGTGCATTGGAGAGGAGGGGACAACATGTTAACTAAGATGAATAAGGCTTTTACTTTTATTTATATAAGTCTTATCCTTATTTTTATTTTAGCTCCTCTATTGATGATTCTCTTCGTTTCTTTTAATCCGACCAATATGTTTTTATTTCCTCCAGATAATTTTCGTTTGGATAACTACACACAGCTTTTCCAAGATGATCGTATACTTTCTTCTATTGGACTGAGTGTCTTAATCGGTATAGTAGCCACTTTAATTGCTAGCCTAATCGGCTTATGTGCGGCAGTTGGAATTGTACGAGGAAGACTACCAGGGAAGCATATATTCGAAACTTTATTTCTAGGCCCTTTGATTGTGCCATTGGTTACAACAGGTATTGGATTTTTACTGATATTCGTCCCATTAGGGATAGCGGGAACTCCTTTGGCCATCATATTAGCACACTCTGTTGTTATTTCTCCTTATATGGTACGAATTTTAATCGCTTCAATGCGCCAATTTGATCCGATTCAAGAAGAAGCAGCAATCGTACATGGTGCTACACCTTGGTATACTTTTTTAACAGTTGTTCTGCCGCAGTTAACACCTGCCCTTTTCTCAGGAGCAATCTTATCTTTTTTAGTTTCGTTAGATGAGTATACAGTAACGGTATTTTTATCACAAGCTGACACCATCACTCTTCCTCTGCGAATATATCAATTTGTATCTGTAGATATTAATCCAGTTGTAACTGCACTTGCAAGTGTTATGGTAGTGCTTGCCTTTGTACTTATTACTATCTTAGAAAAGAGGCTCAATATCCATAAGTATCTATAATAGGAGGGTCAAGAATATGTTGCAGAAAAACTTTGGGATTTTAGGTTTTCCATGGGATGGAGGTGCTTCTTTAGGGAGACCAGGAGCCCGATACGCACCAAAAGCAATTCGAGAATCGGCAAAGTGGCTACATAATCGAATAACCGATAACCAAATTTATGATGTGGAAAGCAGAAAATTAATTGATTTAAAAGACTTGCAGATGATTGATTATGGGGATATTGACATTGTTGCATATAGTACCGAATCGACCTTTGCAAATGCAGAAAAAAAAGTGGAACAAATATTAAGAGATGGTGCTTTTCCTTTTATATTAGGTGGAGACCATTCTATTTCTTATCCTGGAATAAAAGCTTTGCATGATTATTCGAATGGTAATGTAGGTATTATTCAGTTTGATGCTCATCTTGATTTGGTAGATGATTCTCCAATCCAAGGAAAATACTCGCAAAGCAGCCAAATGCGTCGGGCACTTGAACTGCCAAATATATCTCCTGAAAATATCGTTCAAATTGGAGTTAGAAGTTACAATTACCCTTGGTATGCTAAATATTTAGCAGATCAAGGAATTGTACAAATAACGGCAAGAGAAGTTCATCATATGTCATCTCAGGAGGTTATAGCTAAGGCTTTATATGCTTGTAGAGGTGTAGACGCCATTTATCTAACCTTTGACATTGATGTATTAGACCCTGCATTCGCTCCAGGTTCAGGAGCAAATGAACCTGGTGGTCTAACACCAGTGCAGTGCTTTGAAATATTAGATGGTCTGTACAAACATATACATGCGATGGATATCGCTGAAGTAAATCCGTTATATGATCATCAAGATATAACGGTTAGTATTGCTGCTAAATTACTCTTTGATTGCTTTACCAAAAGATAATAGGGTGTTCAATTACATTTGGCTGTGTTCATATCACATACTAATTATGACCTTACTGATCTTCGCCCTATTTAGGGCAGAGATCGCCAATTTTAAAAATAATATCTTGATTTTTCCCAATATACCCATTATAATTTTCCCTACAGTATGGTTTCTCTCTATTCCTTTCCATAATACATATAAATGTAACCGTTTTCGGAAGAAGCGGTTCTTTTTTTGTCTAGTTTTCCGCTTTTTCGGCCAAACTGGTGCTGTGAAGCTTTGGTCGGAAGGGAGTATCAATATGCGTATCGCAGAATGGTTAACGTATACCAGTATGGAACAACTTAGGCAAATTAGCAGAACTTATCATGGTGAAGAGTTAATTACACATTCTAAGTATGATCTGATTCGCTCTTTATTACCTAAGTTAGGAAGAAAAGGAAGCTATCAAGAACAATTAAGTATACTATCGGACATAGAGTATCGTTTTTTGCAGTTACTTGTATTTGACACCTCCCCCTCCTTTACGATGGAAGAATTGCTCGCCAAAGGAAGGGCTGCGCTTTGTCAGGGAGAAGGAGAACCACGTTCACTTGTGGTACAGGCAGTCAAAAGAGGTTGGTTATTTCAAGGTTACTCCCATCATACACAATATCTTTATTATGTTCCTAGCGATACAAGAAAGCAAATGATTGATTGTTTCCTCAGTCCCTTTTATGAAGAAGTAATGATTCGACCTCCATTGTACTATCGAGATGAAGAACAACAAATGATACATGACTTAAAAATGTTTTTAGAATTTCTAGGAAAGCACATTGTTCGTACAACAGATGGGGGAGGGATTTACAGGAATCAATTGCGGCAGATGATGGATACTTTTTCTGTATCAGAAGAGATTTTAAATGGCAGGGGTCCTCGATTCGGATTCGGAAGAAGTTATCACCTATATCCAGATCGTTTTTCTCTGTTGTATGATTTCGCTTTTTATGAAAAATATTTAGTTGAGGCTCCCAGCGGATATTTGTGTTTAGCAGAACAAAATTTCGGGAATATATCCAATACCGATGAGGCAGATTTGATTTTATCCCTTTACCGGTTTTGGATTCGATTGTATAAACGTCCCATTCCTAACTTGCCAATTATATTGAAATGGATAGGGTCACTTGCACACTTAGGTTGGTTTCCTGTAGAGACAATCAAGAAGGTAGTTCACCCTTGGATTCGCCCCTTTTATTATGAAACAGAAGAATCGCTGTTTACTCGACTTCTCAAGATGCTCGCTCATTTAGGCGTACTGAAAATCGGAGAGGAAAGTACAGGCGAACGGTTTTTAACACTCACTCCTACAGGTATAAAGATCTTTTCAGATGTATCCGCTTTCCAAGAAAAAGTCATCGATGTAGCTTTTATTCAAGGTAGGGATTGAATCGTTAATTGTCGAATAAATAACTACTGGTGACTATCATTTGGGAGGGTGGGTATTGAGCATCATAAGCGTTTCAGAGAAAAAGGAGTTTATTCATTGGTTTTTAGGGCATCATGAACTCCGAAAAAGGGAAGTTGCATGGTTGCTAAGTTATTTATCGTCTAAGGATGAATTACTTGAGAGAGTTCATTTTGTAGAACATGTTTCTCAACTGCCAAAATCAATCGTTATTTCAACGAGATGTTCAGACATGCCACCTTTTCAGTTTTCTCGAAAAAAGCGTGTTGGTACAGATGTAGAATCTGTATTTTATGATCTACAGCTTTTCCCGGATGAAGAGATATACATTGGGTTGTATTTTCAGGATAGGACGACATGTCCTAAATTTGCCGCCGTATTGGAGGGTAATCCCATGGAAAGACAAGACTTGGTGCAAGACCAATTGCTTAGTCTGTTTGCGGAGATGCTTCTCGACCAAGCGGTACGCCGGTTCCAAAAAAACCAATTGTACGCTAGAATAGATGAATCACTAAAAAATCAAGATAAAAATGCGTTTCTAGAATTAAGCACAGAATTAAATAAACTGCTTGATGAGAGCAAGTAAGCAAACGACAAGTAGCTCAGCATAGCTGAGCTTTGCTTGTTTTTTCGGAGGATACTGCATGAGACTACTAGAACAAAATGAGGCAAACTGGACATCTATCGCTCCTTTTTTGGATACGGTTTGTCTGCCTGTATATCAGTATCAAATGATACAAAAAAAGTTACATTTGGAAGAAGCGAATTTGATCGAGTATATAACAGAGGAATTAGAAAAAAAATTAATAGGAAGAATGCTGTTATTACCAGCTTATAGTTTGATAGGTCAAGATGAAAAGCTATTGCAAACTGTTATTACAAGTTTTGATAAAGAATTGGGAGTACATAGTGGATTTCATTATAGGTTCTTGGTAATACTAGAAGAAACTTGGGGCAAAAATAAATTGGATACATCTTTTCATCTGCTATCAGTTCAAAAAGATGTCGACAAAGAAGTGGAACTGGGACGATTGTATGAAGAAATTTTACATATCTGGCAATCTGTTTAAAGAAAGAAAAAATATCATTTTTCATTTTTGAAAACATCCTGTCGGATTCCTTGATTTTGTTTTATCGTTTCGCTATCATGGATATGTCCTAGTAAAGTATTTACGTGTCCTAATAAAGTAAGGTTCCAGTCCGTTGGACGGTGATGTTGTTATAGAGGGAGGTCAGATATGTTGTGAGCAAGAAAATTTCCCGTCGGCAGTTTTTAACGTATACATTAGGCAGTACGGCGGGTTTCCTAGGTGCGGGAATGCTGTTTCCTATGGTGCGTTTTGCTGTTGACCCTGCTCTAAAAAAGGGACAAGGTGGTAATTTTATAGATGTGAATTTACCACTATCAGAAGTAACAGATAAACCAAAATCAGTTCAGTTTAAAGTACACAAAAAAGATGGCTGGTATTCTTTTGACGAGGTATTGACAGCATGGGTTTTACGGGATCAAGGTAAAATTATTGCTCTTTCTCCTATTTGTAAGCACCTTGGATGTACGGTGTCTTGGGAAGCAAATCCACAGTATCCTAATACTTTTTTCTGTCCTTGTCACTTTGGTCGTTATACCAAAGATGGTACAAACGTTCCTGGAACGCCACCACCGAAGCCACTTGACCGATATGAAACGAAAGAAGCTAATGGAAAACTTTTGATTGGACCATTAATGCAGACATAATTGTTCTTCTGATTGGAGGTGACATGCTTATGATACGCGCCATTTACGACTGGGTGGATGAGAGATTAGATATTACGCCTCTCTGGCGTGATGTTGCAGATCACGAGGTTCCTGAACACGTGAACCCAGCCCATCACTTTTCGGCGTTTATTTATTGTTTTGGCGGACTGACTTTTTTTGTTGTCGTCATTCAGATTTTATCTGGAATGTTTCTAGCAATGTATTATGTTCCTGATATTATTAATGCACATGCGAGTGTTAAGTTTTTACAAAATGAAGTAGCTATGGGCGCAATTGTTAGAGGTATGCACCACTGGGGAGCGAGTGTGGCCATAGTGATGTTATTCCTACATACACTTCGAGTTTTCTTTACAGGTTCATACAAACACCCACGTGAATTTAACTGGGTAGTAGGCATGTTGATTTTCTTTGTGATGTTAGGGCTTGGTTTTACAGGTTATCTTTTACCATGGGATAACAAAGCATATTTTGCAACTAAAGTAGGGGTGCAGATTGCTGCATCAGTTCCATATCTTGGACCCTACATTGCTACATTTTTGCAAGGTGGAGACATTGTAGGTGCTCAGACAATTGCTCGTTTCTTCGCTCTACATGTATTTTTCTTCCCTGCAGCACTTCTTGCGCTACTTGGAGCACACTTTATACTTATTCGTCGTCAAGGAATTTCCGGACCACTATAAACTTCGCGGGAGGAGGGAATCCACTTGGCACATAATCAAGATGGAAACCATAAAGAACAAGTCCACTATGTCGGAGACTCTCGCGTACGTGCTAACCGGAAGAAGATGTATCCCCCGGACTATACGGAGTTTCCTCATAAATCGGAGGCATTTTTCCCCGACTTTCTTCTGAAAGAGTGGATGGTAGCAGCTGTATTTTTAGTAGGTTTTATGACATTAGTAATGGCTGAAGATCCGCCACTTGGTGATATTGCCGATCCAACTAATACTGGATTTTTACCAGTACCAGACTGGTATTTCTTGTTTATGTATCAGTTATTAAAATATAAATGGGCGTCAGGTCCATTTGTAGTAATTGGCACACTCGTACTACCAGGAATTTTGTTTACATCGCTCATTCTTGCACCTTGGTTAGATCGAAGTAAAGAGCGTCGTCCATCGAAACGACCAGTCACCATTGGTTTGATGATTGTTTGCATCGTTTCTGTTTGCGCTCTCACTTGGGCAGCAGAAGCAGAGCATGAAACACAATTAGAATCTGCTGTAGGTAGTCCTACTAAAAATAAGCAGGTTGTAGATGCAGATTCGGAAGGACATAAACTTTACCAAGAAAATGCATGTATCCGCTGCCATGGTGACCAACTCCAAGGTAAAAACGGACCTCCTCTATTAGGAGTAGGTAATCGTAGAACTGCGGAACAGATTAACGAGTATATCAACGATGGTAAAGGTGGCGTAATGCCAGCTGGAATGTTCCAAGGCTCACCTGAACAACAGCAGATATTAGTAAATTGGTTGATGAAACAAAAACAGAAGTAACAAAATATGTTTGACAAAAACCCCGGATTTTCCGGGGTTTCTTTCTAATAGGAGAGAGAATAAAATGTATGCATTACAGGTATTTCTCAGTTGGAGGCAGCAGCGTTGGTTTTTATGGACGCTTTTTGTTATTAATTTTTTAGGTACAATCTATGGATATTATTGGTATGGAAACCAAATGCAGCAGACAGATTGGAAACTACTTATTTTTGTTCCAGATAGTCCTACAGCTAGCTTATTTTTTACTGTGGTTATATTCTTATATATTTTAAATAAGAAAAGCAAACTACTTGAGGCATTTGCAGCAATAACGTTATTCAAATACGGTATCTGGGCAGTAGTAATGATTTTATGGGGAGCAGCTTTAGACTCAAACGGTTTTATTTCCTCTCTCACTTGGGAACATTATATGTTGATGTTTTCTCACCTTGGTATGGCTGTACAAGCATTACTCTATGCTCCCATTTTTCGTTTTGGGTATCGTCAGTTAGTGATTGCATCTATTTGGACATTATTAAATGATGCTTTAGACTATGGCTTAGATATACATCCTTGGCTTACTCCTGAATTAGAGGTCTATGATCATTTAGTCGGATGGTTTACATTATTACTGAGTTTCACCACTATTTTTCTGTTTTCGATTTTTATAGAAAAAAGAAAAGCAAATATGACTTCTAATTTCGAGACATAGAAGCATAAATTTGTATCAATAAGGCCGAAAAAGGTGATCTTATTGGTACGTTTTTTTTGTATGGTAATGATGAGTTTGTTTCTTTATCCAAATTTCGTACAGGCTAAGCAAATGTGGAGTGAATCCGACATGCAGTTGTGGGTGTCCTCTGCTACACAAATTGCCAAAGAAGTAGATGCTGGTCGATATGTAGAAGCAAGGCAAAAATTAGAGGAGTTAGCAAAACATTTTTCTCATTCGAATTTTGCAGAAAAAGAGTTGAGTGTCCAAGCTATTCAAGCTTTATCAACTTCTATCATCGATTTAGAAGGAAGATTAAATCGAATAACACCAAATCCAAGTGAGTTAAACTTTTATGCAAAGCGATTATTAATGACGTTTGATGCAATAGGTCATCCTTATCAACCAATGTGGAAATCTTATTATCCTATATTGAAAAGACAAGTTGATAAAATGATTTCGGATATTAAACAAGGGAAAGACATAAGAGAAGAACGAAATATTTTGCATAATCATTATGTGATTTTACGACCTGCATTAGTTGTAACAAAAACGCCTATTACCGTACAGAAAGTGGATTCTTTGTTTCTTTTTTTAGAACGTGATTTAAATAAAGATCATCAATTGGCAGCATTAAATCAACTCCGTATGCTCTGGTATCCTTTGTTTTATGGTTCTGAACAAGATGTATTAGCAGTTACAAATCCAGATGGTAAAGTACCTGTTTCTACTTTCTTATCGATTATTAGTGTTATTATTATTGGGATTTTGACTTTTGTTTCTTGGCGAAAAAAAATGCAGTCTACTGTTGCTTGATATTAAAAAAGATAGGCTAATTCAGCCTATCTTTTTAGATCGATGTCCGCTCAAAGGAAAAACCTTCACCATGAACTTCTCGGGCATCATTTACAACAATAAACGCTTGTGGATCGATTTTATGTACAATTGATTTTAGCTTCGGCATTTCCCTAAGGGATACAACTACATATAGTACTTCTTTTTCATGTCCGGTGTAACCGCCAGTTCCTTTTAACATTGTCACACCACGATCCATTTTTTCTGTAATTTGATCTGCTACTGTTTGAGGAGAATGGGATATAATAAAGGCAGCTTTTGCTGTTTTCCCGCCTTCGACCACATAATCTATGACCCTGGAGCCCACAAAAACGGCTACTAAGGTGTACATTGCTTTATCGAGTCCAATTAAGTATATAGATATGAGGATAACCGTACAGTCGAACATCAAGAATGTACGACCTAAGTTCCAGCCAAAATATCGATCCATCAAACGAGCAATTATATCAACACCACCTGAAGTACCTCCAACACGGAACATCATACCAGCACCTATACCTACTAAGACACCTGTGAATAGAGCGGCAAGCAGGAGATCATCGGTAGGTTTTTGCCAAGTTTTGGTTAATTCCAAGCATACCGATACGGATGATATGCCTATGACAGTATACCAAAATGTTCTTTTGCCAAAAACTTTGTATCCAACGATAAGCAAAGGAATGTTCAAAAGGAATACTACTATACCAGGAGACCATTTAAAAAAATAGTAAAGCATCAAAGCAATTCCTGTAAAGCCACCTTCTGCTAGCTTATTTGCAAGAGCAAAACTATTGATTCCAAGAGAATAGATGAAACCTCCAACAAAAATGGTTAATATATTACGTAGATGAATGAGAAATTTTTGCAACGTTTTCGCCCCTTCCTTATGCTGTTACCTATTTACTTTACTATAGATTCCCCAAAATTCCACGCAATATGGTTGCCGAGATGGAATTAGTGGTCTAACATGGATGGGTAAGGAGGAGAATGTATGGCTCAGAAAACAATAAATGAAATGCAAAAAGATGTTGACCTATATATAAGCCAGTTCAAAGAAGGGTATTTTCATCCATTGTCCATGTTAGCCAGAATGACGGAAGAAGTTGGAGAACTCGCTCGAGAGGTAAATCATCGATATGGTGAAAAACCAAAAAAAGCGAGTGAAGATGAAAATACGATTGAACAAGAGTTAGGAGATCTACTTTTTATTATTTCCTGTTTTGCCAACTCACTAGAAATTAATTTAGAGACTTCTTTTGAACAGGTTATGCAAAAATACAATACTCGAGATAAAGATCGATGGACGAGAAAATAGAAGGAGATATACATCATGACGATTCGCATCATCGTGGCAGGCGCTTCAGGGAAAATGGGTCAAGAGGTTGTTAAACTGATTGAACAAACCGAACATTTTCAGTTAGTTGGGGCTGTTTCACGTACATACGCTGAACAAGAAATAACCTCAGATGCAAAGTATTATGCGACTTTAAAAGAAGGAATCGAAGCTACTAAAGTAGATGTGGTAGTTGATTTTACTAGCCCAGAAACGATTATGAAACATTTACAAATTTGTTGTGCTTATCAGGTAAGACCTGTAGTAGGAACTACAGGTCTTACGGGGGATGAACTTAATGCATTAACGGTAGAGTTCAAACAAAATAAGTTGGGTGGAATAATCGCGCCAAACTTCGCCATAGGTGCTATTCTCATGATGAAATTTGCTGCTCAAGCAGCAAAATATCTGCCTCATGTAGAGATCATCGAATCTCATCATGATCGTAAATTGGATGCACCATCCGGGACAGCACTTAAAACGGCTGAATTGATTACGGAGAGTCGAAAGCAATTAAAACAAGGTCATCCAAGCGAAACGGAGATGTGGCAAGGAGCGAGGGGAGCAGAGTATCATGGATTTCGCATCCATAGTGTTCGTTTACCGGGATTGGTTGCACACCAAGAAGTATTATTTGGAGGAATAGGGCAGTTATTGACAATTCGTCATGATTCTTTGAATCGTGAGTCTTTTATGCCCGGGGTACAATTAGCTGTAGAGAGAGTATTAAAATTAAATGAACTGATATATGGTTTAGAAAATATTTTAGAAGTATAGGGGTAGTATTATGAATAAAATTGATATATTAGCATTTGGAGCACATCCTGATGATGTGGAATTGGGCGCAGGTGGAATTCTAGCAAAACATGCAAGGGCAGGATTTAAAACTGCAATCTGCGATCTTACTTATGCAGATCTGTCTTCCAATGGTACAGTGGAGAATCGCCAAATGGAAGCAGAAAAAGCGGCGCATGCACTTGGCTTGACAGCAAGGTATTGTTTAGGTTTCCCTGATAGAGGTCTCACTGGGTCAAAAGAACAGATTTTAAAGATAACTCAGATTATACGCCAGCTTCAACCTAAAATAATCTTTTCACCTTATTTTAAAGATCGCCATCCTGATCATGTAGCATGTAATCAATTAGTAAAAGAAGCTATCTTTGATGCGGCTATTAAAAAAATTATTACTCCTGGGGATGAAGAAATACATCGTGTGACAAAAGTGTATCACTATTTCATCAATGACCTCGGTGATGCGGATGTCATTGTAGACATTGGTTCTGTGTACCAACAAAAAATTGCAGCTTTTCAAGCATATAAAAGCCAATTTGGACAACAGGGAAACAATGCTAAAACACCTTTAAATACACCAAACTTTTTTGGAATGATCGAAGGACGAGATCGGTTATGGGGACAACAAATCGGCGTGATGTATGGTGAAGCCTTGGTCAGTGCACGCCCTATTTCATTAAGTTACCTTTTATAAGGGGAATCCGTCATGAAAATTGGTTTTACTTGCTATCCCACCCACGGTGGCTCTGGTGTTATTGCGACAGAACTTGGAAAATTATTAGCAGAACGTGGCCATGATATTCATTTTATTACGTACGATATGCCTTTTCGATTAGGAGGCTTTCAACAAAATATTTTTTACCATGAGGTGGAGGTAAGCCGATATTCGTTATTTAAATATCCCCCATATGATTTAACTTTGGCTAGTCGAATGGCTCAAGTAGCCAAATTATATGAGTTGGATCTGTTGCATGTGCATTATGCTGTTCCGCATTCGGTGTCTGCTTTCTTAGCTAAACAAATGGTTGGAGAAAAATTAAAGATAGTCACTACTTTGCACGGAACGGATATTACGGTACTGGGGGAAGATCCAACACTACACAACATTATCTGTTTTGGCATGAAACAAAGTGATGCTGTCACAGCTGTCTCCGAAAGTTTAAAACAACAAACAAGAGACCTATTTTCTGCTGAACAAAAGATAGAACGAATTTATAACTTTGTGGATCAACGAATATATCATCCTCGAAACGTTCAATACTTGCGAGATAATTATGTTTGCCCTGATGAAAAATTAATCATTCATATTTCTAATTTCCGGGCTGTAAAGCGACCTCAAGATGTCATACGTGTGTTTGATCAAATCCAAAAAGCAATGCCGGCAAGATTATTACTTGTTGGGCAAGGTCCTGAATGGTCGGCTATTCATCAGTTAGTGCAATCACTCGATTTAACAGATAAAGTGAATTTTCTTGGAAGACAAGATGATGTTTCACAGTTTATGTCTATAGCAGATTTACTTCTATTACCATCTGCAAAAGAAAGCTTTGGATTGGTTGCGTTGGAAGCAATGGCTTGTGGCGTGCCTACTGTAGGAGCACGTATTGGTGGAATTCCGGAAGTAGTAGTGCATGGAGAAACAGGATTTCTTTCTGAACTAGGAGATGTAGATGATATGGCAAAACAAGCTATTCATCTTTTACAGGATGAGTCCAAACATAAGCTATTTGTGCAAAATGGTCTTCATCGAGTAGACCAAGAGTTTCGTGCAGATCGGATCGTAGATCAATATGAAGCACTATACAAGCGTGTGTTAGGAGTAGAATAAATGAGTGAGCAGTTTATAGCTGCCCAAAAAGTATTAGAAGCCTTAGAAAAAGCTGGGTATGAAGCATATTTGGTGGGAGGATGTGTGCGTGATACTTTGCTTAATAGAGAACCAGCAGACTATGATGTCACAACTAATGCCTTTCCAAGGGAAGTACAAAAAATATTCCCACGGACTATTCCTACAGGGTTACAACACGGTACAGTAAGTGTGATACAAAATAAAACAGTTGTAGAGGTTACCACTTTTCGAGTAGATGGAATATACGAAGATCACCGCAGGCCAGAGGATGTGAAGTTCGTTTCTAATCTGAAGGATGACTTGATGCGAAGGGATTTTACCATCAATGCGCTGGCGATGGATCGAGATGGAAATGTGATCGATTATGTTAATGGTCGTAAAGATTTGAAAACGGGATTAATTCGAACAGTTGGAAAAGCAACAGAGAGGTTTGAGGAAGATGCGCTTCGAATGATGAGGGCATGTCGTTTTGCAGCACAACTTTCTTTTCAAATTGAAGAATCAACAAAAGTAGCCATAAAAACTGGCAGACGTTTTGCAAATCACTTAGCAGTAGAAAGAATTGTAGCAGAGTTTACGAAAATCTGGAAAACAAATCACCCATCTAAAAGTTTAATCCCTTTATTGGAAACAGGTTTGTTGGGCGAATTGCCACCATTTTGTGACACATCGATATTGCCAGATATTCAGCAGATAGAATGGAAAAATCTCGATAGATTTGAATCCAATTTGGAAAAATGGGTTTACTTTTTTTATCTTGTTTTTCGCGAGAATAAAGATTGCAGACAGGTTTGCGAAACAAACGTAATCGATATTTTGCCGAAATTCAAATTCTCCAATTCAGAGAAAAAAGCAATATTCAACACAATTAACCTGATTGCATCATGGAACCCGTATATAAAAGTGGAAGAAGGAAAACTTCTATTATTAAAGCATTACTTTAAAAGGGTACAATTAGCAGAAAAATTATGGCAAATTATTTCAAAGAGAAAATCATCTCTGCCGTTGGAAAAATGGTGGATGGAAATGCCTGTCCATCAATTTTCCGAATTAGCTATTAACGGAAATGATTTATTACGAGTTACAGAACGAACTCCTGGTCCTTGGATAAGAGAGACTTTACAGTATTTATTTCATCAAGTAGCATTTGGTTATATTCAAAATCAGAAACAGGTTTTAGAAAAGGAAGGCGGAAAATATGGGGCAGGAATTACGTCATAAAATCTTATCCGTCCTGCTGAAAGATAGTACTACATTCTTGTCTGGAGAAGAGATTAGTAAACGAGTTGGAGTTAGCAGGGCTGCGATCTGGAAGCACATTAAAGAATTAAGAAATGAAGGATATCAGATAGATGCTAAACCAAGAAAAGGCTATCAGTTAATCTATCGACCAGATCGGGTAGCAGCAGAAGAGATTCAAAATGAATTACAAACTTTGGCTTTCGGACAACAAATAAGATATGAACCAGTAGCAAAATCAACGCAAATCTTAGCTCATCAGTGGGCTAGAGCTGGGGCACTGGAAGGTTCACTCGTCATTGCTGATGAGCAGAAAGAAGGTAAAGGAAGACTTGGCCGTGTTTGGTATTCTCCACCAAAGACAGGTGTTTGGATGAGTCTTGTTCTCCGTCCATCTATTCCGATTCAACAGGCTTCTCATCTTACTCTATTGGCATCTGTTGGTGTAAGTAGGGCAATTATGAATCAAACCAATCTACCGATCCAAATTAAATGGCCAAATGATCTCCTTTTACATGGGAAAAAGGTTTGTGGCATTTTAACAGAGTTGCGTGGGGATCAAGATAAAATTGATTATGTCGTTCTGGGAATGGGAATAAATGTAAATCAACAAGCAGAACATTTTCCATCCGAGTTAAGAGAAGTAGCGACTTCTTTGGCTGTTGAAGGAAATCATATTTTTTCGAGGGCAAGTCTCATTGCAGAAGTGATGAAAGAGTTAGAGTATTATTATCATCTTTATTTAGAAAAAGGATTTGAACCGATCCGTAATAAGTGGGAGTCTTTATCAAACTTAATCGGGAAAAAAATAACAGCTAGAACCCCTCAAAAAGAAGTAGTGGGAGTAGCAGAAAGTTTGAGTTCGGATGGGTCCCTCCTAGTGAGATCTGGAGAAGAATTAATTAAGATATATTCTGCTGATATTGATAAGTAGATAAAATGAACGAGTACACAACGAAAGTGTGCTCTTTTTCAATATAATGGGAATATATGATTTGAATTGAATATAAAATTAGTTCTTTGATAATATAAAAGATAGAGTCCGCTGATCGAAAGATGAGGTACTCTGATGAAGCAGCATAAACAGCGACTTCACATTTGTGGCGAAGACAGTAATGGAGAGAAGATCTGCCTTATGGAAATCTTCTCTCCTGAGCACGAATACAGGATCACATCTTTAAAACCGATGCAGAAAGGTTCTTACCAGAATCCGGCGGAAGCGTTGCGATACTTCCTTGGATTCACTGAGGTCTACTCACGACGTGCTATTTCTGGTGAGGAAGGGTGTTTTTTCCACAGGAAACGATTTCACATCTACGGTAAAGATCGCGAAGAAAACCAGTACTGTGTGAGAGAGGTTTTCACTTCCATCTCTGGTTATCGAGTGAGCTCTCGTAGGACGGCACCTCCGCACTATCCAGATCAAATCTTTGCCAAGCAGGCCAATGCATGGCTTAGTTTCACTGGATTGGCGTATCATGTCGACTTGAGGCGTGAGATCGATGATGTGAATGGGGAAGTGTGTCCTGTCTGTTCCTGATCGCCACACGACCACGAGGATTTCTCTCCTCGTGGTCGCAAGATTACAATGATAGAAGATATAGATCTATTTTTAGAAGTGTTATCATCTTTCTAAAGGAGATGGTATTACTTTTATTTATAAAAATGATAATTTCAACCAATTAAATAATAATTTCCTATTGTTTTTTTATGCTATTTTGGCTACTCTAAGCATAGAGCAGGTGATTGCATCCAATAATGGAGCGATACACAAAACATGCATTACTGGTTTAATCTGTTTTTACTACACAGGTTCCGTATGTATCGGCTACTTGCACCAGCCAGCTCTCGCCTTAAAGGGAAGAGCTTTTTTTATTTCCCATAGGTTCGCATATTGCCTTAGGAGGGTTTTTCGGATGGGTGTAACAAGAAGAACGTTAGATAAGAAGAAGTTACAAGGTGAAAAAATAGCTATGGTAACTGCTTATGATTTTCCAACTGCAAAGATTGCGGAAGAAGCAGGGGCGGAGATACTTTTAGTTGGAGATTCTCTTGGAATGGTAGTGCTTGGTTATGATTCTACTATTCCAGTAACATTAGAAGATATGTTGCATCATACCAAAGCAGTTACACGAGCAGCAAAACAATCGATGGTAATTACAGATCTTCCTTTTCTTACTGGTCATCTTTCTAATGATGATGTATTAAAAGCGGCTGGTAAACTGATGCAAGAAGGTTTCGCTTATGGTGTGAAACTGGAGGGAGGACAGCCTGTTATAGGTAAGATTGAAGTGTTAACGGAAGCAGGTGTACCTGTAATGGGACATCTTGGGCTTACTCCTCAATCGGTAAATCAACTAGGTGGATATGTCATACAAGGAAGAGAAGAGCCTGCAATTAAACAGTTGAGATTAGATGCAAAAGCAGTAGAAGCGGCAGGAGCTTTTGCTTTGGTATTGGAGTGTGTTCCTGAGGAAATTGCAGAAGAGATTAGTCATATGTTGTCTATTCCAGTTATCGGAATTGGGGCAGGGAGATATACAGATGGTCAAGTGTTAGTGGTACATGATCTCTTAGGCATTGGAGGAGATTGGGCACCGTCATTTGTAAAACGGTTTGCTTCTGTGGGTAAGTCTATGCAAACAGGGTTGAATCAGTATGTAAAAGAAGTAAAGGGCCAAACATTTCCTAGTGAAGAACACGTTATCCATTTAAATGAAGAAGTAAAATTAGCTTTATACGGGGGAAGAGTGGATGGAACTAGTTGAAACAGTAGAAGAATTAAATGATGCCTTACGAATGCACCGAAATAGTATCATTGGCTTTGTTCCAACAATGGGATATCTGCATGAGGGGCATTTGAGTTTAGTTAAAAAAGCAAAAAAAGAATGTGACTTTATTGTGATGTCCATATTTGTAAATCCGCTGCAATTCGGTCCAAACGAAGATTTAGATAGATATCCAAGAGATTTAGAGCGCGATTTTGAGTTAGCTCGTCAAGCTGGTGTAAATGTTTTGTATCATCCTAATGTCAAAGAGATGTATCCAAGTGAACCGCTGATCACGACAAAAGTTTCGGATAAAATTTCCAATGTATTGTGTGGTAAATATCGTGAGAGCCATTTTGATGGAGTGACAACTGTTGTAGCTAAATTGTTTAATCAAATAAACCCAGATCGTGCTTATTTTGGTCAAAAAGATGCACAACAACTGGCGATTATTACACAAATGGTCAAAGATTTGTCATTTCAGGTAACAGTTGTACCTTGCGAGACAGTGAGAGAAGAAGATGGTTTGGCATTAAGCTCGCGAAACGTTTATTTGTCTGAAGAGGAGAGAGAGCAAGCTTCTATTCTTTCTCAAACACTAATTGAAGTTCGTGATGGATTAATATCAAGAAAATGGAATACACCAGATGAAATAAATCAATATGTAAGAGGTAGAATATCTACGAAATCATTAGCAAAACTACAATACATAGAGACATTGGAACATCCGAATTTACAAATACCAACTAGTTTGTATGACAAACAAATTATAATAGCCCTTTCCATTTATTTTGGCAAAACTAGACTCATTGACAATATTTTATTCTCAGCAGAAGGGGAAAGTCATGTTTCGAACGATGATGAAATCCAAATTGCATCGAGCCACCGTAACAGAAGCTAATCTTCACTATGTAGGCAGTGTGACCATAGATGAAGACTTAATGGATGCAGTGGACTTGCTGCCTAATGAAAAAGTTCAAATTGTAAATAACAATAATGGTTCTCGATTTGAAACTTATGTGATTAAAGGGAAAAGAGGCAGTGGCGTTATTTGTCTCAATGGTGCAGCTGCTAGACTCGTTCACCCTGGAGATAATGTCATTATTATCGGTTATGCTATGTTGAGTGAAGAAGAAGCGAGAAAACACCATCCAAAAGTTGCAATTCTTAATGAGAATAATCAAATTGAACAAATTCTAGGCCAAGAAATTGCAGGAACCAGTTGCTGAGCTAAATACAATCAAGGTTTCCATTTTGAATGAAATCTTGATTGTATTTTTTGTGGAATTCTTGAGATATTTACACAACCAGAGGCAATCTGAGATCGTTAAATGTTAGTGTAAATGGTCAGCGCAGTTATTACATATATTGTGTTATTTGTTTATGTTATACTATATCAACGATGAAACTTTTTATTTTAGTGAAATTTAGTGCTTGACAATTAATCTCAATTGTTATATCTTAAATTTAAGATAAATAAACAAAGTCGTAAGGAAAGGGAGTGACTCTGATGGATACAACCAATAACAACGCATTAAACCTATACATTGCTTTATCTCGTGCTCAACAGTGGGTAAATGCTCATGCTGACCGGGATATTAAAAGGTTAGGATTAAACCGCACTGAATTTGGAGTTTTGGAATTATTGTATCATAGAGGTCCACAACCCTTGCAAAGAATTGGTACGAAAGTGTTAATGAGCAGTGGAAATATCACCTATGTAGTCGATAAGTTAGAAAAGAAAAATTTAGTTTGTCGAAAGTCTTCATCTAGTGACCGTCGTCTTATTTATGCAGAAATCACTGATAACGGAACAAAATTTATCGAAGAAGTTTTCCCTCATCATACAGAAGTGATTAAAAATGCAGTAAAAGGACTCACAGAGGAAGAACAAAAGACTGTAAGTCAGTTATTAAAAAAGTTAGGTTTATATGCACAGGAGCATTATTAGTACTAGGATATTTTTATTGTCTAATATCTTTAATTTAAGATTTTCAAACATGAAATATTTGAGATTTCTTTTGGATATCCTAAAAATAAAAAGAGAGAAGTGTTTAACATGAGACAACCAACAGCAGGAATTCACCATATCACCGCATTCGTACAAGACGCACAAGGAACAGTAGATTTTTATTCGGGGGTTTTGGGATTAAGATTAGTGAAGAAAACTATTAATTTTGATGCTCCTGAGGTATATCATTTGTATTTCGGTAGTGAAAACGGCAAGCCTGGAACAATTATTACCTTCTTTCCATGGGCTGGGTCACGAAAAGGACAGATTGGCGGGGGACAGGTTGGTATTACAACTTATGTAGTTCCTCCAAATTCTTTGGATTTTTGGAAACAGCGATTGGAGAGTTTTAACGTAAAAGTGACGGAAGTAGAGCGATTTCAAGAAAAATATCTTCAATTTCAAGATAAAGAAGGGTTGCTCCTTGAGATAGTAGAACGTGAAAGTGGTGAAAATAGCAACTGGTCATTTGGGAATGTAACAACAGATAAAGCAATTAAAGGGTTTGGAGGAGCCGTTCTCTATAGCAAAGCTCCCGAAAAAACAGCTGAAACTTTGGAAAGTGTACTGGGATTAGAACGAATTGGCGAAGAAGGCTCATTCGTCCGTTATCAAGCTACAGGAGATATTGGCAATATTATCGATATTGATCGATCAGTGACCTATGCTGGGATAGGTGGTGCTGGTACTGTTCACCACATTGCTTGGAGAGCTCAAACGGATGAAGAGCACACATTATGGAGAACACATGTAGAAAATAGTGGATATCATCCAACGAAAATCATTGATAGACAATACTTTCATGCGATTTATTTCCGTGAGCATGGAGAAATTTTGTTTGAGATCGCAACAGATCCTCCTGGATTTGCAAACGATGAAACGACAGAACACTTGGGTGAAAAATTGATGCTTCCAGCTTGGTTTGAAAAATATCGTCATGAAATCGAAAGCAACTTGCCAGATATTGAAGTTAGAACAGTAGAGGAGGATGTTCAGTGAAACATATTTATCGTGAAGGCTCAAATAAGCAGGCTCCTGTACTTCTCTTTTTACATGGTACAGGGGGAACAGAGAGGGACTTGCTTCCTCTCGCTGAGATCATCTCGCCAACTTCTTCCGTACTAAGTGTGCGAGGTAATGTGCTCGAAAATGGTATGCCTCGTTTTTTTAAACGAATAGCTGAAGGAATATTCGATGAAGAAGACTTGAAGTTTCGAACAAAAGAACTAAAGGAGTTTATTGACACTTCAGCAGAGCAATACTCTTTTGATCGAAGCAATGTGGTTGCTTTAGGATACTCTAATGGGGCAAATATCGCTGCTAGTATACTTTTTCAATATCAAAACGCTTTAAAAGCAGCAATTTTACACCATCCTATGGTTCCCCTTCGAGGACTCAAGCTGCCTGATTTATCAGGTACCAACATTTTCATTGGTGCAGGAATGAATGATCCCATCTGTGCTCCACAAGAGACAGAGGAATTAGAAAAATTATTACTAGAAGCTAAAGCTTCTGTCAGTGTTCATTGGGAGACATTTGGACACCAGTTAACTCAATCAGAAGTACTTGCTGCTGCAAAATGGTATAAAGAGCATTTTGCAAAGTAATGTTAACGGAGGGTACATGGTACTCTCTGTTTTTTATTTTCATTTTTAGTGATTATATTTTTATTCTGTTTACTTTTTGTAATATAGAACTAAATATAAGACAAGTTTGATTTAGACGACTAATTTATGCATGGAGGCGTGGAATGGATATAGCTATTGTTACAGGTGTCAGTCATTTTAAAGGAATTGGGGCATCTATTTGTCGAAGGCTCGCTGAAAATGGTGTTGATATCTTTTTTACCTATTGGCAAGCAGATGAAAATTGGCCCAATATGTTCACTGATGAGATTAGAAACAAAGGTGTTCGATGTAAATCATTCGAAATCAATCTGGGAGATAAACAGGCAGCTGATACTATTATGGATCAAGTCATCCTTCACTTAGGAACACCTACTATATTAGTTAATAATGCTGCTTACTCAAGTTTAGATGGTTATCAAAAGCTAAATGCAGATACATTAGATCGGCATTATGAAGTAAATATTCGTGCGGTTTGTTTACTTAGTGTTCAGTTTGCGAAACAATTAGAAAAATCAACTATCAGGGAGGGCAGAATCATTAACCTTACCTCCGGACAAGCACAAGGACCGATGTTAAATGAATTGGCTTATGTAGCTTCTAAAGGTGCTATCACGGCTTTTACTTTAACTTTATCGGCAGAGTTAGCTCATCTTGGTATTACGGTTAATGCAGTCAACCCTGGTCCTACAGATACGGGTTGGATGACAGATGAAATAAAGGGGGAACTCACTACAAAATTTCCTATGGGCAGGCTGGGACAGCCAGAAGATGCAGCACGTCTAATAGCGTTTCTAGCAAGTGAAGAAGCTGGCTGGATAACAGGACAGGTTATTCATTCAGAGGGTGGGTTTTTACGTAGATAATAAGAAGTATAGCCTCTGCAAAGAGGCTAATAACAATAATTATTTACCCAATATTTGGAGTTGCCAATTGTTTGCCTGCATAAATTGGCCAATCGGATATTCAAATTCGCATTGCTCTACAAGTGTGAAATGTAGTTTACGACATATAGCATTCGATGCTGGATTGTTTATGGAGGGAAAAGCGTGAATAAAGCTATGTTTATTCTCTTGTTTTGCTTTTTCGATAGCCTTGACTACTGTAAGTGTTGCTAAACCTTTTCCTTGAAAATCGGGAAGTATGGCCCAACCTATTTCATAAATCATCTGACCCTTCCATGAATGTTCCCAGTAGCCAACTGAACCAATTGTTTCTTTTTCGAAAATGATGCGATAGAAGGTTCCAGTATCATCCATATTCAAATACCGATTATGTCGAGAGATAACCTGATCTTCTGTTTCTGGTCCTCCCAAGTGTTTTGTCATTTTAGGTGTGTTTTGGAGATAGAGCAGGGAAAGACACTCTTCGGTCCAAGTTTCTAGCTGAAGTTTATCCATGTCATTACTCCTAATCCTGTTGATAGTGTTTGGTTAATTTTTGAGCGAGTACGACTAATGATTTTTTTAAAGAAACAGGTTCTATTACTTTTATAGAAGTTCCATAGGTGAATAAAAAATCAGGAATATACGTTTCCAAACTTTCTCGTTCTACTAAAAATTGAATTTCTGTTTCAGTTTGATGGACGAAATAATATTGCAGTTGCCAATGATGGCGCAGGTACGCAATGGCTTCTTTTTTTCCATGAATTGTCAATGGTACAAAATTTCCTTGATTTTGTTTAGGGGCAAGCCAACTTAAAAAAAAATCCGCTGCCACAAAGTTTGCTGGACGGTTAAAAGTGGATGGTTCTATTTCTAAGTTTGCTATCCTATCTAATCGAAAGGTTCTATTTTCGCCACGTAAGTGACAATAACCAACCAAATACCATTTTCGGTTCCAATGGATGATACCATAAGGGTCTATTTGTCTATTTTCAAGAGAATTAGATCCTGTCTTTTGATAATGGAGTGTTAGCTTGTTGGAAGACGCAATTGCTTCTTCTATCGTACGCAATAATTGATCATCTATCTTCATGATAGCTGAAGTTACGACATCAAATCCACGAGTATAATTAGATAATTCTTTTTGTTGGTCTTCGCTCATTTGATATTTAATTTTTTGAAGTGCGTTTTCTAGTGAGCCTTCATACGGATAGCCAGCTTGTTTGGCGAATAGGGAAGCGTAATATAGGGCTTTTCGCTCGTCTGTATCAAAAAACAAAGGAGTTTCTATAAACTTGTTAAATAATCGATACCCACCTTCATGCCCAGATTCTGCAATGATGGGGACTCCGCTAGCACATAAAGAATCAATATAACGATAAATAGTACGTACACTTGTTTCTAGGCGTTCAGCGAGCTCAGATGCAGTCATTCGATGTCTGGAAATCAATAACCACAGAATTGCTAGCATGTTATCTGCTTTTGCCATCATATTCCCTCGTTCTATGTGTCTACTTTCCGTAAGTATACATAACATTCATACTCCCTACAACAAACAAGCAGCATACATTTCTTCATAAAGGAGATACTTTCTTATAATCAGTAGTTTGTACGGGAGGGTAAGTAATGATTTATGAAAGTTGGCTTCAAGAAATGGAAGATCAGATTGACGAAATAAAGAAAAAATATCCTCATTCTTCTTCTGACGACAAATGTAAATGGCGGAAACGTTTTTCTGAGTTAAAACAGGCTTCTCATTTGTTATTGGAAACATGGGCAAAAATAGAAGATAAAATGGCAGCGATTACAGCTGAACATCCTGAATTATCTGGTGAAGAAGAGATAGAGTTAGAAGAGGAATTTTGGTTAGATGAGTCTGTTGTTCGGCAATTCCGACAGGGGCAAGGCTATTATGGTTTAACGATGTTTCAAGAAGCAGAAGGCTTTTTTTCAGAAGTGGTAGAGGAAGAACCTGATTTTCTGCTAGGTCGTGTATATTTAGGATTAAGTCAATTTCATCGAAAAGAATGGGAAATGGCATTACAGCATTTTCAATTGGTTTCAGCTACAGCTACGCAGGCAGCTTTCTCGGCATTTTCTCATCATATGATCGGATGTATTCGTGTAAAACAAGGGAATGAAACGGCTGCGATCCGCTCCTTTCAACAAGCAATTGAACAGGATAAAGAAAATGTCGATGCATGGTTTAATTTAGGTGCTGCATATTTTCGTTTGAAACTATATTCGGATGCAATCCCTGCTTTTTATCATTGTTTAGCGTTAAATGAGCATGATTGGGAATCGATGTATTATTTATCTAGTTGTTATCGCCATTATGGAGAATGGAAGAGCGTGACTTATTGGAGATTAGCCTCTTTAGAGAAAACGAACCATCCTTTAGTAATGTTATCTTTAGCTCATGATTATGAAGAAATGGATCAAGCTGATCAAGCTATCATCTGGTATCGAAAATTATTGGCTCATTCAGAGCATAAACGTGCAGCATATCACGGATTGAGTTGGAATTATTGGACCATGAAAAAGAAGACAGAAGCGGAGTTATGGGTAAAAAAAGGTTTAACTCTATATCCGAATGATCCTGATTTACTCTTTACTTTTATGTGGATCAAACTTGCCGAAGGTAATACAGAGCGAGCTGAAAAAGCTTACGAGATGTTACCGGATGAAGTGAAAACAGAACCCATTTGGCAAGCGATGAAAATGCGTATTTCCACTAAATCAGGTAGGCATGAAGAAGTGCAGGAGATGGCACAATCGTTAATTGATCAGGAGAAACCGATGGTTCAGGCGATGGGATATTATCATCAAGGAAGATCGATGCTAGAAATTGGCCAAATTCCTCAAGCGATGGAGCATTTTCAGTTGGCGAGACAAAGGGCAGCAAAGTGGCAAGAACCATTATTTTACGAAGGGGTTTGTCATTTGCTAGAGGGCAGGCCAGAGCAAACATTAGCATGCTGGGAACAGCTCAATATAACATAAGGAATGATCAAAAATGCATACGATGTGGAAAGGTTCTATCAGTTTTGGTCTTGTCAATATTCCTGTGAAAATGTACGCTGCTACGGAAGAGAAGCCTGTGCGATTTCGATCGCTGCATAAAGAATGTCAAACTCCTATCAAAATGGAGCGCACTTGTCCAAAATGTAAAAAAGAAGTCCCTTGGTCTGAAGTGGTCAAAGGCTATGAATACCAAGAAGATCGATTTGTGGTAATGGAAAAAGAGGAGTTAGAAAAATTATTACCTGATCAAGGGAAAACGATAGAAATATTAGATTTTGTCGACCTCAAAGAAATAGATCCGATTTATTATCAAAAAACATATTACCTAGGTGCGCAAGATGCAAAAAGTAAAGCGTATGCTCTGCTGAGAAAAGCATTACAAGATTCACAGAAGATAGCTATTGCCCAAATAACGATCCGCTCCAAACAAACATTAGCTGTTGTTCGGGTCTATGGGGATTGTTTGGTCATGGAAACTATTTTTTATCCAGATGAAGTCCGTGATGTTGGGTTAGTCCCTGATGTTCCACAAGATTTACAGCTCAATGAAAAAGAAGTTTTGATGGCGAATCAGTTAATTGAACAATTGACTACTGAGTTCGATCCGAGTAAGTACCAAGATGAATATCGCCTTGCATTAGAAGAAGTTATTGAGAAGAAAATCCAAGGGGAGGAGATAGTAGAAGTCAAAGAAGTACGGGATGAAAAAGTGGTGGATCTGATGGAAGCATTAAAAGCTAGCTTAGAAGCAGCAAAAAAGAAGCCATCTGATGAGGGACAGCGAGCGAGTTCCTAATAAAAAGCAGGCGCCGCATACCGATGAGATCGATACGCGGCGGCCCTCTGACAGCATCGGGGGAGGTGGCTCACACGAGGGCGGTCCACCAAATCACGATGGCTACTGCCAGAACGGACATTCCGATCCAGCCGATCCGGATGCTGATCCTGATCCACTTGTTCTTGGTCGGGAAGACATGCGTCGTGAGGTAGAGGCACTCATTCAGCAGGTTGTCGTACTTGTTTTCGAGGTGCGAAGTCGTGTTCTTCGCGAGCATCTGCTTGCTGAGGTCTTCCTTGGAGATCTTGTTGGACATCCCCTTCGTTCGCGGGTCAACCGCGATCTGGGTGGCTACAACAGCCACCATCATGATCAAGGCAGATGCAAGCAGCAATCCCTTCATCAGGTTCGAAAGGCTGTCGGGAGAGCTGCCGACCAGAGTCGCAACAGCGATAGCGACGGTACCGCCTACGGTACCCAGGAAGTTTGCCTTCGAATCTGCTGCGCGGATGTTTTCCAGTTCCTTCTGGACGGCCTTCTGCACGTTCTCGATCGACTCCTGCATCTGCTGGAGGTTCAGGCTGGAGAAGTCGACGTTCCGATCAGTCATGATTGTCTCCGAGAGAGTCCGTCACCCATGCTGTCAAAGGGTGATTACAAATACCATATTCATTATAATGAATTCAGAACCAAATATCAAAATAAATTATTAATTTACAACATTTCCTTATTTGTAATTCGTTGGATTTTTTATTTTCAAGTGGATTGAGACGTTTTGCTTGGATACATATAATGAAACCAGACCAATCAATATAAATTGGTCTGGTTTCTTATTCTCCTTGATCATCTACGATGACTTTTCCTTTTTTGGAATTCCAATAACGCAAATAAGTGTGATCCCCAGTCGGACTTCGTTTTATTTCTTTTCCTTTTTGGTCATACCAAACTTCGATTGCTTCGTAATCCTCAACAATGTAATCTCCTTGTTTTGTAGTCTTCACCTTCTCGGATAGGATTTCACTTCTAGTTGTAGGTGTATTTACTTCTGCTATCGAAGGTACATCACTTTCTATGTGGACTGCATTTCTTTCCCATAAGAAAAGGATTAAAACAAGATTTACAAAAACAAAAGTACCAATAAGAGAAACTTTTATATGTTTCATACCATTCCTCCTTTTATGAATGATAAGATGGCAGATTTTGTGATCTGTTCGAATCATGTGGATATCGTCTACACTAAATATGATTATGTGCAGAGGAGGTTAGACATGTCCGGTTATCAATTACTTCGTCAATTGGAAGAAGAACAAATTCCACAGTTACATGAACTATATACTCGTCAATGGTGGACAAGCGAGCGGACTCTAGCAGATATAAAAAAGATGCTTGCTTCTAGTGATTTGCTATTTGCATATTGGGATAAGCAAGTGGATAAATTAGCAGCATTTGCAAGAGTGCTGACCGATCATGTCTACCGTGCTATCATTTTTGATGTGATAGTGGATGAAGATTTGCGAGGCTCTGGAGTAGGAAAGAAATTAATGAATAATATTATAGATGAAACTTCTCATATTGAGCGGGTAGAACTGTATTGTAAAGAGGACAAAGTAGCTTTTTATGAGAAGTTAGGATTTGCGACTTTACCAACCACTTTGTTAATGCGCAAAGGATGAAAAAAACACCTTTTCATAAAGGTGTTTTTTTGTATGTACTATTTTGCCCTGACAACGCTTTCGAAATTTCCTTTGTGACTACCATCGCAAAATGGTTTATTGTCAGACAAACCGCATCGACAAAGGGAAATAGCTGGTTTCGTTTCAAATTCATTCCCTTGCGCATCTACTAATTCAAAATCTCCTTGTATTAACAAAGATCCATTGTCACGAACGGTGATTTTTGCTTTACTCATCTTTTACCTCCTATATCTGTTCCTTTATTATGCATGATGGTGGATAAAATTAGCAATAGATGCATTCACTGTTTTCGCTGCTTTTGTAGGAAGTTGATGGGTAACATTTTCTATCATTTCGAGTGTATGATCTGACAGTTTTTCTTGGAGCGATTGCTTGTCTGCTTGAAAATTTTTATCTTTTCCACCGTATAAAAGAAGAGAAGGCTGTTCAATATTTGAAAGTTTTCCACTGTAATCAAAGGAAAGGCTATAGTGGTAGTATTCTTGTATTCGATTAGGATTTCCTTTTATCGCTTCATAATATAACCTTTGATAGGTAGATATACAGTCAGAATTACTATTGCATATGGCTTTAGCTAATATTGAAAGGGTTGCCTTATTAGAAAGAATTGCAGCCAATTGAATAATGCTTTTTAGATAAAAGCCTGATGGCTTTACCATTGCACTGATCAAGATTCCACCACAAAACCGGTTACTATGTGTATGCATTGCTTCCAGTGCGATAGAACCACCTGTAGAATAACCTGCTATATATGCTTGTTCGATTTGCAAAGTATCCAATAATCCCACCATATCTTCGATAATTAGGGGGTATGTAAGATTTTTACTACCAGAAGAACTTTTGCCATGTCCACGAATATCAAAGGTGATAATTTTGAACTGTTCCCCTAGTTCTAGCTGCTGATAGTAAAAATTAGAACTGGATAACAAAGGAGGATGAATGAAAATAATCGGTACTCCATTTCCAATTACTTCGTAATATAAATTGGTATTGTTTACTTCAAGTGTAGGCATTTTGAAAACTCCTAGTTGGATATTATGCAATATTATTTTATCGTTTTTCTTCTCGACTTATCCCTTTGTTAGGTCATGAAGTGTTAATAGGAAAAGATTTTATCCGAACTTTGGATGATGCTCTTGTTCAATTAGTCGATAATCTTACAGGCTTCGAAACAGATTACTGGAGGAATTGTGGAAATTACTTAAAAAGTAGGGCTGGTTTACTACCTATAAAATAGGGTATAAATGTGGAGTGGAAATTTTTTATTTTTCGTCTAGGAGGATAATCATCTTATGTATAAAGCAATCGTTTTGGGTACCGGACCAGCAGGACTTACAGCAGCAATTTATCTAGCACGTGCTAATCTAGAACCATTGGTAATTGAAGGCCCTGAGCCAGGTGGCCAACTTACAACCACTACAGAGGTAGAAAATTTTCCTGGTTTCCCAGAAGGTATTATGGGTCCAGAACTTATGGAAAATATGAGAAAACAAGCAGAACGCTTTGGAGCAACTTTTCGTCGAGGCTGGGTCAAAAAAGTAGAATTATCGGAGAGGCCTTTTACCTTATTTCTAGGTGAAGAAAAAATCCAAACAGAGTCCTTGATTCTCTCTACTGGCGCAACAGCGAAATTGCTTGGTATTCCAGGAGAGCGTGAAAACATTGGGCTTGGTGTAAGTACTTGTGCAACTTGTGATGGATTTTTCTTCCGAGGGAAAAAGATTATTGTCGTAGGTGGCGGTGATTCGGCAATGGAAGAAGCGAACTTCTTAACTCGTTTTGCATCAGAAGTTCATATTGTCCATCGCCGGGAAGAATTGCGTGCATCCAAAATTATGCAAGATCGTGCTCGGGCAAATGAGAAAATAACTTGGGGCATAAATAAAACTCCTCTTGAAGTTGTTCGTAACAAAAACGGGGTAACAGGACTAAAAGTAAAAAACAATGAAACTGGCCAAGAAGAGCTAATAGAGACCGAAGGTATTTTTGTAGCTATCGGACATAAGCCTAACACGGAGTTTTTGGATGGACAAATCAAATTAGATGAATTGGGATATATAGACGTGAAAGCTGGTACCACTGAAACCAATATTCCAGGGGTATTTGCATGTGGTGATGTGCAAGATCATGTCTACCGCCAAGCAATTACCGCTGCTGGAACAGGGTGTATGGCAGCTTTAGATTGCGAAAGGTTTTTAGAAGGTAGTGCGGTTCATGACTGGAGCAAATCCCTTTAAGTGAAAAAGAAAGCCTACTCTCTTGTGTGAGAAGTAGGCTTTCTTTTATATATGTAGAAACTTATGTTCTGTGTTTTCGTCAACTATTAAAAAAAGATGAACAAAAGAGATTGAGTTACATATTAAACGGTAAATCTGATTTTGCACACAAAAAGAGATTTTTCTCGTTCAATTTTCGTCTTTCCACAAGATATGGTATGAGTTATACTCTAATAGCAACTATATATAGATCGGACGTGAACGAGATGATTGAGGCTAGAGACCAAGTTACATATGAAGAGCAAGTTCGGGCAGCATGTGCAGATTTTCCTCATTTGTCGATGGAGGAGTTAATCGAGGAAGCGAGACTCCAATTATTGAATAAAAAATCAAATGATGAGATGCTTGCTGTTTTGACACAAGTAGCAGTGGAAAAAACAAGTGTAGATGAACCAGATTGGCAGTTTGTAGCAGCTCGTCTTTTTCATTATCAATTGTACAAACAGGCTGCAGCAAACCGAAATTATATGGAAACAAGCTCTTATGGCGATTTTTATTCTTTGTTACATACCTTAACAAATAGTGGGTTATATGGCACTTATTTATTGGATACTTATACAAAAGCAGAGATCGAAGAATTAGGGCGCTCGATTTCCCCAGAGAAAGATAAATTATTTAACTATATTGGTATTAAGGTGTTAGCTGATCGGTACTTGGTTCGGACATTTGGCAGTCAAGTAATGGAGTTACCACAAGAGAGATTTATGGTCATTGCCATGCATTTGGCTTTGAAAGAAGCAGATCGGGTGCGCTGGGCAAAAGCATTTTATGAAGTTCTTTCCAATTTAGAGCTAACAGTAGCAACTCCAACATTAGCTAATGCTGGAAAGCCTCTACATCAACTATCTTCTTGTTTTATTGATACAGTGGACGATTCTCTATGGTCCATCTACCAAACAAACTCATCTACTGCCCAAGTATCCAAGTACGGTGGTGGAGTTGGAATTTATCTCGGTAAAGTGCGTTCCAAAGGTTCTAAAATTCGTGGACACAAAGGTGCATCAGGTGGAGTGGTGCCATGGATTCGAAACTACAACAATACTGCGGTAGCAGTAGATCAATTAGGTGTTCGACGTGGTGCATTTGCCATTTATTTAGATGTTTGGCATGCGGATATTTTTGATTTTCTAAATTTAAAAACGAACAATGGAGATGACCGTTTAAAAGCACATGATATCTTTCCAGGTGTCTGTATTCCAGATTTATTTATGGAAAAGGTGAGGGCAAGAGAGAATTGGTACTTATTAGACCCACATGAAGTTCGGGAAGTAATGGGCTTTTCCATAGAAGATTATTTCGGGAAAGAGTGGGAAGATCGTTATTTGGCATGTGTGGAGCATCCAGGGATTGAAAAGATTGAAATTCCTGCAATTGATATCATGAAGCGTGTGATGGTTAGTGCCTTTGAAACAGGAACCCCTTTTCTCTTTTTCCGTGATACGGTTAATAAAGCAAATCCAAATAAGCATCAAGGTATGATCTATTCATCTAATTTATGTACAGAAATTTGCCAAAACATGGCACCTACTGAATTAGTAAGTGAAGAGTTAGAAGATGGAGTAATTATTACAAAGCAGAAACCTGGAGATTTTGTAGTATGTAATCTTTCCTCCATAAACTTGGGTAAGGTTCGTACATATGAAGATATTGCCCGAGTAGTTCCTGTTCAAATGAGGATGTTGGATAATGTCATTGATTTGAATATGTATCCTGTTAAACAAGCAGAACGTACTAATAAAAAATATCGGGCTGTTGGACTTGGAACAAGTGGATACCATCAATATCTTGCTCAACATCAGATCGTATGGGAATCGGAAGAACATCTAGAAGAAGCGGACAAATTATTTGAAGAGCTGGCATATCAAGCCATTCGTTCTTCTATGGAGATAGCAAAAGAAAAAGGAAGTTATCCTGTATTCGAGGGTAGTGAGTGGGAAACAGGAGAGTACTTTGAACGTCGTAACTATACAAGTAAACGTTGGCAAGAATTAGAAAATGAAATTAAAGAAAATGGCATGCGAAATGCTTGGGTTTTTGCAGTGGCACCTACTGGCTCCACTTCACTTATCGCAGGTTCGACCGCTGGGATTGATCCGGTATATGCTAAGTATTTTGTAGAAGAAAAACGTGGTGCTTCTATTCCCCAGACAGCACCGAATCTATCTCCAAGCACCACTTGGTATTACAAAGAAGCACATAAAATCAATCAGTGGTACAGCATACAAGCAGCTGGAAAGAGACAAAAGCATATTGACCAATCTCAATCATTTAACCTATATATCACTCCAGAAACTAATGCAAAAGAATTTTTAGAGTTGTATATCACTGCATGGGAAGCAGGATTAAAAACAGTCTACTATGTTCGAAACCAATCTGTTGAAATTGAAGAATGTGTAAGTTGTTCGTCATAAGAGAGGGAGCATAAAAATGGAAAAACTAAATCGAAAAAAAATATTTAATGAATCAGGCCAACGTGGCACACAGCGCTTGATCAATGGTAATACAACGAATCTTAGGGAATGGAATCGCATCAAATATGATTGGGCACATAAGTTATATCGTACCATGCTAAACAACTTTTGGATTCCAGAAGAAATCCCTTTAGCAAGTGATGCTAAAGAATTTCAACAATTAACAGGAGCAGAAAGACACGCTTTTGATAAGACGATTTCATTTCTTAATTTTTTGGATTCCATTCAAGGAGAAAACTTGCCGAACATCAATGAGTATGTAACTGCACCAGAAGTTTCGTCTTTATTGAATATTCAAGCTTTTCAAGAGGAGATACATGCCCAATCATACAGTTATATTTTGGATAGTGTCTGTTCTCCTGAAACCCGTGAAAATATTTACGATGAGTGGCGCAATGATGAACACTTATTAGAACGTAACCGATTTATTGCCGATTTGTACGAGCAATTCGTTCACCAGAAAGATGATAAACAATTTATTCGTACCTGTATGGCTAACTTCCTTTTAGAGTCTTTGTATTTTTATAGTGGATTTTCCTTCTTCTATGCACTAGCACGTCAGGGTAGAATGACTGCAACTGCAACAATCATCAAATATATCCAAAGGGATGAGCTAACCCATGTTGTTCTTTTTCAAAACATGATTAAAGAGTTGCAAAATGAAAATCCAGATTTATTTGATGACAACTTTAAAGAAGAACTAAGGGAAATGACTCGAACAGCAGTGGAACACGAGATTAAATGGGGTCAATATATTACAGCAAATCAAATAGCTGGTTTAAACAATGAGACAATTGAGAAATATATTAAATTCCTGTCTAACGAAAGATTAGGTCGGTTAGGTCTTCCAATCTTATATCCAGAAATCACTGCACATCCGATGCGCTGGGTAGAGAGTTTCTCTAACTTAAATGCAACCAAAACAGATTTCTTTGAACAAAAAGTGACCAATTATACAAAAGCGAGTTCTTTAGATTTTAATGATCTGTAAGAGCTAAAAAAGAAACGGATACCGCTTTATCCGTTTCTTTTTTTGTAGGTCAGTAGTATAATTGTATTGTTTTCATAAATATTTATTTCTAACTGTATTTCAAGTCTCTGGAGGGAAGTTTATTGCAACCCTTAAGCAATTTTGCATCTACTCTATATGATAAGTATGGGGTTCAAACGATAACTGCGATAGTGAATGATTGTTACAATCGAATATTGAGTGACTCGGAACTCGCGTCTTATTTTGTAGGCGTAGATATGAATGTTCTACGGAAACACCAAGTATTGTTTATGTCTTACATACTAGGTTCAAAAAGATCATATAATGGTGCGAATTTAAAATCTGCCCATACTAACTTAGGTGTAACCGAAGATCATTTTAATCGATTTATTCAGCATTTAGATGATTCTTGCAGATATTTTAACCTTGATCTTGAGGATCGTGCAGCTTTTGTTGCTCGTATGCGAACTCTGAAATATTTTATTGTACATCAATAAAAAATGCAATTCTCCTTTTCGGAGAATTGCATTTTTTTACTGTCAAAACGTATATGCATAATAAAACCAAACAGCTGCAACCGCAATAGCAAGTTGATACAGGAATTCAATCCAATCAGAAAATGTTTTTAACCCATTTTGAACATCAAGAACAGCATGATAAACAGCATGAATAAAGATGACAATTAGAGAAAGTTGTAATAAGAGCAATGGCATTGTCATTCACCTCCTAAGGCAATTTATTCAATTTACAGATGAATTATGAGTAATGGGAAACAAAATACTCCCATTATAAAATATGAAATATTCTACAAAAGTGATCGGGCATAAGAAAAAGAGAAATCATATAAAGAATAAGAAAGATAAAATTCGTTTTAAAATGTGTTTGATGGAACAAAAAAGGTTGCTCATTATGATAAAATGGCTATTAAGGTTTTGAGGATTATGAGATTTCACAGGGAAGGACAGGTGTTATCAATGGCTGATAGAATGGACGATAAAAAGTTCTTTGACTTATTAGACTATGAAGGTAAAGATGAAGAACAAATGATACGAAAACTAGAAAAGTTGCTCAATAGTGATCGGCCGGAACTAAATCCATATCGGCCTGAATTTGAACAGAGACTAGCAGAACTCAAAGAAAAAAAGAAAGCCCAAAAGAGTGAATAAAGGATTTTAGTTGAATGCAAAGTGAGGGAAATAAATCCCTTGCTTTTTTATGTATCAAAAGCAAAAAATTCAAATGTTAATAAGGGGTAATACCAGCGAACGTGTCATTACCCGCAAAGTAGATTCCATTTATTTTAATTTTTAGAAATATGTGTTCTTTTGTTTTTTTTCCTTTTGTAGGAGGATGATGATCTGTTTTCTTCGTTCCATTATTCATTCATTTGAAGAAAGGTTTTTTGCATCTGCCTATTCCAAACTGAGTATACCGAGTATCAATTGCATGAATCATTTGATTCATTTATGGACAGTAACAACTGAAGACGGGGATCAGATCCAAGCCCACACCTGTGTATTCGGTGAGGGCTATGGACGCTTACTCTTCGTTAGAAGTAAGTGGAGCAGACATTGCCCCGATCCGTTGCAGATGTATTTTTATATCTATAGCAAAATCTACGTGATTTTGGTAAATATTTTTCCATCTAGACTCTAGTTCTTCCCATTTTTTTGGATTGTATATTTCCAAGCGATTTCCTAATTGGAGTACATCGGCCTGAAGTCTTTGACTTTTCTTTAAAGCTTTAAATAGCTCATTCGATAATTTTTTTTTGATTTGGTTTTCTATTCTTGAGAAATCTGGTTCTTTTAAATCCTGCAAATCAATATCTCCTGATACAATTTCAGCCTCGGCAGCCAAGTTGAAGTGGTAATGAATTCGATTTTTTTTCAAAATTGGACGAACTGAACTTTTAAATTTTCTTAATCCAATATTAATAAACTTGTTCTCTCCCCCTACCGAAACCACTAAAACGGGTGCCGTAATTTTCTCTCTAAGCCTATTGCTAACCCATGCAAGCAGTTTCACCTGTGTTTCATTGATTGTTCCCACCATTTTGTTAGAAGAAAACAGGGCGCCCCCTTGTATTCCTGTCCATTTACTTAACTGTTTTTCTTCACTTACTAAAGGTGTTTTACTCAAAGAGAGATAAGTAGTAGTGGCCCCTTGGTTTTGAATAGTACCGATTAGAAAATCTCTTATCGTCGATGTGAAAGTCATATTCAGTCTCGCTACATTACTAAGTACTTCTGAAGGGGTGTTTTCATACACAGGGGCCATACTGATCACATCCTTAGCTTTTCCTGAGGCCACAAAAATAGGAGTTTTGATAAAAAAGGAAGGGTCTCGGGCAACCCAATCAAACAAAGGAGATACACCATTGTTTTCTGCATATTTTTTTCCAATCACAATAACTTTCGTATGACCCCAAGTAAGGGATCTGCTAAGGTCTATTTGAATTTTATCGATTGCTTCTGGGATAGTTTTAGCCGATTTAGTAACAGATGAATAGGATTTTCCCTGATTGCTTGTTGATTGAATTGTGGAAGCTAGTCTATTCGGTAGAAGCGAACTTATGGTGATTTCCACTTGGTTAGGTGATTCTGATTGATCGACAAAAATTCCTGTGACGAATGTACGATTATTGAGTTCTTGACCCCATCCACAACCTGACAAAAAAAATGCAAAAAAAACTAAAACTATTACAATAGTCATTATTTTTCTTACTTTCATTTTATGGTCGCTGCCTCTGTTTATTATCTGTATAAAATTGATTTCCTTGTCTCATTTTCTTCCATGAAGATCGTATCACTGCATCTTTCATCCCTTGCCAATCAAAGGGACCAAAAGGTTTCATATAGGGAATCTCAAAAGAGCTAAGGTTAACTAAATGACCTAAGAGTAGAAGTATACCAAGTACGATTCCAAATAACCCCAAGAATCCGCCTAAAAGTAAAATGGGAAAACGGAGCAAGCGAAAGACTAAGCCTAATTCATAATGAGGAATAATGTAAGATGCAACCCCCGTGATGGAAATAATGATTACGACTGAAGAAGAAACGATTCCGGATTGCACAGCGGTTTGGCCAATTACGATTGCTCCAAGAATTGATATTGTTTGACCAATTGGTTTCGGGACACGACTGCCAGCTTCACGTAAACCCTCAAAAGTAATTTCCATGATCAATGTTTCCAATAATGTAGGGAATGGAATCGCTTCTCTCGCAGATGCAATTGTAATAAGCAGATCTGGAGGTATCATCTCAGGGTGAAATGTAACAATGGCTACATAAACAGAAGGCATCAAAAACGAAACAATGACAAACAGGAAACGTACCCATCTAACCCATGTGGCTATAATATAGTGTTGATGATAATCCTCAGCAGCTTGCAGTAAAGAGGCAAAAGTAACTGGAGCAATCATCGAAATGGGAACACCATCTACAAGCATAGAAATTCTTCCTTCCAGCAATGCAGCTACAATGGTGTCAGGACGTTCGGAATATTGAATCTCTGGGAAAGGAGAATGAGAAGTGTTTTTTAAAAACTCGGCTAAGTAAGCTACTCCTAATACACCTTGAATTTGAATCTGATTTAATTTATTTTCTACTTGTTCTAAGAGATCCTGTTGACATAATCCTTCTATGTAGAGAATACAAATGGATGTTTTGGTAAATTCGCCTATAATATGATTTTTCACTTTAAAATTAGGATGCTTCAGTCGAGACCGAAGCAATGATAGATTGGAATCTAAATCTTCGATCAAGGCGTCCTGTGGCCCTTCTACTACCAACTCAGTTTTTGACTCAGTAATAGCCCTTTTTTTATAATCTTTTATTGGAAAGAGAAAAACAAAATCGCGTTTTTCAAAGAATAGGGCTACATTACCTTCTAAAATAGCAGCGATTACTTTATCTGGATCATCCATAATTTCTAACTGAAGAGGAAAAATAGATCCATTACTAATTTGGGTAATTAGTGAGTACATGTCTTGATTGGTCTGTATTTGATTCACAAGAGGCGTCAAGATAGACTCTTTCAAGACTTTCCCATCAATAATCGTATCAAAATAAACAAGTGTACAATGTAATTCATCTGGTATTTGAATTTTATGGTAATTAATGTCAGAACAAAAGTTTAATTTTATGCGTATATACTCAAGTAAAGGGGTATTTGGAGGATGATCATTTGGTTTTTCTGATCCATCATTCATAATGGATGGATGATTGTTTTTAAATGACCATTTCAAAATAACACAGCTCCTTACAATATTATTTAATGGGTAGCTTATGGATATAGAGGTCACAATATACGTAAGCACCAAACTCTCCCCACCTCTGAAAATCAAACCACCATGAGAAAATCTTTCTAGCAGCAAAACGAAGGGAGTTTTTTCAATATTACGGTAGAAATAGCACATTTGATATTCAAAAGATTAAAAATCCTACTATTCCAGATTAAGAATACCAGCATGGGGAGAAACTAGGATTCAGTAATGTAAGAGAATACGTACTGTTTCGGGATCATTGTACCTGTCAACACTGCGATGGTAAAAAGGATACTATTGATAGAACAATAGGGCTCATATGATTGTGAAGCAATTATTTAAGCGACTTTCATGCCAAACATCACCAGAACCCCAGTAGGAAAGGATTTCTATCTATTTTCATCATCTGTGGTACATAAGTACGGTATGAAAAAAAGAAATATACACCAACCAGAATGGATTTCTTGATTGTATCCTACCTTTTTTCCAACTTTGGATTTCTCATTTGTCTTCAAACGGAGAGAGTGCTTTTTGAACAGATCTAATAGATTAATGTGGGGAAGTTTCTTTTGTTAAGTAAGGTGTATACCTTTTTGGGGAAAAATAAATATTATTAGCAAAATATACGGAGATCCCATGAAAATAAAATTCTCTTCAGGACAATTAGGTAGACTATTTTTTACGTATATCCATTCTTCTACATTATTTATCCTGCCGGACTTGTTTCGAATGGCTGGATATGAAGGTTGGATTTCTATCTTTTTTGCATTTATTGGAAGTATTTTTTTATCCTATGTTGTATTTTGTTTGGCGAAACTACATCCTAATCAAGAGTGGATCGATTACGGGAAGAATCTACTCGGTAGGCAGTTACATGGATTTTTTATTTTGATGGTAGTTCTATATTGTCTTACATTTAGCGCAGTCCTAATGCAACAGGGCATTGACTTTTTTACTTCAATCTATTTCCCGACTATCCCCAACTACATTTTCGAGATCGCATTGATGGTTTGTGTAGCAATTATTGTATCTCCTGGGTTAAAATCAGTCATTTACGTACTCGATATTCTTTTCCTTATTATTGGTGTAACTAATATTGTTAGTATCGTGTTCATTTTGAAAATACCTGAACTTGACTATTCAATGCTTAGAATGGTCCTCCATTTTGATTGGAATAAGATCGACCACTCTTCCTTATTTTTGTTGAGTTGGACAGGAGACGTGATTCTGTTTTTATTTTTGGCACCGGAGTTTAAAACCAAAAAATCGCCGATCATAGCTTTAATGATAGCCGTTTCCTCAGGTTTTTTTGTTATTGCTATGATATGGTTGTTTACTTTTCTATCGTTTGGAATTCATTTGGGGAAACGTCTACAATTTTCATTTATAGAATGGCTTCGCCTTCTTACTACAGGAGATTTTTTGAGAAATATCGATCAATTTCCCATGACGGTTTTGTTATTTACCATATTCATTAAATTATGCCTATTACTTTATATTGCCACAAAACTCTTGGCAAATGCTTTTCACATACAAGAAAGAGGAAGCAAATATCTTCTATTTATCTTGGCTATATTCAGTAGCATTTTTGCCATTATTTTTTCGAATAAAGCTATGTTTTTTCATGCTTTTGTTATCTCTGTTTATTTTCAAGGATTTTTATTATTTATCAAACTGATTCCTTTGATTTACTTAATTGGGTTCTGGTGCAAGAAATCTAAGAAAACAAAACAATCATGACCGTAACCGGTCACAGACTATGTTCGCTGGTATTACCCCAATAAGTCTATTTCATAGCGTATTCTTTATTTTTACAATAAATTGTATAAGGTCTTCTGTAAAATGAAATTTCTGAATATAATAGAAGATGGAGAGCAAATCGCTTTCCATGCGAGGAAAGGCGCAACCTTGTACACTCCACTACCTCTGTCACAGGGGGCCGGTATACCGGTTCTACTCAGTGCAGGTTCTCCGACTCCAATAGGAGTTGTCTTGCAGAACCCAGGGATCACTACGCTCGCCGAATTCGGCAGGTGCTCTGGCTGTAACAACAGTGCCAGGGTGTGTAGCGTTAGAGGATGTGGAAAGTGTCTCATGTGTCACCCTACGGATCACACAATGAAGTGATCATGGTAAGGTGACTCCCGCCCCTTGGACTGAAGTTCAAGGGGCGGATCGGAAAACCAAAGAGTCCTATCAGGGCTCTTTTTTTGTGGTATCAAGACAATGAATTTGTTGTTTGCTTTTTTCTTTGGGAAAATTGTTTCCAATAAAAAGACGTGATGAAGTAATAATAAACTACAAAAATGTATGTTATAATTAATTTAGCAAACCGAAATATTTGTATACAGAAAGGGTTTTTGTCATATGGAAGCAGCAGAAAAAACAGTGGTAGTGGTGGAAGAGCCACCACATTCACTCAAATCTATTTTTAAGCAACCAAAACCAGCATGGGCAGTAGCTTTTGCTTGTATGGTTGCTTTTATGGGTCTAGGTTTGGTGGATCCCATTTTACCAGCAATTGGGAAGCAGCTTCATGCTACTCCAAGTCAAGTATCCTTATTATTTACTAGCTACATGCTAGTTACTGGTGTGATGATGCTTATTACTGGTTGGCTGTCCAGTCGTATTGGGCCAAAGGCTACTCTACTTGTGGGGCTTTTTGTAATTGTTTTATTTTCTCTACTTGGTGGTCTGTCGGAGACGGTTGGACAAATTGTCGGTTACCGTGCTGGATGGGGGTTTGGTAATGCTTTGTTTATCTCTACTGCATTAGCAGTAATTGTCAGTGTGGCAGCTGGTGGGACTGAAAGTGCCATTATTTTATATGAGGCAGCACTCGGTTTAGGTATGTCAGTAGGACCATTACTAGGAGGACTTTTAGGAGGTATTAGTTGGAGAGGTCCATTTATAGGTGTATCAGCTTTGATGGTTATCGGTTTTGTGGCAGTGTTTATTTTATTGGACAAAGTACCAAAGCCTACAAAGAAAAGCTCTATTCTCGATCCTATCCGTGCATTGGGACATGGAGGATTATTATCGATCGGACTTACAGCGTTGTTTTATAATTTTGGTTTCTTTACTCTACTCGCTTTCTCACCTTTCGTTCTTGGTCTAGATGCACACGGAATTGGGTTTGTCTTTTTCTTTTGGGGTGTTTTCTTAGCGATATCGTCTGTAGTGATTGCTCCAAAACTTCAAGAACGTTTTGGTACGAAAAAAGTTATGTACATGGTCTTATTGCTATTTTCGATACTTCTTTTAGTCATGGGGTTATCAATAAAATATGTTCCAGTACTTATTATATGTATTGTTCTGTCAGGTGGATTACTCGGAATAAACAATACGCTGATCACAACGGCTGTGATGGAAGTCTCTCCTGTTGAAAGATCTGTCGCTTCTTCTGCATATAGTTTTGTTCGATTTGTTGGAGGGGCAATAGCACCTTGGTTAGCGGGAAAATTATCCGAATGGTTTAATCCGCATATTCCATTTTATTTTGGAGCATTTGCTGTATTGGTTGGATTATTAGTACTTTACTCTGGACGAAAATATATGATGGAATTAAATTAGATGCAAAGCCTGTTTCCTTACAAGGAGCAGGCTTTTTTTGTTTTCATGAATATATTCGATAATCATTCGATGCATGAAATTTCTTCATCTGGAGCAAAATTTATGTAACTTCTTATGAAAATATAGAACATGAGGGATCGGTATGAAATCAAATGGAGACAAGAACAAGAAAAGAGAGAAAAAACGTTTAAAATCACCCTATAAACCACATAAAACGTCACAAGATATAACCATTAATGATAAAAGTAATAATGAAAACCTATATAAGAGAACCAAGGCACTTTTTAAAGGGAAGAAAATGCAAGATAAAACGGAAAATCCATCAAATTCCGAAGAAGATGCACGAAGTTATTCAAATGATAAATTTAATGAGCAGATAGACAAAGATAACAAACAAAGTGAAATAAGTCCAGAGCATGAGCAAGGACAAAGTAACAGCGAAGATATAACTGATGAGCAATTGACCAAAGATAGTGGATTGAAAAATGACACTGAGAAGCAAGAAAATCTAGAAAGTAGTACCAAAGACACATCCGATGATCAATCAATCAAAGAAAAAGATCCAAATGAAGAGAATACAAACCAAGAGGGTTCAGAAACAAGTGATAAATCTCAGAAAGAGGAAGAAGGACAGGAAGAAAAAAAAAAATCAAAGCCTATATCCGCTTCGTTACGTACTAATATTCGGTATATAAAGGAAGAAACGGGGGGAAGTCAGGATATTGTTGTTAGAGAGATTCATTTTGGAGAAAAACAAAAATTAAGCGCTTGTTTCTTTTTTACTCAAGGTTTGACTGATTCCAACGCTTTCAACCAGTTCGTTTTAGAACCTCTGATGATATATCTAAAAGAAAATGATTGGAAGAACTTTGATGTTTCTCCTGAATCATGGTTTCCGTTTATACAAAGGTCGCTAATGCCTGTTGGTGGGATAGTACAAGTCGAAAACTTTGATGAATTGTTTACTTCCATGCTTTCTGGAGAGATTATTTTCCTTTTGGAAGGAAGCAAAATAGGGTACCGATTATGCTTTAAATCCTGGAAAGACCGAGGAGTACCAGAAGTTGAAGGTGTTGTTCGTGGGCCTAGGGAAAGTTTTAGTGAAACAATGCGAACAAATACTGCTTTAGTCAGAAGGAAAATCAATAGTCCGCGTTTGCGAGTAGAAGGGAAGACCATTGGGGGTATTACAAAAACAGAGATAAGCATTATGTTTATCGATGGACTAGTCGATGATAAGGTTTTAGACGAAGTACATAAGCGTCTTGATCGAATTGAGATTGATGGGATTTTAGAAAGTGGATACATAGAAGAATTGATCCAAGACGAAGCATATTCTCCATTTCCGACAATTCATAACACAGAAAAACCAGACGTCGTAGCTGCTGCTTTATTAGAAGGTAGAGTAGCAATCATTGTGGATGGTACTCCAATTGTTTTAGTTGTGCCAGCGTTGTTTAACCAGTTTTTTCAAGCTGCAGAAGATTATTATGAACGATCACTTATTTCTAGTTTGATTCGGATTCTTCGTTTTATTTGTTTATTTATCTCCTTACTGGCACCAGCAGTTTATATTGCAGTAACTACTTTCCATCAAGAGATGTTACCAACCCCACTGCTTGTAAACTTAATGGTGCAAAGGGAAGCAGTTCCTTTCCCAGCTTTTGTAGAGGCATTTATGATGGAGCTCATGTTTGAGATTCTCAGGGAAGCAGGAGTTCGATTACCAAAAGCTGTTGGTCAAACCGTCTCATTTGTTGGTGCGATAGTCGTTGGTCAAGCAGCAGTAGAAGCAGGGATTGTATCCGCAGGAATGGTTATTGTGGTAGCGATTACTGCGATTTCTAGTTTTGTTATTCCAGCCTATAACATGTCAATCGCATTACGCATATTGCGTTTTATTCTTATGATGATTGCGGCTGGATTTGGTTTGTATGGTGTGATGCTTGGAATTATTGTGATTGTACTTCATTTATGCAGCATTCGTTCTTTTGGTATTCCATATATGACACCTTATGGACCATATATTTCCTCTGAATTTAAAGATAGTGTCGTACGGCTGCCTCATTGGATGATGGATAAGCGTCCAACCAGCTTGGTTTCCGAAGATGTGATACGTGGAAATAACTCACCGCCTACGAAACAGAAAGCAAAAGGGAAGAGTAAATGATGAGAATAAAAAATCTCCTTCTAATACTAATTCTCATAGTGTCTGTGATGGTAACTGGATGTTGGAGTCGTAAGGAACTAAATGACATAGCTCTAGTAATCGGTTTAGGTGTAGATAAAGTTGGAGAAGACTATATTTTATCTACCCAAGTAGTAGATCCAGGTGAAATTGCTTCAAAAGGAGGCAGCGGAAGGGTTCCTGTAGTCACCTACAAGACAAGAGCACGTACTTTAATAGGTGCAGTCCGAAAGCTGACAAGCTCTACACCTCGAAAATTATACTTATCCCATCTACGTATGTTTGTAATTGGGGAATCTGTCGTAAAAGATGGAACAGCTCCTGTACTCGATTTTATAACAAGGGATCATGAATTAAGAAATGATTTTTTTATCATCATGACAAGAAATAGCAAAGCACAAGATGTACTAACGATGGTCACACCTCTTGAGAAAGTACCATCGACTTATATGTATACAATGCTTCAACATGCAGAAAAATATTGGACCGCATACACGACGCAAAAAATTGATCAATTGGATAATGATATTGCAAGTGATGGAAAAGAAGCTGTTATCTCAGCAATCGAAGTAAAAGGAAGTTTAAAAGAAGGGGAACAGAAGAAAAATGTAGAGAACATAGCATTAAAAAATTATTTGCAATATACCAGTTTAGGAGTACTTCGCAAGGATAAGTTGGTTGGTTTTTTGGAGGAAACAGAAGCTTCTGGCTACAAATATGTCATCAATAAAGTGAAAAGTACTGTGATTGATATGCCTTGCAGCAAATATCACAAAGATGTTACCGAAATTATTCATTCTAAAACGACAATACGAACACGAGTAAAGAATCATAAACCATCAGCCATAGTACAAGTTCATACAGAAGCAAATGTTGCAGAGCTCCAATGTCAAGCGGATTTATTGAAACGAAATGTGATTGATATTCTGGAAACGAAAACAGAAAAAGAAATTAAACATCAGATAGTCAAAGCTTTGCAAAAGGCCCAAAAAGTATACCATGCTGATATTTTTGGTTTTGGGAACAATATTCATCAATCTAATCCAAAAGAGTGGAAAAAACTAAAGAAAGATTGGGGCAAAACGTTCTCTACCATGCCTGTAAAGATAGAGGTAAAAGTGGAGATACGTAACTTTGGTAAGGTAAATAAAACTACACCTAGTTTAGAATAGGGGTGATGAGCATTGTGGCAATCTGTATTTGTTTCTCTTGTGGCTATAATAGTGGCTTTGTTTGAGGTACCACGATTGAAGAAATTAGGATATATCAAAGAAATATGGTTCTTCTCTTTTTTTCTCCTCCTAGCAACAGCTGCAAATGTGATGAAATTTCTTTATTTTTAAATGCTAGGTAGTAAATGGAGGATAGAATATGATAGGAAAAGAAAAAATTGAGCATCGACAATTCGCCATACTTGTTTTTCTGTTTACGATTGGACCTTCTATCATCATTTCTCCAAGTCTGCTCGCAGCTTCTGTGAAGCAAGATGGTTGGATTTCTGGTCTTTTCGGATTTGCGGTTGCTTTGTTTATTGTATGGGCTTTTGGAGCTGTAGGCAAATATTTTATGGATCAAACTTTAATCCAAGCAATAAATTTTTCTTTTGGCAAATATTTAGGTTTTGTGATAGGACTCTTTTTCACTAGCTTTGGGATAGTATTGTCAAGTCTGGTTCTTTCCAACATAGGTAATTTTGTCAATTCTCGATTGCTTGTAGGTACTCCACTAGATGCAGTGGAATATATTTTTATTGTTGTAATTGTGTTTGGTGTGCGTTTAGGAATTGAAACAATAGCACGATCAACGGAAGCTTTGATTCCCATTTTTAGCATATTGTTTTTTCTTCTTATCATCGCTGTATTGCCTCAAATTTCGATTGATAATATAAGACCAATTTTCGAACATAGTTTCTATGATATTTTTCAAGCGAGCTATGGATTTATTTCACTTCCATTTGGCGAATTAGTTCTTTTTCTTATGCTTACTCCATTCATTGTGAAACGACAAAAAATTGTAAGAGGATATGTATTAGGTGCTTTCATGGCAGGGATAGTCCTCATATTAGTAATCATTTTATCCATTCTAAGTTTAGGTGGAGAAGGAACAGCTATTAACACCTATCCAGCATTTACTATCGCTAAGAATATCGAAATTGGGGGAGTTATTCAGCGAATAGAAGTCATAGTGGCAGGAATATGGATGTTTTCAATTTTTGCGAAATTATCGATAGGTGTTTATACGACTTCCCTTAGTATAAAACAATTATTTCGTCTTCGTGATATAAACTGCTTGTTCATCCCGATTGCACTTAGTCTTGTCCCACTATCGCAATGGTTTAGCCCGAATGCAGCCGATTTTCAAATCCACACGGAACGCTGGATGATGTATTTTACTTATTCTATTATGGCAATTCCTTTTCTTACATTGGGAGTTTTTTTTGTTAGAAAAAAATGGAGTGAAAAAAATAAAAAAACCTAAATAGAAAGGAGGAAGTATATGCTTAACCAGCAGCAAATAGGGATAAGGCAGTTTTTTATTTTGGTACTTCTTTTTACCATCGGTACCTCTATTATTGTTGGCCCGCGATTAGCAACACTTATTGCATATCAAGATGGTTGGATTTCAGCGATTTTAGGATTACTAATGGGTACAGTACTTATCTGGATATATACTACTTTAGGAAAACACTTTTTGGAAAAAACATTAGTAGAAATGATGCAATTGGTTTTGGGGAAGTGGATTGGTTCCATCATTTCTTTATGTTTTGTTGTTTTTTTGGTTATTTTATCTTCTTTGGTTTTAATGAATATTGGTCATTTCATTAGTAGCACAATATTGATTTATACTCCAATTGTTCCGATTGAGTATATGTTTGTAGCTTTAGTAGTATTTGGGAATATTTTAGGAATAGAGGTATTAGCAAGAGCAGCTGAAGCTCTATTACCTTTATTTTTAATTTTATTTGGGTTGTTTACTATTGGTTTGTTACCACAAATAGAAATAAATAATATAAAACCAATACTAGAATTTGGAATGTATCCTGTATGGGAATCGAGTATACAATATATGATCGTTGTATTTGGTGAGTTATTTGTTTTTTTTATGATTATACCTTATATCAAAAAGAGCAAAGAACAACATAAAAAAATAAAGCGTTACTTTATGTCAGGTGCAATATTGGGCGGGATAATCATCTTGATTACTGTGCTGTTTTCTATTCTGATTCTTGGACCTAGAGCAGCTATATGGACAACGTATCCAGCCTATACATTGGCAAAGAAAATTGATTTTGCTGCTGTGTTTCAACGAGTAGAAGTCATTATGGCTGGAATATGGTTTATCTCCATTTTCTTCAAATTGTCGATTCTGATGCATGTGACAACAACCAGTGTAAAACAAATATTTCATCTAAAAGATAGATCTATTGTTTCTATTCCTTTTGGAATGTTATTAATACCTGTATCTTTATGGTTTACTCCAAATGTAGCAACTTACCTTACTACAGTCACACATCTGATAGGACTTTTAATCTTAATTTTTATGATTCTGCCTATACTTATCATAGGGATAGGGTGGATACGTTTACGATTTTTAAAGAAGAGTGGAAGGAATTAAGGAATGACAGTATTTATAAAACCCATGGAACCAATTTTGTCTAAAGAACTCTTGTTAGAATCAGATTATCTTTATCAAATAAAATGGGACGGCATACGAATCTTAACAAAAATAGAAAACGGGAAAGTAAATTTACATACGAGACATGGCAATATCCGTACTGCAATATATCCTGAAATAGCATCTATACTTGCAAACAAGTTTGCCAATCAAACAATTTATTTAGACGGAGAAATGATAGCCCTCCAAAATGGAAAACCTAACTTTTTTCTCGTAGCAAAAAGAGATCGAATGAAAACAGAAAGTAAGATTGAACGATCTATTTCAAAAATACCAGTCAACTATGTGATATTTGATGTTCTGCAATATGATCATTGGCTAGTAGACAAGCCTCTACATCAACGTCTCTCCATTTTGCAAAATATACTAGATGCATCCGAGCAAATACAAATATGTCCTACAACAGATGATGGGAATGCCTTATTTAAGTTTACAAAAGAGTTTGGATTAGAAGGTATCGTAATAAAAGAAAGGGAAGGAAAGTATCACATAGGAGAAAAACATAGCACGTGGAAAAAAGTAAAACATTTTCAATACATAAATGCATTTATCTTAGGAGTAACTTTAAAATCAGGAAGTGTGTATTCCCTGCTATTAGGAATAAAAGAAGAAGGGAATTGGAAATATATAGGAAGAGTGTCTTCTGGATTGAGTGCAGAAGAAAAACGAATATTAACCATGTACAGTAGTTCTTTAGCTATCCCTAATCCTATAACAGCTATTCCCCCTTTTCGGGAAGAAGAAATCCGCTGGTTTCCACCAAATATGCAGGTTAAAATTCGTTTTTTAGAATGGACACCGGATTTGACATTGAGAAATCCAGTAATTGAAAGTTTTCAGTTGGCTAAATAAATAGCACCCCTATAGGTGCTATTTATTTAAAAGAAACGACGACGATGTGGGAAAAAGATAAAGGGTACAGGATCATAAGCAACAGGACGATAATAACCTGGTACATATTGAGATGGATAGATGTCTTGATGTTCTTGAAATTCATCGATTGTTACGTCTGTGTCTACTTCATTTTCGATTTCGTCCCATAAAGCATCATAGTCGATTGTTTTGTTGAACATAAGAAACTCCTCCTTGGTTTGGGTATATACAGCAGTGTATGTGATAAATATCTATTTTGCTCATGGAAAGCAGGTAATTAGGCGATATGTATGTTCGAATACAGGATGAAGAAGTAAAAATCTCTAATCCAGATAAAGAACTTTTTCCAGGCATAACAAAATGGAATTATGTCCAATATCTTGGTATCTTAAGTCCCTACTTATTAAAATACTGTTATAATCGCTTATTGACAACCATCCGTTTTCCAGATGGAGTTTTCGGAGAATCCTTTTATCAAAAAAATGTCCCCGCATCTAAGCCGGATTTTGTAGCAACTTCGAAAGCAGAAAACACGCAGTATATAATGTTACAAAATGTACCAACATTAATATGGTTAGCTAATCTTGCTTGTTTAGAGTTTCATACCTCTTTTCACCTATATAGTGATATAAATGTACCAACTGAATTGGTTTTTGACCTTGATCCAACAGGATCACCTTTTGAACAAGTAAAAGAAGTTGCATTACATACAAGATCATTGATGAAAGAAATGGGTTTAGATGGGGTAGTGAAAACTTCAGGAGCGAGTGGTTTACAAATTTATATACCTTTAGAGCCGATTCATACATTTGAAGAGACTCGCAAAGTTAGTTCGTTCATGGCTCGTTACTTATCAGAGAAATATCCAAATTTAATTACTATCGAACGACGAGTAAAAGACAGAGGAACAAAAGTATATTTCGATTACTTACAGCATTGGAGAGGAAAAACACTAATTGCCCCTTATTCACCAAGATCTAGAAAAGAAGCTACCGTATCTACACCACTTGAATGGAACGAATTAGAGACAGATATTTTACCAACTGATTTTACTCTGATGAATATTGCCGAACGTTTGCAGAATAAAGGAGATTTATTTTCTTCTATCTATAATGGATCAAAATACAATCTTTCCCCAATGTTACATTTAATGAAAGATCATCTTTAAAAAAATTTGTTAGATTTTGATTACTTTTTACTTATATGTGATAAGTTTATTCTCAAAGCTCAGTTTTATTGATAGGAGAGTGTAAATGAAAATAAACTGCCAGCGGATTCTTCCTCATGTTCCATTCTTTTTCCTTTTTATATGCATGTTCATGATTAGCCGCTTTATATACATGTATGGTGACGATTACCGATATGCTACTTACTTTAGTTTGTTTCCTCATTTTAGAGGTAGTACTTTTTCATTTACACAAGTCATTGAAAACCAGATGTATGACTATACCCATGTAAATGGTCGTTTTTTTATTAATATTTCTACCATCTATATGCTTGTTCATGGTATTGAACTTTGGAGATGGGTAAATCCATTTCTCCTTACACTTTTAGCATATGTTATTTTTTATGCTGTTTTTGTTCGCTTTCCTAGAAATGGAGATGAAATGGTTGCGTGGACCTTGGTGTCCTTGTTTTTTTTGGTCCATATTTATATCGCAAGACAAACTTTATTTTATGCTGTAGGATCATTTAATTATGTTTATCCTATGTTGGGATTGATGCTATTAGCTACTTTTTTCCGTCGCATTGATAACCACAAGCCTATTAAACATAAGGCTATTATCACTTTATTTTTATGCCTTGCTTTTCTTTTAGGTTGGTCACAAGAGCAAGTGTCCTTATTGACTTTAGGTTTCATAATTTTTTGGATTTGCAAAGAGTATATAATAAACAGAAAAATAAAATTATTATATGCAGCGTTTTTTTTCACCAGTTTAATTGGTTTTTTTGGATTATACTTATCTCCAGGCGTACAAGCACGTGGTGAATCAAAAGCAATTGCTACTTACAATCAGTTATCTGCTATTGTAAAATTAAAACAAACCTTTCCAGCTATGATCAATTCTTTTATTCATCAACAAGCAATTTTTACTGTTCTTGTCATAATCTTATTTGCCATAATCGGGTACCAAATTTCGAAAAAATGGTATTGGTTACTAGCAGCTCCTATCATATTACTCCCGTTTTTAATGTCCATACCGTTTTTTGGACAAGCTAATCCATTTGATCATTGGTTTTTGCATAAAGGTTATTTGAGCTTATATGGTATCATACTAATTTGTACACTAGTTGCGATGTCTATTTATGTAACTGTCCGATTGCGAAATTATGTGTATTTGATATTTCCATCAGGGTTTATTTTAATTAACATAGCTACTATATTTACCCCAAGTCTAACAGGTGGGAGAGTTGCTTTTCCTGCAATCCCTCTTGCAATGGGAAGTATTATTTTACTTTTTCAAGCGATACATAGTTTGGGAATCAAAAAACAACTGATGATACTACTTCTTTTTTTTGCCATGCTCAATTATCATAACTTATACTATGAATATCGTCATAATGCTAATACCCAAGAAAAAAGACTTTCTATTATAAAACAACACCAAAACATGAGAACAGGGGAGCTAGTATTACCAAAATTGAAGAATCGATCTGCTGCAGGTTATGAACTAAACGACCAAGAATATGTAATGCGAGGTTTCAAAAATTATTATCGGATAAACGAGAATGTCACCATTCTTTTGAAATAATGGAGGTAACATGAAAACAGCTTATATGAATGCAATAATATTGACAATGGAACCTAATTTTTCTCCTTTTTTAGGAACACTTGTTATTGAAAATGATACGATTTTAGGGGTATTTGAAGGGAAATCATTTCCAATGGCTGTTGATCATACAGTGGATATGGGTAATAAAGTTATACTCCCTGGATTCATAAATACTCATGGCCATACTGCAATGAGTTTACTACGCGGTTATGCGGATGACTTACCACTACAAGAATGGCTAGAAGAAAAAATGTGGCCCTTGGAAGCAAAATACAAACGGGAACAAGTCACTGCTGGTACTGCATTGTCTATTGCGGAAATGATTCGTTCTGGCACCACTTGCTTTTTAGACATGTATGATCATATGGATGCAGTGGCAGAATTGGTAGAGCAAACAGGAATTCGGGCATCGCTTTGTCGAGGTTGTATTGGTTTTGGTGATGATGCCTTACGAAAAAACAAATTAATGGAAGCGACAAACTTTGCAAAAAATTGGAATGGAGCAGCAGGGGGACGCATTAGTACCATGATGTCTCCTCATGCTCCCTACACATGTACACCAGACTATATCGCTCAATTTATTGAAAAGGCACTAGAGATCGGGGTACCTATCCATACACATATGTCTGAAACAGCAAGGGAAGTAGCCCAAAATGTTGAAGATTACGGAAAAAGGCCAGTGGAGCATTTGGATTCTCTCGGGTTTTTCGATCTTCCTTCTTTGGTTGCTCATGCAGTCCATCTAACTGAAGAAGAAATTGATCTACTTGTCTCCAAAAATGTTAAGGTTTCTCATAATCCAGGAAGCAATTTAAAATTAGGAAGTGGTATCGCACCTATTACCAAGATGTTAGATGCGGGTATACGACCTTCTCTTGGAACGGATAGTTCAGCTAGTAACAACAATTTAGATTTATTGGAAGAAATCCAATTGGCAGCTCTTATCCATAAAGGTGTCAACCAAAATCCACTTGCTGTTCCGGCAGGAACGGCTCTACTCATGGGAACAGCATATGGAGCTGAAGCGTTATTTTTAGAAAACATAACCGGAACCTTAAGTAAAGGAAAAAAAGCAGATTTTATCACGATAGATATAACGGGTACCCATATGCAGCCTGCTCATGACATCGTATCACATATTGTGTATGCTTCTTCTCGCAGTGATATTGTAGATGTGTTTGTAGACGGTAAAGCACTGATGAGAAATAAAGAGTTGACCACAATTGATGAAGAAAAAGTAAGTGCAGAAGCTAATCAATCTTTCTTTGATCTTACCATTTAAACTATCTACAAATATTACGGTTTCCTACTCCTTTATTTATAGAAAAACTCCCCATATCTTGATCTGAACCCCGTTTTTGGGACAAAGAAAAAACACCTATCCTACCTGTTTCCTATACTCAAAGGGAGACAGGTAGTTTAATTTTTCCTGAATTCGTTCCTGGTTATAATTGTGTTGCACGAATCCTACTCAAACCTTCAAACCCGCAAAATGATTGTCACAAAAATATATAACAATATTATTTTGTCACTATACTTCCTAAACTCCCTTTTTGGTACAATTGGAACATCGTTTCCATGATCAGGAGGGATTTTTTGAGTTCAGTCAAGTTTGGTTATATGCGAGTTTCCACCATGGATCAACATTTGGATCGGCAAGAGAAACAATTAAGAGAAGTAGGCTGTGAACGTATTTTTTTCGAGAAGGTGACGGGCACAAAGCGGAATCGACCTGAACTAGAGCGACTTTTAGAGTTCCTTCGTTCTGAAGATACCGTCATCGTTACAGATCTCACCCGTCTCTCCCGTTCGACGAAAGATTTGTTGGAGATTGCGGAACTGATCGCAAAGAAAGGAGCGAATCTCAAAAGTTTAAAGGAGTCTTGGTTAGATACCACCTCTGCTCATGGAAAAATGCTCTTTACCCTTTTTGCTGGAATGGCCCAATTTGAACGAGATTTGATCGCAGAGAGAACCAAAGAAGGAATTATTGCTGCTGGACAAAGAGGAAAAAATCCGGGTAGACCTCCTGTCGATCCAGAAAAAATTAAATACGCATTATATCTGGTTGATCAAGGATCTACGATCACAGAAGCCGCTGAAAAAGCTGGGATTTCAAGAATGACGCTATACCGTAGAGCCAAAGATGAACAAGAGGTTATTAAAGAGTAACTTTGATAGCAGATGAAAATGTAAGATAGGCCGTAATTTCTTCTGAGAGGATACATCATGAAAAGACAATGGGAATTAGATGAACTGATTGAGCATTTTACTTTAATCGAGCCTGAGAAACAGTTGGTAGAAAACAAATATTCCAATTCAAGACTTGGTTTTGCTGTTCTGATGAAGTTTTTTCAGCATGAAGCCAGATTTCCAGCTAAATCTAGCGACATTCCAAAAGCTGTGATTGATTTTATCGCCAAGCAACTGAAGATTCCTTCCGAGATGATTCATCACTATTCTTGGAGTTCCAGAACGTTGACGAATCATCGGACAGAGATTCGGAAATTATATGAATTTCGTGAAGGGACACTTCAAGATGAGAAAGAGGTTACAAATTGGTTGCAGGAGAAAGTATGGGACTATGCTGGGGAGTTTGAACCATTGAAAGAAGCTTTCTATGCTGAATATAGACGCAGAAAAATAGAACCTCCTACCAATGACAGGATTGAGCGAATGGTCAAATCTGCCCTTTGGAATCAAGAGCAGCAATTTTACCAAGATACCTATCAAAAGCTTTCTCCCACTTCCATTTCATGTAGGCCCAGTGACAGGGTTCCTGCTCTAGTCCGTCAGATAGTTTACATAATATGTAAAACGAAGAACCAGCCCTTCTTTAGAGATGGTTTAACTTATCTAGCATCGCTTTCCGACTAGGATTGGTATAAAGCAAAGTGGTATGTATGTTACTATGTCCAGCGATGGATGCCACTTCATGGACATTTAATCCTTTTTCTAATGCATTTGAACAAAAGAAATGTCGTAGATCATGTGGAGAAATAGCCGTCTCCATATCAGATAACTTGCTATACTTGCTAAAAGACTTGAAAACAGTGATTCTGGAGAGTCGTTGGCTACGGTTACTAAGGAATACATATGGACTAACTTCTGCCAGTCGATACTTGGATCTCTCTTGTTTTAGGTATTCTCGCAGTAATCGAACCACCTTGTCCGATAGAAAAACGGTTCTAGATTTCTTTCCCTTCCCATCTCTCACTAGCAACTCTTGTGATTCCAAATGAAGATCATGGATCATCAATGAAAGAGACTCGCTGATCCGCAGATCAGTATAAGCCAGTAAATTCACCAGAGCATAATCACGTTTGTTTTTCGATTCTAACACCATCTGAATAAATCGTTGTACATCAGCTTCACTATGCACTGCTGGCGATGCATACCCATGGTGAACCTTCTTCCAATCCTCTTTCTGGATCACAAAGTAATTTTGTTTCCCTGTTTGAATCAGATATTCATTCCAAGAACGCAAACCAGCCAGATGAGAGTTAAACGTACTCGGAGCAATTTCTCTTTGCTGAAGGAAAACTTTATAATCTGCTACATTCTCCATAAACAACTGCTGTGGAACCCTCTGAAATCGATCTTGAAACCACCACATGTATGCTTTCGCAGAAGATAGATAGGAGGAAATCGTGTTAGGAGATTTTCTATTTGAGATCAAACATTGTTCAAAAGAGAGAAGAAGATCTTCTTCTGATAAATTATGTTTCCTTATTGATAAATATCGTAGCTGAAATGGTAAAAAAAGTAAACATAAATGATGTTATGTTTCAAAGAGGTACATTTTGATGCAGAAAATGTTAATTTGTGTAAACTATAAAATTAAATAGATTTTAGTGTTAATATAAATCCAACTACATGTTCTTACTTGATGAGGGGGATCATCTATTTGTTTACACATAAAATAAATGAAGGTGTTTTTTTAAAAAAGTTAGAAATACGTGACGCAGAAAATTTGTTTACTTTGATTGATCAATCTAGAGAGCATTTACGCGAGTGGCTTCCATGGGTGGATTCTACTCAATCTGTAGAGGATAGACGATCATTTATTGAGTCAACAATGAAGAAATCCGCTGAAAACAATGGATTTGACGCGGGTATTTGGTATAAAGGAGAATTGGCTGGATTTATTTGTTTGCGTGAGATTAATTGGCCTAACCGGTTTACCAGTATCGGCTATTGGTTAGGAAAAGGGTTTCAAGGTCATGGACTTATGATAAAATCTTGTCGGGCTTTAATTAATCATGCTTTTTATGATCTAGGATTAAATCGTGTAGAAATTCGAGTAGCTACGGAGAATAAGAAAAGCCGGTCCATCCCTGAACGATTAGGATTTCAAATAGAGGGGTGTATCCGGCAAGGCGAGTGGATTTATGACCATTACGTTGATACTGTGGTTTATGGAATGCTAGTGGAAGATTGGACAAAGTTATAAACACAAACTTGCATAAATACTAGCTAACTGTTACCAATTCAAATATTTCGAATCTGGAGATGGGGACATTCAATCCAATAGATATAATAAAACTGGTCCTTTTCTATAGTTTCTGTCTCCATTTTTGCACCTTCTTTGATGGAAAGACATTTGGCTTCATATATTCCTGTGACTAGGCAACATTTAATTTAATTGGTATCCGCTTCTCCATATTCAGTTTGAAAGTTCCATATGGATTCACATGATGATAAAACAAGGGAGACAATCCCCTAAAATCTTCGGGTGTCATGTTATTCCATCCATATAGATGGATGTATCTACTTTCAGGAGGGTATATAATTGTTTTCGTATTTGATAAATAGACAGAAGTTTGTGATTGCACTAGGGCAATATATTTCACATGAGATTGTTAAAGCAGGAAAGGCTACCTCAAATGAGTTAAATTCGTTTTGCAGGTATGAACTCGCACAGAAATTTCTTGAATCTCTCGTTTATACAGATAAAAAGGGGATTCAACACACTAATAAACTTGAATATTTATTAGAAGGATCTCTGCCTGGTGAAGATCTAAGAGATGATATTGCAATATACATCGATCGAAGATTATCCCAATCCTTTATAAAGTGGAAATTACAGGATTATGATAAAAAACCCTCGCAAATGACTAATATCAATCCTTCTGATCATGGTCTTATCTGTCATTTCGATATCGAGGGGAAATTCAACAGGCAGCTTATGATGAAAAAATTGCCAACAGATGCTCCAGCTTTATTAAGCAAGTATTTTCAATTTGGGATAAAAACTGAATCTGCAGATAAAAAATACTGAGATTAATATATCTCTAAAAATATTGGCTTTTATTTACCGACTTCTTACTATGGAAGTCGGTTTCGTTGTTTAGACCTAGTACAACTAAAAGTATTTTTTCCTAAAAGTGGAGACAAAGAACGCAACCTTAAGTCTTTTTTCATCCAAATAGAAATCAAGCCATTTTTGGAAAACAATCGTAATCTCTTATAAATATTGACGATATATGAATAAAAATATATTCTTAAAATTAAGAAATATTTAGAATTCGAGATTGGAGTGAAACTATAATGGATCAAGCCCGTTTATCTGATGGCAAAGCAACGTATGATGACTCTTTCCCTATTGCTTTAAATGAAGAATTTCAAAAAATACAAGCAGTTGACGCTGTGAAAATAAGTAGTCAATCCACATTTTATTGCCCCAAATGCTATAAATTTGACCGTGAATTTTATATTGAATTCCATACCTCTACTCAATTCCATATTAAAAAGTGGGGGAAAATCGTCTGTTATGATGAAGTCAAAGACATTGCAATTTTATCAACTTCAGATTTAGATATTTTGAAAGAAGGATACAACTACAACTTCTCTTTTGAGAAAGAACAATCCATTATTCTTATTGGATATCCTGAATACAGGACAGGTCAAGAAATTAGAATTCAAAAAGGATTTGTTCAAGGTAAAAGAGTGCATGACACATACATACACACTATGAAATTTCTGCTACTATACATGGTGGTAATAGTGGAGGACCTATTGTAAATGAAAGAAATGAAGTTATAGGTATTGCTGTAAGAGGGGCAACTGAAAAAGGGGTTGTTCCGAATGAGATTATTCCAATCTCAGAGGTTGTTGAATTAGCTAGAAAAAATAATTTAATAAAATAGAAACTTGTTGATAGTGTCCAAATGATAAAAAACATTCTGCATTAGTTGTGGAATGTTTTTTCGATTTGGAGAGAACTTTATTACTAGGTTGCTTCTTCATCGAGAAAATCAAGGAATAACTAGTTGTCAACATATAAATTTATATTATTTAAAAATAAAATTATTGTATTTTGGTAATATGCTCCCTATACTAATCTAGTAATCTATTTTTTACTATATTAGGAAGGGAAGGGATTTATGGTATCTTTTTTATTTGCCAAGAAGTACATATGGCATCGACGCGCATTTTTTTCTTTACTTGTTTTATCCATTTTTGTTACTTATGGCCCACCTTGGAATTGGAGATCGGCAAATGCCGCAGACACCACTTCAAAGAAAACAACGGTAGAGGTAAAAGATTTAAGAACAAAAAATTCCAAAACTTTTGTCAAACCAGATGGAAAAACCTATGTGACAGAGGCATATTTAGACCCAATCCACTATAAAAAAGCTGGGGAATGGGTTCCCATCGATAACACCATTCAATCCAAGGCTATGGATACCGATCACGTGTATAGCAACGCTACGGATCAGTTTCAAGTAGGTTTTGCCAAAAGTACCACAACCGAGAATCTTGTTAAGTTTCAGGCTGGAGGCGGAACAGTCGAGTTTGCGCCAGTAGATTCATCCAATGTTACGGCAATAGTAGATGGAGATACCATCACGTATCCGAATATTTATGATGGAGTAGACCTTATCTATACCGTTACCAGTACAGGAATAAAAGAAGAATGGCTCCTCAAAAAGCCCTCCAATCGTTCTACTTTTTCCGTTGAATTAAATACTACCAATGTAAAGGCGCAAGCAAATAAAGACGGATCTGTCTCCTTTCTAAACGATAAAGGAGCAGAAGTTTTTAGCATACCAAAGCCGTCCATTTATGATGCAGCAGATGCAACAACAGGAGATATTGCCTATCAACTGCGAGAAGATCAAGGAAAAACCTACTTGGATGTAAAAGTAGATGAGAAGTGGTTACAAGATGAAAAACGGCAATATCCCATCGTGGTCGATCCTACGCTTGTGGTGCAAGGAACACAAACTACACTAGACACCTTTATCGCAAATGGAACCGCTTACCAAAATAGTGATTTACATAGCGATATATCGATCTATGCAGGAACCGATCCTACTTATGGGATTACCCGTTCCTTGCTTCAATTTCAACTTTCCCCACTACTAAGTGGAGCACAAATTCAATCAGCAAAAATCACCTTGAATCAGCATTTAACCAATACGAATACCGCATCGATTGGGGTGTATCCCATTACATCCAAATGGGCATCGAATACCGCTACTTGGGCCAATCAACCCACCATCAGCTCCAAGATCAGTACGACGAGTGTTCGATTAACAGGGGCCTACGATTTTGACGTTACTTCGCTGGCAAAAGGCTGGTACAGCGGAACTGCAAAAAACTATGGGGTCATGCTCAAACAGGACACCGAAACCAGTGATCGCAAAGGATTCCGATCCAGTGACTATGCTACCGACACCACACAAAAACCAAAGTTAACGATAACCTATACCATTGAACCTCTCGGAGTAGAAGATTTTTGGACAACGGCTAGTTCCAATGTAAATACCTATAACGGAAACTTCTACTTAGAAAAAAATGATGTCTCTATTTCGGGGCGTGGACCTAGGTTAGAATTGACGAGATCCTACAATAGCCGTTCTGGAAATGCAGGAATTTTTGGTTATGGATGGACAACCAATATCGAACAAAAAATCACCGATAGTGGAGATGGACCACTCTTATACCAAGATGGAGATGGAACGTATCATACCTTTACTCCACCTACGAGTGGAAATGGGGTATATAGTCACCCAAGCGGTGTGTACTTGGATCTTTATAAAAATTCGGATGGCACTTATACCATTATGGATAAAGATCAAACCATTTATAAGTTTAAAAGCACCGGACAACTTTGGCAAATAGCGGATTCCAATGCCAATGTATGGAGTTTGGGGTATACCAATAATCTGCCCACCAGTATTATCGACGCATCTGGCAGGACAATTACCATTGTTTACGATGCGAATAATCATGTACAAACCGTTACGGATTTTGCAAATCGATCCATCACGTATGGATATGATGCGAATGGAAATTTACAAACGGTTACTCATAAAGATACCGATGGAAGTACCTTATCGGTGGATCAGTATGACTATGATACTGCTCATCAATTAACAAGTATTACTGATCCCAATAACAACAAAGAAACCATTGCCTATACAGCCAATAAAGTTACCTCGATGAGTCATCCCATTACAGTCGGAGGGACAGTACAAACCGCAGCTACCACAATTGCTTATGATACTGCTAACAACGTTACCACCGTTACCGATCCCAAAAATCATATAAGCAAGTATACGAACAATGACAATGGGAATGTCGTGACAATGGTACAAGATTCTGGGGGATTAAATTATACAACGACTTATACGTACGATGGAAACAACAATTTAACGGATACCAAGGATGCCAATACCAATGCAGCAAGTGGTACTGCTACTACACACTATACGTATGACAACAAAGGAAACGTTCTAACGGAAACCAATCCGTTGAATGAAACAACGCAAACCACGTACGATTCCAACAATAATCCCATTACGGAAACGAATCCAAAAGGGAATCAAACCACCAATGAGTTTGATGATGAAGGAAATGAAACAGCAACTACCGATGCTGCTGACAAATCTGCTGCTACGAAATACGACACATATGGAAATGTAACCGAGGAAACAGAAGAAATGAGTGTCGGGAAAAACCTTGCGATCAATGGCAGCATGGAGATTGACCGGGATAGTGATGGTTGGCCAGACAACTGGAGCAAAACGCCAACAGGAGCTACAACAATCAGTGTAGATTCAACAGGTTTAACGACGGATGGGATTACCCTTGGGAAAAAGAGCTTGAAAATCACGAACCCAACCAGCACAACAGCAGTGGACAGTGATCGTATTCCCTATGATGCTACCAAAACATATGTGTTTAGTGGTTATGCCAAGACATCAGGTGCAACAGGTCGAGCCATGATTTATGCATTTGGCTTTAATACGACCAATGGAACCTATGTCGCTATTCCCAGTAGTTATATTACCGGGACACAAGACACCACTCGTTTACACGTAGTAATCAATCCGGGGGATTTACCTGCGGGTACCAATCAATTGGAGATTCGTGGATATACCACTTCTGGCTCCGGAACCTATTGGTTTGATGGATTACAGGTAGAAGAGGGTTACTATGGAGCCTATAATACGCTGGAAAATAGTAGTTTTGAACGGGATACCGATCCTACCGACAGTATTCCAGACCGCTGGACCTTAGTAGGGAATGTATCTTCTGGGGAAGGAATCAATACCGTAGAAAAATACGATGGAAACAATACGGTTAAACTGGTCGGAGATCCATCCAGTTATAAGTCGGTGTACCAAGATATTCAGGTAAGCGGCGGGGTAGGAGCAACCTTTACCGTAGCTGGTGTTTCCAAAGTAACAGGACCTACAGCTGGGAAAGTATATGGATATATCATCAATACCTATGATGCAGCCAATACCTTACAAGAGAAGTTCACCTATAACTTCGACAGCTCCAAATCACATGACTGGCAAAACTTAGCTGCTACCATTAAAACAACCAAAGCATTTGACCATATCCGAGTCTACTATGAATATAGCTTACAAACGGGAACGGCTTGGTTTGATGCTGCAAAAATAACCGTTGGTTCGATTCGTACCCAACATACCTATGATGCGAGTGGAAACTACGAAACCAAGACAACAGATGCATTAGGAAATACCGTAGATAAAACTTATGATGCGGTTGGGAACGTAAAAACAGAGAAAATGGGTAGTGATACTTCCCAGTATACCTATGATGGATTGGATCAATTAACCCAAGTCACCGATGCCAAAAACAACATAACCAAGTATCAATATGATAACAATGGAAACAAAACAAAAGTAATAGACGCAAAGAATCACGAGACTACCTATGATTATAATGAAATAAACTTGTTAAAAAAGGCTACAGATGCATTAAATCGTGTTACCCAATATGACTACGATTTGAATGGAAATGTAACCAAAGTCACCAAACCAGATAATCACACGATTGAATATGGCTATAATTCGGTGGATCGCCAGGATTCCATTTCCTATGATGGAGTTTCTCGCTACACCTTTGAGTATGATCCCAATGGGAATATAACAAAAGAAACAGATAAATCAAATAATAATCAAGTCACTACCTTTACCTATGACTCTGACAACAAACTAAAAACCAAGGATGAGGGTAATAGCAACACTGTTGCCTATACGTATGATAAAAATGGTAATGTACAACAACGAAAATATGTAGCCGGGAGTACAACCCTCACCCAAGATAATACATTTGATGTTCTGGATCAATTAACTAAAATTCAAGAAAATAGTAATACCAAAGCTTCCTTTACGTATGACGAAGCCAATCGTGTGGCTAGTAAGAAAAATGCAGATGGTACTGTTTCTTTGTACAAATATGATGGAGTAGGCAACTTAATCCAACAAACCAATTACAATACAAACGGAACGATATTAGATAGCTTCCGTTATGTCTACGATAATAAAGGAAGAATTACTTCCGTTATCTCTAACGCTGGTACTACCAGTTATGTATATGATGAGTTGGATCAATTGAAGCAGGAAAAGCGCCCAGATGGTACTACCTATGATTATACGTACGACGAAGTAGGGAATCGACTCACCATGACGGTCACTCCAAGTGGAGGTAGTGCAACCACGACAACCTACCACTACGATAATACGAATCAGATTACAGATGTCAATGGGACAAGTTATACTTATGATGACAATGGAAATTTAATAAGTGATGGAAACCAAACCTACGTCTATGACAATGGAGATAGGCTCACGGCTGTAAAAGATAGTAGTGGAAATACCCTTGCATCCTTTACTTATGACTCCAAGGGTATGAGAAAAACGATGACTACAGCATCTGGCACTATCACTTTCCACTATGATGAGAATAACAATGTGGCTTATGAGACAGATAGTAGTAACAATGTAGTCGCAAGTTATACATGGAATGAGAATCAACCTGTAAGTATGACGCGTGGGGGTCAAACGTATTATTACCAGCTTAATGGTCATGGAGATGTAGTAGCTTTAACGAATTCTACAGGTGGGATTGTAAACACTTATGAGTATGATGCTTTCGGTAATATTGTGAAACAAACAGGTACAGTGGTAAACCCATATCTATATGCAGGTTATAGATTTGATAAAGAAACTAATTTGTATTATTTGCAAAACCGTTATTATCAACCCAAATCAGGTCGATTTATAACTATGGATAGTAGTGATGGCAATGAAAGTGAACCATTAAGTTTAAACAAGTATACTTATGTTCAAAACAATCCTATTATGAATACTGACCCAGACGGAAATAGTCTAAGACGCATTAAATATTCTCTAAGATATGCAATCCAGTATTGGTTATCCCAATATGTAGGATGGAAAGCAGGGGCAAGAATTGTTGCTACAGTCCTCGCATTTGTTCAAGGAACGAAAGCCGCAAAAACTGCTTATAGAACAGCATATAAAAGTGCTGCGAAGTTAGCATACTCTATCCCTAGAAGAATTTTTACTGCTTCTGTTTTAAAACAAGCTAGGAGAGTAGCACTAAAGGCAGCTATGAAAATAGGGTTCCACACGATATGGTGGGGAGCATGGTTTGGAGATGTATGGGATCTTGGTTATGGTTTTTATGATGGATATTTCAATAAATACAAACGATATTAAAAGAATTAATCATTGAATCAAGGAGACACCTATTGAATGGATAAATTAGAACGAGTTATTCTCTATAGTATTATACTATTCCTTTCCATCGGCTGGTTTACAAATCCGGTAACGAATGAATTATCTGGTATACCTCATTTGTTAGGGGTATCATCATTTTTGCTGATAAACTACATTTATAGAAGAACCAATTACCCTGTAAAAAAGGAATTCTTTATAGAGTTTCTCCTAAGCTTACTTGTTGTGGTGCTGACAATTTATATTTATATAAAGGTTCTCTAAACTGTTAAAAAGGAGTAAGTTATGAATCCATCAACTGGATTAGAAAACACAGATTTGTCTTCTTTATTGTCACAGCTTGTTTTCTCTCCGATGTTTATTATTATGGTGGTTATCTGTATTGGTTATTTTGTGATCATGTTTAGTGAGAAAGGATTTTTCACTTTCTTTGGCAAAATAATAAGCCTTGTTTATATTGGTATCTATCTTTATGCGATCTATCTTCGATTTTTTAAATAATGTAAACTTCAAGATTATGGGGCAAGCATTCTTATTTTAATAGGAGTGCTTGTTTCATAAACGTATATGAAATTAACTTATATGGTTGCATGGTTCTCTGCATTAAAAAAGTTGTTTAAAAGAAGAATAGGGGATAACAGTTATTCAAGAAAAGAACTGAGGAAAATATGAGAGCTGTTGAAGTCTTAGGTTTAATGATTGGTATTAGTTCATTATTAGTTGGTATATTCTATAACAAAAACCATCATAGACGAGAGAAACCAAAGTTATTAATAGATGTATTTTTAGATATAGAATTTCGAAATCTCCTTGCTTTCATTCCCTTATTATGTAGCTAAAATAGGCTTTTTGTAATTGCTATTGTCGCTATTTACCTGGCATTTTTTGTTCTCTAAACAGCAAATTAGGAGACGACATTTAAATGGGTATCGGAGAAATTTTTTTCATCTTGGTTGGGGTAGTACTTATTGGCATGGGATTATTTATGTCAAAAAAACAAGTAGAAGATGTGAAGAAATGAAAAAAATACTCCAGAAATATTCAATCCAGCAGCATTACTAGTTACTATTCTAACTGCAAAAACACCTTCTATTATCACGAGATTATTTTACATTCTAGCTGGGATATTTTTTATCTTACTTGTATTAGCATTAAAATATTTATAACGAAACGCAAGAAGTTAAAGAAGCTCAACCTCTCTATACTCTGGGAGAAGTTGAGCTTTTCTTTATCCAACTTTAGTTGATGATATTTCTCCTTTTGAACTACCTATTTCCTGAAGAGCTTTTTGTTTTTCCAACCAATCATAATACTGAGGTGGATAATCCTCTTTTGAGATTATCGTTAATCTTTCTACTCCTAACACTTGAAGGATTCGATTCAACTTTGTGGTTCCTATCCCTTGATACTCAAATTTCTCATCCTTTGAAATCTGTACCTGGGAAATACCCAATTTCTCAGCCAGCTGTTCTTGTGTTATACCTTTGTACACACGCATTTTTATTAAAAAAGATCCCAATTGGCCCATTGTGACTGTTTCTTGATCAAAATCACCTTGTTTAGCTTTTTCATACATTTCAATGTCATATTCTAAAGAGTAATATATTTTGTTAATAGCCATGAGTGAAATATCGATTTTTAATTGATCATAACCCCGATTAGTTAAATCCTCTGTAATGTCCTTACGCTGCTGCTCTAAATGCTCTAATTTTTTCTTCTCTCTTTTGTATTGTTGTTCCGAATTAATTTTCATCCAAATCACCCCTTGATGATTTTTACTAAACCCTTCTCTATTCCATATCGGTCTTTCCGAAATAACTCTCGAAATTTTAACGCTCTTCCATCAGCTGTTTGATAAGCATAAACCCCAAAGCTATTGGGATAAATCTCGCATCGAAAATGATGCCACATTTCACTCTTTTGTTTTCCATAACTATCTGGTCTCTGTTCCCACCAATTCCAAACCGGATCGGGGTAGTTCATTCGCGAGTTTAATTCATGAGCAAGAACAGACAATTCCTCAATAACTTGGGAGCGATCTTTCAGCTCGGTTTCGTATTCAAAAAAAGCGTCAATATCCCCAGGTTTCTCTTTGTTCGAGCAGAAGGAACCATCTAAATAGACTGCTTTTATTCCGATCATCCACAACGGTTGCAGCAATATCTCCAGATTATCAACTAAAAACCGTCTCCAAGGTTCATTCCATAAAGGTGTTGTCTCATCACCTTTAACCAGTAAAGAATTTTTAAGTTCTTGGATGGTCATTTCGTATTCCTCATCAGGGAGATATCCATATTCGTTAAAATACAAAAAGTGATCCTCACTTTCATTATACCCTATTTTACTCCAGCATAACCTATAGGTTATATTGATGTCATGAATTTTAATTATCACATTTTTTAATTTTCGTCAAGTAAATCACGAAAAAATATCACATGAAAAACAACATGATTATATTGAAAAAAAGAATGATGAAACCCTCTTTTTTATGTACAATAATCTACATTATAGAACGTAAAATGAACACGAGGGATTGCTGATGGAAAATAAAATTATACATACCGAACAGTCTGAAATTATGCTTCCCCAAGAAACACCACTAACCGATCTAGCCATGGAATATGTAAAAGCGAGTAAATCGAAAAATACACTTGCAAATTATCGTCACTCTATGAAGCTGTTTCAAAAGTACATGCTCAAAAAACATAATCTTAATCTAAAAAACCAAAATGATTGCTTAAAAGTAGATCAAGCTATGGTAAGCAATTATCTTTCCTACCTCACAAGTAATGAACGAAAAAATGATGAAAATAAAAAACCGTTAAAACCATTGAAAGCCTCCTCTGTTTTGCGGCATCTTTCTGCACTACGTGACTTTTTTGGATATGTAGTAGAAACTACCCCTTTTCCCTTAAAAAATCCTACAGTTGGAAAAAAGATCGAGGACGTAATCGAAGGAATTCAACGGAGATTAGGAACTGCACCTAAACAGAAACGAGCCATCACTTTAGATGTGGAGGAAATCATACTCAATGAGATTAAAGGAACATCTCTAGCAGATAAAAGAGATGCTGCTATAATTGCACTAGGATTTGCTGGTGCTTTTCGAAGATCAGAATTAGCAGGGATCGATATGGATCACCTTACTTTTAAAGACTCAGGAATCGTACTTTATCTCCCAAAATCAAAGACGGATCAGAAACAACAAGGGACTTGGAAGCATATAGCTTATGGAAAATCAAAAAACACTTGCCCTGTTCGATTAATTCAACAATGGGTGATAGCATCGAAAATTCGAGAAGGAGCCGTATTCCGCAGAATACGTAAAGGAGATCATATAGATAATCGAATAAATCCTGCATCTATTGCTAGAATCATCAAAGATCGAGTGGGAAAAGCTGGTTTAGATCCTTCCCAATTTTCTGGACATTCTATGCGTCGTGGATATATCTCTCATGCTCGTGAAAGTGGCCTAGACATGGTTACGATCATGCAACATACAGGACATAAACGGTTTGAGACAGTAAAAGGATATGTAGAAATGATTGATGTAGAAAAAAACAGTGCTACCAAGGGATTATATTAGGGACTCGTCTGAAATAAATCCAGATCAGGATTTCTAAATGATTATCTTGATCGATTTATGCAGTATGTGTTCTCCAAATAACCAATATTGGTGGTCTGAAACTTGCATCTCATAGGGAAGCTATTCTGTTTCCACAGGATTTTTTAATGCAGTAAATGTTTTTTTGACGAGTTTCTTCTATTATATATAACAACTTTTTCATTCCATCTTCTTGGGGTGTTTGCTTATGATGGAGCCAGTATATGATAATTCTATGAATGAACAAAAAAGCTCCCCTAAAGCGAGCTTCTCATAAAAACATACTTTTGGATTAATACACTAGAATCTGCTCCTTTTGTCCAGAATGCTTCCTACTACAATAATGATAATACCTATCACGATGTATAGTGCCCCTGACATACGTAAATCAGGATGTCCAACAAACCTTCCACCTTGTAAAATGAATATGATTCCAAAAGGAATCCATATGATTAATATATTATGATCATGCTTAAAGTATATGTCTAAAATGGTTGCGACTAGAAAAGTGAAACCAACTATTAGTTCCGCCCAACCGTTAGTTTTGAAACCATCAATAAGATAGATGGCTGCTAGTATTGGATATAAGATTACAAAAAATATGCTTGCAGATCTTCTATGAGGTTTTACTGTTTTTGTATTGAATGAATCTCCATGTAATTCCTTTTTTGTTTCAAATGTTTCTTCGGGTGATTCAATTTTTCTTTCAGTCAATTCTTCGGGTGATTTCTCCTTTCTTTCAATTAATTCTTCAGGTGACTTCTCTTTTCTTTCAATCGATTCTTTGGGTACTGTGTGAAAATCCGATGCTGCAAAAACAACAACATATTCTAACTTTTTAGTTAACTGAGATTCTGTATCTAATTTCTGTATCGATATATAAAAGTGATGATAGGAATGATAGAGCTTAAAGGTGACTTCATCTAATAAATTATCGAGCTTTTCTGCTTGTTCGGTCAACTTACACAAACAATAATAGATTCGGTATTCTTGTTCAGCGTCAAAAATCTTCCATTTAATCTTGCTCAAGTCTTTTTCCATAATAAAGGGAAGATGCTTAGAGAAATTTATCATTTGTTCGATTTGACTTGTCACATCTTTGAATAATTCCTGTGTTAAAAGATTAAAAATAGATTTTTGAAAAGATGGCATATTTAATTTTGTATGCAGAAGATATGCCCGTTGAGCCAAATAATATAACCTCATATTTTCAACAGGGATTTTCATTTTAAGTCCGAATTCAAGTGATCTATTAGTAGTTGTCTTTTTTTCATTTTGCTTCATGTAAATAAACTCCTTTAAATTTGCACTTATAGCTTAAGTATAACCCTAAAAATCTAGAAGTTGTTCGAGGTTTTTATATCTTCATAATAAGCAGCAAATATTGGACATCATCATTTAACTTTATTGTCCAGCATGGAATCTTCTTGTGGTAAGGGATTTCCCTGATCTTTCCCATATGTTCGAAATATCCTCTAACACATATGCAATTTTCCTTGTAAGTGAAACAGCCAATATAAACTGCTTTGCCATTCTTACAATCTCTAACATCCCATTTTACTGGATCATGCAAGGTAACACCTTGGTGGTATTCCATCATTTTCACTAACAACTGAAATTCCTTAAAAGTTATTCTGTATACGAACCAATTCATTTCATTTGAAAGTATAACAAAGATAACCAAATGTGGTATTATTAAAATTATTTGAATTTGCTAAGAATCAACATGTAGGCGGTGAACAACACGAACGGTGGACAACATGAACAGTAATTTTGATCGATTGACAGATAAATGGCAGTCGCTTGGTAAACTAGGACAGGAAGCGGAACAATATGTAACTAGTGATCCGAGTGTGGCGTTATTTAAACTCCGGTTATATGCGGAAAAAATGACAGATGAGATCCTTCGTTTTGAGGGGATTGATCCCCTAGAAATGGACAATCAAGTTGATAAACTGGGTAAACTAGAGGAAAAACAACTATTACCCGCAGAAATATTGCTAATGTTTCACAATATCCGTAAAGCAGGCAATAGAGCGGCACATGCAGGAGAAGGTACAAGCGAAGAAGCTAGTATACTACTGGAGCAGGCGTCTTGTCTTAGTTCATGGTTTGTAGAGCGTTATGTAGAAAACAATCATTCGTTTGGTAAATTCAGACGAGAAGCAGAACAATACGTGACTAGTGATCCGAGTGTGGCGTTATTTAAACTTCGTGTATTTGCAGAAAGGATGATAGATGAGATTCTCAATTTAGAAGAAATAATTGTCTTAGAAACGGATCATCAAGTTGATAAACTAAGTAAACTAGAGGAAGAACAACGATTACCGGCAGAAATATTGAATATCTTTCACAATATTCGTAAAGCAGGCAATAGAGCGGCACATGCAGGAGAAGGTACGACCGAAGAAGCTAGTATACTGCTGATGCAGGCGTCCGATCTTAGTTCTTGGTTTGTAGAGCACTATGTAAAAAATAAGGGTAGTAAAGAGATGAAACCCCATGGTAATACACAGGAACAAACTCCTATAGGAGAAAATAAATCTCCGAGTTTCACTATGTTAATGATTTCCCTTACGGCTTTTATTCTGTTGGAGGCGTTTATTGGGATATATTTTGGCGTTGGATGGGCCAGCGGTGCTGCGATCATCTTTATCATCTACATATTGAGTCTTATAAAGTTGGATAGAAAAAGACATCTCTTGATAGGTTGTATGCTTTGGTTTGTTTTCTTGATTGGTGTACTAGGGCTACTCATACAGTTAGAGGTTATAAAAACTTCGTCAAGTTCGGATATTGATTACTCTTTATATCCACCCAGTGATGCAACAGAAAATACAGAGACTATAAAAACTGCGTCAAACGACTCTATCCATTTCGATTTATATGATGATTTTTTGGATGATTACAATTCGACTTTGTATATAAACAATAAACTCATTACTATTCCAGATAATTCTGTTGCCGAGGATATTAAGATTGGCTCCAATATTCATGCAGAATGGACCTTTCCTTGGGGTCAAATGAAAAGTGATACACAGCGTGTAGAAAAACCTGAATCCATGGTAATTTATCCAAAGGCAGATCCACAGTTGCAAAAGCAACTGACTGATTTTTTTAATAAATTCGCCAAACAATGCGTTCAGTCAAAACGGGAAGATAACTCTGATCTTATTACACTTGTGTCAGGAGATATTGGCGATATGTGTGAAGGTGTATCTTTTTTTGATCATAATGAGAAGTTAATTGAAACAGGAATTGATTTTAAAAATTCAAAACCTGTGATCTATGAGTCCTTATTTTCCGATCCTGTGCTTGTTTTTAAATTAAGTGCTTATATCAAATACGAGACGGACGGAGAAATAGAGACCTTGGATGGTGGCTTGCGACTTGTTTATGACAAAATAAAAAAAAGTTGGTCCATAGATAGTTGGTCAACTGATTTGCTTGATCAGGGTGAATACGAAGAAAATCCGGATACTGTCATCACCAAGTTCGAATGATTGGTACGCTGTTCTGAGAAAACCAAAAGACTCATGTGAGTAATTGGTGCTGTTTGTTAATTGTGATTGATATATAAAAAGAAGTAATGTTAGGACCTCACTTAGTGGTCGGATGACTCGGCAACGCTGTAAAACTTTCCGATCAGTCAAGATGAAGGACTACCCTCTTCAAAGGCTCCCCACTGGTTACCGAATTTATTAAAGTGTAGAAGTCAGCATGGGTTGCGAAAATCTACACTAAGGAACTGATTTAGTAAAAATAAGCTTTTCGTCTACTCTTAGACATACTGAAATAGAAATTTCTAAGAATAATGGGTTGTTTTCCCTTCTCTTAATCCGATATACTCAATTTACATCGTAGAACTACAGCTCTACGATGTAAATTCGCTTGACGTAAGTTTATTACAAAATATTGCTGATACCTCTATAAAAGACAGCTCTTTCAGGGGTACGACCACCAAAACAACTAGCTTATCTGAAACGAGAGATCGCTAACCGTTGGTGGATGACCGACTTCATCGACATATTAAAAGAAACCGATTTAAGAGTTGGATTTACGGAACACTTTCAAACATTAGCAACTCATGAGCGGCTAGATCCAAAAACCATTCAAAAACGCTTATTACTATGTCTTTTTGGTCTAGGAACCAATACAGGGTTAAAAAGAGTAGCCTCTGGTAATGCTGATGTGACTTGCTATACATCAAACGAAAATATATCTACAAAGATAACGTAAAGGCAGCAATTGAACACATCGTAAACGCCATTTTAGCAGATCGACGGGAAGAAATTTTGGGGAAAGGAACTACTTCTTGTGCATCCGATTCTACAAATATGGCTGCCTATGATCAAAATCTAAGAACCCAATGGAACCCACGCCAACGTGGACCAGGAATTTCTGTCTATTGGCATGTGGAGGAAAAGTCCATGTGTATTCATTCGTCCGTCAACACACCCAATTCTTCTGAAATCGCCGCGATGCTCCATGGATTACTGAATCACAACACCGACAAAGAAGTCGAACGAAATTTTGTCGATACACATGGGCAAAGTGAAGTGGGTTTTGCTTTTTGCTATCTGCTTGGTTTTAAACTCATGCCACGACTAAAAAACATTCATTCCCAGAAATTGTACCGGCCTAAGATTGGAGTCCATTATACTCATTTGCAACCTGTTCTTGTACAAAAGCCAATTGATTGGGATTTAATTCGTAGGCAGTATGATGAAATGGTAAAATATGCAACTGCTTTACGATTAAACGTAGCAGACACGGAGGCCATCTTAAAGCAATTTTCTAAAAACAGCTCCCATCCTACCTATAAAGCTTTACAGGAGTTGGGGAAAGCGGTAAAAACTATCTTTTTATGTGAATACCTCCATGTAGAAGAAGTGCGTATCGAAGTCCACAGAAGCTGCCTTTGTAAGGAAGAGCAGCTTCTTTGATAGGATTAGCGACAAATAATTGTACTAAAAACACAACAAATAGCAATTAAATCTACTGAATAGATCGAAAAGTAACAAATCATTTTCCGATTTCTTATAAAGCCAGTCGTTGATCTAGATCCATTCGAAATTCACCGTATGGATTGATATGGTTGTAAATAAGAGGAGTAAGAGCTCGATAGTCTTCTGCTGCCATCTGGTCCACCCATTCTTTTTCTTGCAGGACATGTTGGATTTTAAGCGTATTGATATATACTAAGCAATTTTGCAGTAAGTGGAGACTAAGGATGGCAATTTCCTGCTCTTGAGGTTGATTTTTTTGGATTTCTCCCCCTTTTCCATAAAAGATAAAGTCACCACCAGAATGCCAGTTTTCCACGACATTTAGTCCAGCTTTGTATATTCACAATAACAAGAGATTTAAAAATATGCTATTCTATAATTAACACCCAACGACTTTTCCTATAGGGGGAATCGTGAAGATCATTCGTGCGACTGACGAGTATGCTGCCCGTGCCATCTCGGCTGCTGTGACGGTCGAGGCCACCTTCGGTGGGTCGGACAAGGTTGTCCGCGGCACGATGGCGACGCTTGGAGTGGGTCTGCCGGATGACAACCGTCCTCTGCCCATTCTGAAGAGCAACACAACTATTCTGATCACTCACATCGATCTCGGAACGCTGTTCTGGGTTTCGGATCTTCTCGGAATCCGTCCGAACGCTCCTGAGTTCTGGGAAGCCGAGCGGTTCATCACTTCGAACGGATCGCATCACCTTCATGAGCTGAACGATGTTACCCGTTATCAGCTCCTCGCGTATTGGGCGTACGCGGAAGAACTGTGGGGGAAGCCGACCGTTCCTCACAAAGAGGATGTGACCGAGCTTGTCATGGAGCACATCGAGGTGCTTAACCGCATTATCGGAGGTGACCATGATCTTGTTGCTCAAGGGATCGAGTGGGACCAGAAGCGGTGGCAAGCCGTGGAGGAATGCTTGGTCGAAGAGGACAACAAGGTTCGAGTCTTCGAAACCGAGCAGGTTTTCTGCAACGCAGCGTACTACAGCCCGGAGCGTGAGGAGATCATTCCCGTGATCGTGACGTTGAACACGTCACGGGGTGCCATCATCATCTCATGTGCAGATGGTAGCTTCGACTGCGGTGCTGTCGCTAGGCTCATCTGGCCCGAGGGTGGCGGTGGCAAACAAGGAATCGGGGGTTCCCCACGTGATCAAATCATGACGGAGTCGGACCTCACCACTGTGGTGGAGAAGATTCGAGAACTCATGAACTGAACAACAAAGTCGCTGGGAAGGTAACTAGAAGCATGTAGGATTGCTACTAGTTACCCCCAGCAAATTATAGTCATAATATTATGACTATAATTCTCCATAGTAAGAAATCCTCCGAAATTTAAAAAGATGTAGTATTGATATATACTAAACATACTCACTGTCACAAAAAGGATTGATCCTTTTTGTGACACTACATATCACTTTGAAATTCAATCATTTTCCATTTATTGGCCAAATTGCGTTTCGCGACACGGATGCTGGTTCTAGGCCCAATAGGATGGACTCATTTTGTCGATCTCCTTTTCAGCTTTGAACTCTACTGTATTTTAATAATAATTGAAATATAATGTGAAATACCGCATTTTAAAGTTGTCTATGAAGGAATTTTTTTCGTCAACGCTTATTTCGATCTACTTAATGATAGACTTCAACCGTAAAATTACTTGGTGCTTCAACATAAAACGTCCATGTATGCAATTGTGTTGGAGGTTTTATTGAAAATCTATCTTCTTTTAAACGTTGATTGATAATCACTTGATCTTTGCTTACTTGACCGAACCCCACATGAAAAGTTTTTGGATATTGAATCGATGACCCACCTGATAGAGTGAGGTGAAGGATAAACTATTGATTCTTTTGATTGGCTCTTAACTGAGCGATATAAACATGGAATTCAGGAAGGTTAGCAAAATCAAATGCTGCATACCGTTTGGACAGAGTTGCTACAACTTCATCTTTGGTTGTTTCTTCTAAAACAAAGACAGGCGGTTTTGTTGGTACGCGAAACTGTGTATGATCATGTGGCAAAACAGTGACGATGGTTCCAAGTGGCTCATCAGTTTCATGTTCATACAATGTACTCCACATGCAGCGATACTGATCTGTTTCTTCTGGGTTTGTTCCCCATTCTCTCGAAATTTCCATATCACCAGGCAGTCGGGTAGAAACTCGTAGCCCAGCATCTTTCAACTGGGAATGGATTTTTTGGTAGAGGAAGTTTAAATAAGTTCCATACGAAGGTTCACCTACGGTTGCAAATGCATGGTCCAACTGTGCTTTCTTCTCTGTTAAGATAACATCCCAGTTTTCGGTTACATGATTTTCTAGAAATTGGCTAACAGCAAAAATCTTGGCTCTATTTTGATTTTTTTCGAGATAGGAAACAAGTGTTGCAGTCATGACACATCACTCCTGAAAGAGATTGGCGTTTCCACCTCTTCTGTCTACCAATGGATGATAGAGACAAGAGACAGCAGGAATAAATGATAGTTATTAGTCACTAACATTTCTAAGCAAAAAAAATTAAGTGATACCACGGCAATAGGTTTGCACACAATGTTGGATAAAATTTTCCTTTGAATCCGTAATAAATTGGTTTCCTAGGAATGTGAGAGAAGCAAAATATCCAAATAAGAAAGTTAAGAAAGAGATTGCTTGTTTATCTGGGTCTTTGATCTTTGCTTTCTTTTTTTCACACATCACTTGAAAATAGTGAGCTAAGGATTGTTTTAGTTTTTTTGGATTATGGGAGACGTGATGACTTAACTCTGGCATTGTCGTTCGTTCTTGAACAGAAATAAGGAAAATAGAACGGTTTGCTTCCATTTGATCCAAATAAGTCGAAGCGATTAGATACAAATCTTTTTCCAGCTCCCACGTAATTTGGGTTTCAAAAAGATTTTGAAATGACGTAACAATGGAGTGTTTTTCAATTGCGGTTTCCAATAACCTTTTTTTCGTCTCAAAATGCCGGAAAATCGTCATTTCGCTTACTTGTGCACCTTGTGCAATTTCTTTAATGGTAACTGCTTTAAAACCTTTGTCCTTCATCAGTTGTATGGCTGTCTGTAAAATGCGGTCTGCGTTGCTTGTTTCTGATTGTTGCATCATTCCACCACTTATCAATGTTAGTTATTAGTAACTATCATTATCATAGCACAATATGGCGAGAAGTCGAGATATTGAATTCAAGGTTTAGTAATTCTTGTTTTTAAACGAATTAATGACGTAAAAGTTAATTTTCATGACGTTTTCGTCTCTTCACGTGTAAGGTAGTCGGCTAAGTTGTGTCTAAAATATGTCTTGGTGTGTGTTTTTCTTCTCTGGATACGGTGATCCCTAGAATATGTCCTGTTTTTACACGTATCTCCCCGGTGCCCCTATTTACTTTGTCTCACAATCGCTTTATAATGATATATAAATGATATCATTTATATATCACGGAGGGGTCAGAATGACGGAAAAATCAATTTTTAAAATCAATGGTTATGCAGCACTAATCATTGCACTAGTATGTATTGTTGGTGGAGTTAACTTAGTTAGCCATTCCTTTTCATTCGGAGGAGAAGCAAGCGGAATCGTGGTATTCATTTTAGGTTTGATTATTTTCACAAGTTTAACTATCGTACAGCCAAACCAAGCAAAAGTATTAACGCTCTTTGGTACGTATAAAGGTGTCATTCGTGATCAAGGATTGTGGGCAACGATTCCTTTCACTTTTAAACGAAGCGTATCGTTACGGGTCACCAACTTTACAAGTGAACGATTAAAGGTAAATGATTTAGAAGGAAATCCAATTGAAATTGCCGCAGTGGTGGTTTATAAAGTAAATGATTCAGCAAAAGCGTTGTTTGATGTTGAAAACTATGTAAAATTCATTCAAATCCAAAGTGAAACGGGAATTCGTCATATTGCAAGTAGATATGCCTATGATTCGTACGAAAAGGAAGGAGAAAACACCCTTACCCTCAGACAAAATAGTGATGAAATAGCAGAGGTTCTTGTACATGATTTACAAAAGCGAATGGATGTTGCCGGTGTCGATATTATTGAAGCGCGGATTATGCATTTGGCCTATTCTTCCGAAATAGCTTCTGCTATGCTGCAAAGACAACAAGCGAATGCCGTTTTGTCTGCTCGTAAAGTGATAGTCGATGGGGCAGTAGGGCTTGTAAAAGCAGCGATTGATCAGCTTCAAGAACAAGAAATTGTCGAGTTGGATGAAGAGAAAAAAGCACAGATGGTCAATAATCTGATGGTAGCCATTGTTTCTGAGAAGGGAACACAGCCTATTATTAACACAGGCAGTATCTACTGAGGTTGTGTCGTAAATGAGTAAACGAAAAGCATTTCCGCTTCGAATTGATCCAAAACTATATGAAATACTAGAAAAATGGGCTCAGGATGATTTGCGAAGTGTGAATGCTCAAATCGAAGTCATTTTAAAAGAAGCAGCAAAAAAAGCGGGAAGAATGAAAAAAGAATAAAGTTTTTTACCCGTTTATGATCCCTTAAACCGAAATATGGAAAACCCATATAGTTTCCAATCTCTTAATAAAGGAGTTAAGGAGCAGTCAAACAGGAAATCGGAATATAGTGAAAAAATTTAAATCTATTATTTTACTCCTGGTGCAAACATAGTTACCGTTCATATAACTGGTACTCTGGAACTGAGAAAAATAATGAAGATTGGCACATCTTCAGATAAAACAGAGTGTTTCGTGTTTCCTAAGAAATTCTAGAAATTGCTCAGTAAAGGTGCAACGCAGTGATATGTTCGAGTAAATTCCCTCTGCCGATGCTCCAGCTTATCTTTATATCTAGCTCAAAGAAGCTGATTTACACTACCTATAGGATAGTGTAAATCAGCTTCTTTCCTCTAAAATTACTAAACCAATGATAGCTAAACCACGCACTCCAAATCGATCATAAATTTGTGAAATTAACACGCAATTCTAATATGGGATGCTCCGTTCGTAATTGGGTTACAGCAAATGAGATTAACGCAATGACTCCTACAGTTAGTCCCCTTAATGATATACCAATTTTTTTTGGAATGACAATTAGTTTGTGTTATACTTCTCTTATGGAAAATAACATTTTAGCATTTGCAAAAAAATCAGCGGCATTAGGTGATCCAATTCGTTTGGAAGTTCTAAACTTAATTGCTAAAGGGCATGATGATACTTGTGAGTCTCCACCACATCCAGAATATCCACAAGCAATTTGCCCCTACTTAGATATTCATAAAAAGTTAAAAAATATTTCACCATCAAAATTGTCTTACCATCTCAAACAATTGCGCGAAGTGAATTTAATTAAGGAACATCGAAAAGGAAAGAGGGTGTACTATTCTGTAAACTCTTCGGTTCTCATTCAATACTTAGAAGAAATGCAGAAAAATTTCATTTCCGAAAATTGGCATATACGATTGTGATGAAAGAGGCATAAGGGGTATGTACGTCGCCGATTTGTACATTTTGGAATAAATAAAAAGAAATTGCTCTAGGATGTGTTTAAAAACCAATCATTGAGTCAGTTTGAAAAAAGAAGCAATATAAACAAACGACAAAACAGACTTGTCTAATTTGTCATAACGCGTGGCAACTCTACGAAAACGCCTCCATTTATGTCAAATTTAGTGAAAACTAACCCATAATAGTAAAGGGAACGATAGAGATGAAAGACAAAGTAGTTTTTGTGACTGGTGGAACAACCGGTATAGGAAAAGCAGCTGCTATCACCTTAGCAGCAAAAGGTGCCACAGTTGTAATCGGAGCTCGTCGAGAAAAAGTGGGACAAGAAGTTGTTAATGGGATTCAAATGAGTGGTAATAAAGCAGAATTCGTCAAATTGGATATTAGTCAGGAAGAAAATGTGAAACAAGTTATTCAATCCATTATTGATAGATATGGAAAACTTGATCTTGCAGTAAATAATGCGGGTATAGCTCAGTTACCTACTGCTTTGATCGAGACAAAAATGGAGGTTTTTCAAAATGTGTTACAAACAAATGTGCTTGGTACATTTCTATGTATGAAATATGAAATTCAACATATGCTGAAAAACGGAGTTGGATCAATCGTTAATGTCTCTTCCATCACAGGAATTAAAGCTCTTGCTTCATCTACAGCATATTCAGCTTCAAAATTTGCAATCGAAGGGCTCACCAAATCAGCAGCTTTGGAAGTAGCTTCTCAGAATATAAGAATTAATTCAATTGCCCCAGGGCCAACCAAAACAGAAAAAGCGGAACAACTAGATGAAACTCGTCTCACTCATTTAACCAATATGATTCCAATGAAACGAATAGGTTCGTTAAAAGAAATTGTCAACGGTATTTTGTGGTTATTATCCGATGAATCCTCGTTTGTTACAGGTTCCACCCTTGTAGTAGATGGCGGAGCTACGCTTTGATCTATTCTTCAATTAGACATAAGGGCTGGAAAAAAGAATGACAAAACCTTTGGAACTACTTATAACGATCATCTGGTAAGAATGAACATCTTCAGATCAAAAAAAGAGGGCAACACACCAGTCGGACATTGCCTTACTAGGGAACCTGATCTGTATATTTTTCTAGGATCTTCCGAACACCATGATTCGAATTTTTTTCTTCCAAGAAGACTCAAATAAATAAGTGGCCCCTTTTTTCTCCAAGCTATCAGCATGTAGAGGGAAACGGGACAATTCTATCCTTTTTTCCTTTACCTTGATTCACTCGAATCTGGCATCGTTGAAAATCCACGTCTGTTCAACTTGATAATGGCTTCATAATAGTTCTTCATCTCATCCTCTGTTGGTACATAAGGCAATTTCTTATTTGTCTTTGGCGCACTTCGATTTCCAACTCCGTACGCTAGTGACGGAATATACTCATAAATCTGGTCCCTTTTTACGAAGATATTTGGCAGCTCCCGCGCTTTCTTTTGATGGATTTTTCGGGAAGTTGAGTATAAAACTTGCATCACCAAAAGTGTTTTGTTTTTCGTTTCCTAACCATATATAATGAAATAAGAACCCATAGTCAGTAGATTAGAAAAGGAGAAATCTGGCGTGGGAAGTAAGAATCCTAGAACCAAGAAGGTTCCCAGGATTTCGAATCTTCGAAGGGAAATTCAGATGTCATCACCTCTGACATCTCTGGACGCGCCGTCACGCGCCGAGATCGGAGAGGTTCTCAGGCAGAGCGAACATCCTGTTCTGCTCCTCCTCGCTGAAGGACTCGGCTGTGGTCGAGTAGGAACCTTCAGTCTTTTCCAGAGCAGGTCCCGTCGGGGCCGTGAGGAAAGTTGAGGGATCTCTAAGAACTAGAACTCCTACTAGGTAGGAAATCGCCCCCTCTCCAACGGAAATTGGAGAGGGGGCGATTGTATTTTATTGAAAAAGATATATATAAGAGCAAAACTAGTAATAAAATAGTTAAATGACTACCCCCCTTGAACGAACATACAAGGGGGGCTGTTACCTCTCACACCTATTTCTCTGATGTATTAGAGGGGGATATGTGCAATCTCACCTTGAAGACGGTTCGAGATATGCACGATGATTCTTTGCAAATCATGACAGTAGACGGACCGGTTAAGAAAACCGTTTGTTTCTTGGTAACGATGGGGGTAATAGCCACCACCACACACCGTTTTCAAATAGCATACCTGGCATTCAGGTCCCAGTGCTTTTAGGCCGATTTGACGAGCAATGACACCTGGGTGTTCTAGAGCCTCGTCAAAATCGTGATGATGCACATTCAGTCCAGTCTCAGGCGCACCTTCGTAGGTTGACTTGAGTGCATCGACCTGTTGGATGGTTCCATCTGTTTCGACAACGATTCCTGCGTATGGAGAGAGACCCAGCGACTCGATCGTACTGGGTTCCCCCAGGAGAAGATACATGATCTCCATAAAGTAACGGATCTCTGGTCTGTACTCAGCTTTGTCATCAAACCATCGATCAAACAGTTTGACAAGCCAGTCCCCATAGAGAGTAGAGGTAGATGGCAATCCCGGTGGCGGATCAGAGTGATTGCCAAGTGGCAGCAAAAAGTCCATGGAGGGTGGATTGAATCGGAGCAGTGATTCATAGACTTCGACTGGATCGTTTTCTACGTCGATCACACAAAGGATACCGTTGTATACCTCAGGGTGTTGCTTAAGTAGCTCTAGACCCATTGCTGTCCTCTTCCATGTAGATCTTCCAACATGGTTCACTCGATGGCGGTTGAATGTATCAGATCCACCGTCCAGACTGACTCCAATACCAATATTCTCTGAAGCCAGTTTTTGAATAATTTGCTCAGTGAGTAGTGTCCCATTGGTTTGTATAACCACAATAACAGAACACTGCTCACCAACAGTCTCACGTACTTTTCTCACGCACTTGATGAGTAGCTTCCATCCAGCCATCAATGGCTCACCACCATGAAGGACCAGTCTGATGCTGTCCAACTGATGGGTGTGTACGTGCTTTGCAATACGCATGGCTGTGTCAGCGATGACTTTTTCAGACATAGTCACAGGGCGACGCTGATAGCTCTTGTCTGCTTTTTCGTAGACAAAGCAATACGTGCATGCAAGATTGCATAGTTCATATATCTTCAGCACGAATTCCCTGAATGCATATGCTGTAGGTGACATTTTCTCTCTTTCTACTATCTAGATCCATCCCTACCAAGTATAGAGAATTGCTAGATTAGTTGGAATAATTATAACATAATTTGTGGTGCTAATTGAAAATCTGATTGATTCATTTGGTACTGTTCCATTTTTTAGAATCGTTCAATAAACGAGAACAGAAGAAGCAAAAAGAATTGCTTCCAAAGCAAATTCATAGCCGATTAGAGTTAGGCTTTAAATGAGTAAGGCGAAATACATCGCAAAAGAAGCAAACAAAGTTTCCATTTGTTTTCTACGAGAGTGAAAAAACAGAGGAAGTTTAGGTGGATAAGAGTGTTCAGTCGCTGTTTGCTGGTTTTTATATCTCATATTGTTATATAGGATCAACCAAGAATGGTCTCACAGTAAAAAGCATGTCGAAAGACCAAAAAAAGCCAGTCTAATAAGGGATACTGGCTTTTCATCTGCCCCAATGATGCCCGCCATTTGCCCGCGGAGTACTATACATTGAGACGAAAATAAAGGACACAATAAACATTGATTTTCTGGACTTATTCGTACATAAAAAACAGGTAAAAACTGGCGAAGGAATAGGTAGAAGATTTTTTGAAAAACTAAGACTAACCAAAGTTATGTTTCTACATCAATATCCAATCGAAAACGTAATGGTGGATCTTCATCTTCGTTCCAATTTCGGTATCGGGCTGCGGGGGAGGCCCATGATTCCGCATGAATAAAAGATTCCACCTTACCTAGTTGTACCTCAGACAAATGAGTTTCCAACAAATCGTACAACCAACAAGTAGACATCTAATACCCTCCCTTGCGGTGTATCTATAGTATCACCTTACGAATAGAAGGTATGTCTTACACATTTTAGAAAGACCGTATTTCCGGTCTTTTTTTCTTGTTTCCAATCTTTCCTTCCTACGGATGTATATAACATATGATATACTACATAGTGTATTTTTCTGATATACCGAAAAACTGGAGGTGCGTGACGATCATGACAAAACAAATAAAAGTCATTATGATTAGTTTGGTTGTCACGTTAATTGTGCTTTTTGGAGGATACCAAGGTTATCAGTACTTTAAAATAGAAAAGCCTATAAGAGATGTAATCAATGCTCAAAAAGATATTTCTCTCACAAAAATAGAAATGGATACTGAAGGTATAGAAGTGCAGTTAAACGTGAAACCAACCTACGATTTCTCAGATGAATTCCCAGAAGTAACCATACAACTGGATAAATATCTTGGTAAAGGAAAATGGTATATTACTTTCACCAATCCTCAATCAAAAAAAGTGAAAATGGCATGGCATGAGATGGTGTTTGGAGTAAAAGAAGGACTAGAGACCGGAAAGTACACGTTAATTCAAACTACTGTTAAGCAAATTTCCTCTAAATATCGTCTGTCTTATCAATTATATATAGATGATCAGTATGTTTATCTTTCACTAAAGGACGAAAATAAAACATGGGTCCGAATTTTACCAATAAAGGTGGTGAAATAGTATGTATATTCCATTCATCGGAGCAGGGTTAGGAACTTTTTTATTTCTTGCTTATTTGGGTGTGCCAATGTTACCTATGATAGTAATCATAGGTATTGGTATAGCGATTTGGTACTACTCCAGTGCTGGAACAAAAGTCGGATCGCGTTGGAATAAAGGTAGTTCACAAGACCAACGTAACACTGTTCCAAATATCCAATTTACAGACATCGGAGGACAAACAAAGGCAAAACAAGAGTTAATGGAAGCACTCGATTTTTTAATCCAACAAGAAAAGATGAAAGATTATGGAATACAACCCCTAAAAGGAATCCTATTAACTGGACCGCCTGGAACAGGTAAAACATTGATGGCCAAAGCAGCAGCTCATTATTCAGATGCCGTTTTTCTTACTGCATCTGGTAGTGAATTCGTTGAGATGTACGTAGGGGTTGGTGCAAATCGTGTACGTCAATTATTTGCTCGAGCTAGAAAAACAGCAAAAAGCAAAAAGAAGAATAGAGCAGTTATTTTTATTGATGAGATTGATGTGATTGGTGCTAAACGGGAAGGCTCTCAACATAAAGAGTATGACCAAACGCTCAATCAATTATTAACGGAAATGGATGGAATAAAGAAGAATGACATCCCAGTTTTTGTAATTGCAGCAACGAACCGAAAAGATTTGTTAGACTTAGCATTAACGCGCCCTGGAAGATTCGATCGACATATAGCAGTGGATTTGCCAGATAAGACAGGTCGTAAACACATTTTATCGCTTCATGTTAAGGGTAAACCAATACATGATGAGGTAGATCTTGATAAGATTGCAAGGGAGACATTTGGCTTTTCTGGTGCTGGTTTGGCAAGTGTCGTAAATGAAGCAGCAATATATGCGATGAGAGATGAGGCAAAGCAAATTAAAATGATTCATTTTTCCCAAGCTGTAGATAAAGTTCTAATGGGAGAACAAATTGATCGTTCTACCTCTATGGAAGATAAAAAAAGGGTTGCTATCCATGAATTGGGACATGCTTTAGTTGCTGAGTTATTGGAACCTAATTCTGTCGCCCAAGTGGTGCTTACCCCCCGTGGTCAAGCGTTAGGATATGTCCGACATCATCCTAAAGAAGATCGTTATTTACACACGAAAGCTCAACTTGAAAAGCAAGTCATGATTTGCTTAGCTGGAACAGCAGCCGAGGAAGTATGGTATCAAAATCGATCCACTGGAGCAAAAAACGATTATGAACAAGCAATACAACTGTGTAAAACGATGATTGATACAGGACTTTCTTCTTTGGGGATAATCGATATGTCTTTGATCGATCCTGACATATTATCCAAAGAAGTTACTCATATTTTGGATGAGTTGTATAAACAGACTTTAAGTATCACCAAGCAGCACTATTCATTTCTCCAAGAATGCTTGAACATCCTGTTAATAGAAGAGAGATTGGACGGAGATCAATTTCGGGATTTGTTAGCACGAGAACTAGTGAGCTAGGGAAGGAGCATCTTGTTTTGGCAGATGAAATACAACAAATCGCTGTTATTGGCGGAGGTACGATGGGACAAGGAATTGCTGAATTGTGTGCTTCCAAGGGGTATGAAGTTTTGTTATTAGAAAAGACAGAAGAATTAGCCCAGTATGCAAAAGGGAAAATTGAACAGAGCCTAGATAAAAAGTTATCAAAATGGGGGATTACAACCGCAGAGAAAAAAATAACGTTATCCCGAATTGTATTTACTTCAAATATAGAACTTCTGAGAAACGCAGATTTTGTTATCGAATCTGTAGTTGAAGATATGAGCACCAAAAAAGCTGTTTTTCAAATATGTGATGAGCTTTGTCGGGAAGATGTGCTTTTAGCAAGTAATACATCCACACTGAGCTTAACTGAGATAGCAGCTGTAACCAATCGACCGAAAAAAGTTGTTGGCCTACATTTTGTATATCCTGTAACCAAACGCCCCTTGGTGGAAGTAGTTCGAGGTTTAAAAACATCTGAAGAAACCGTAGCTGACCTTCGAATGTTGTTGACAACACTTCAGTTAACGGGAGTAGAGGTTTTTGAATCTCCGGGTTTTGTAACCACAAGAATGATTGTTCTGTTTATTAATGAAGCAACTTATATATTGATGGAAGGCGTTGCTGAAGCGAATGAAATTGATTTTGCCATGAAACATGGCTACCATTTTGCATTTGGTCCATTTGAAATGGCTGACAGATTTGGGTTAAATTCTGTGTTAGCAGCATTGGAACGTTTGTACAGGGAGTTTGGAGATACCAAATTCCGCCCAGCTCCTTTATTAAAAAAGATGGTTCGGGCAGGTCATTTAGGGATTAAGACCGGAGAAGGGTTTTTTAAGTACGATAAAGATGGAAATCGATTGTAACCAAAAACCAGCTTTCTATAGCTGGTTTTTATACATAATGGTAACTGCTGATGAATTTAGTTTTGAATCCCATTTACTGAAAACATACATATAAGATAATGTTAAAATGGTCATTTTCAGTAGGAGGATAGCGTTATGATCGATACACGGGACCCCATTTCAGAAGGTGTGCTACGACTTCCTTCCGGAAGACTCGTCCGAGGACGGGCACTAAGACGTCCACATTCGCCGGGGTTACAAACCTAGATTTGCACTCTTTCTATTGTCACATCAGCCACCATCCGTAGCATGGGAGAACCGGTGGATTCGTTGGCCTGACTTTCGGCTACCTTCCAACTGTGTTACAGCTGCTGAAGCGTTACGAGAGACATGGGAACGTGCTAAAGTTGAGCGTTTAGAAATCGCTTGTTCAGGAGGAAAAGGACGAACCGGAACTGCACTTGCATGTCTTGCAGTGCTTGATGGTGTACCCAATCACTTAGCAGTTGACTATGTCCGGCAATACTATTCTCCACGCGCTATTGAGACTCTTTGGCAACGACGATTTGTTTTTTCATGTTCTTGTTTTCCTCTTATGGAGAGCCAAAAAGAGTATAGTATCAATCGTATGCCTATGATAAATAATATGGAAGGAACCAAGAAACGGAGCGGAAAGAAATGAAAATTTTAGTTATAAATTGTGGGAGTTCTTCTATAAAATATGAATTATTTGAAATGGAAGACGAATCTGTAATTGTTGAAGGTTTGGTAGAAAAGATCGGAACAGAAAGTGCTATCATCACCTATCAAGTGACAGGTAAAGAAGAGATGCTGAAAACAGCAGAGATTTTAGATCACCGTGAGGGCTTAAATCTTGTCCTCCGGCTTTTGATGGATAATAAAGATGGTGTAATTGCTAGTGAAAAAGAAGTGATTGCAGTTGGTCACAGGGTTGTACATGGTGGAGAGTTTTTTTCTGAATCAGCAGTGATCACAAGTGAAGTAAGACAAGCTATTCGTAAAACTGTTGACTTAGCTCCTTTGCATAATCCCCCGAATCTTTTAGGGATTGCTGCTGCAGAGCAACGGTTACCTGAAGCGATTCATGTTGCTGTCTTTGATACTGCCTTTCACCAAACAATGCCAAAACATGTCTATTTATACCCTTTGCCATACGTATTGTATACTCGCCACAAAATTCGCCGTTATGGATTTCATGGAACTTCTCATAAATATGTGTCTGAACAAGCTGCTGTATTTATAGAGAAACCATTAGTGGACTTAAAAATTATTTCAGCACATATTGGTAATGGTGCCAGTGTTACTGCGATCAATCATGGAGTATCTGTTGATACAAGTATGGGGATGACCCCTTTAGAAGGATTAATGATGGGGACACGTTGTGGTGATATTGATCCTGCTATTGTACCTTATGTGATCGCAAAAGAAGACTTAACTTTAAGCGAAATTCAATCCATGATGAATAAACACAGTGGATTATTAGGAGTTACGGGAATGTCTAGTGACATGCGCGAAGTAACTCAAGCAATGGAAGAAGGAAATGAACAAGCAAAATTAGCAATAGATATGTATTTGTACAAACTTCGTAAAACAATTGGATCTTATATTGCAGCGATGAATGGTGTAGATATATTACTTTTTACAGCTGGAGTAGGAGAAAACTCTTCCTTTGTAAGGCAAGAGGTATGCAGAGAGCTTAGTTTTTTTGGTATCGAGTTAGATAACTCCGAAAACAATATTCGCTCCAAAAAAACAAGAGAAATCAGCACCCCAAATTCCAGAGTGAAAGTTTTAGTAGTTCCGACCAATGAAGAGTTAATGATTGCAAGAGAAGCAAAACAACTGGTCGACCAACAGTAAAGGTGTTATCATAAAGAAAACAAACCAGATAATTGGAGATAAAGGAGAAAAATATGACACTTTCTGATCGCGTAAAGCAACTAACACCCTCCCCTACATTGGCTATCACTGCAACAGCAAACGCATTAAAGCAACAAGGCCACAATGTAGTAGCATTAGGTGCTGGTGAACCAGATTTTAATACACCTGAGCACATCCTTTCTGCTGCAAAAGAAGCTATGGATAAAGGCTTTACCAAGTACACTGCTTCAGGCGGAATCAAAGAACTCAAGGATGCGGTTATCGACAAATTTTCAACTGAAAATGGACTTACGTATTCAGCTAAAGAGGTTATGGTGACAGTTGGAGGAAAAGAAGGGCTCTATAACCTTTTCCAAGTCATTTTAAATGAAGACGACGAAGTAATTATCCCTGCTCCATATTGGGTAAGTTACATAGAACAAGTAAAACTAGCTGGTGGAAAGCCTATCGTAGTGGAGTCTAAAGAAGAAAACAATTTAAAGATTACAGCTGAGCAGTTAGAAGCAGCTATTTCTGATAAAACAAAAGCAATTATCATTAATTCACCCTCCAACCCAACCGGGATGATATATAGCTCTCAAGAACTTCGTGAGTTAGGAAATATAGCTGTAAAGCATGATTTGTTGATCGTGTCTGATGAAATTTATGAACATCTTATCTATGATAATAAACCTCATGTGAGTATCGCTACATTGGAAGAATCATTTTTCAAACGTACCATTATCATTACAGGTGTATCCAAAACTTATGCTATGACGGGATGGCGTATTGGATATGCAGCAGGTCCCCAAGAAATCATCCAAGCTATGACTGATTTGCAAAGTCACAGTACATCTAATCCTACCTCTGTATCTCAATATGCGGCCATCGCTGCTCTCACAGGCCCTCAAGAACCTGTCGTTCAAATGAAAGCAGCATTTAAAGAAAGGCGAGATTATGTGATCAATCGAATTCAAAACATTAAAGGATTCCGTTGTATTACTCCGCCAGGTGCATTCTACGCTTTTATTCATGTAAAAGAAGCTCTTGGTAACAAATATTCATCTGTTGACGAGTGGTCTACAGCACTCCTAAAAGAGGAATTAGTAGCTGTTGTCCCAGGGTCTGCATTTGGAGCAGACGACTATATACGTATCTCTTATGCAACATCTATGGATAACTTAAAAGAGGCTTTTAATCGAATTGAACATTTCGTTAATGCTTCTTCCCTTGTTTCAAAATAGCACTGAAAAAAGCTGATCCTAACTAGGATCAGCTTTTTTCTATTTATTTCCTTAGCACAAGAACAAATTTATATATGAAAAATGTTCTTCAAAACAAGTGGCTGTTGTTATTTATAAAGCAGAATTAAAGATCGTCCTGAATGAGATCACCTATTAAAAGCTTTAAATGAGGTTCTGATGCACCTAATACCCTAGAAGAAGGAGCAGATACTGCTGTTTGGTTAGCTACAATAGATGAAAAAGGACCTAATGGTGGTTATTTCCGTGATAGACAACTGTATTTGCACGCATCATTTCAAAGTCATTGACAGTTGTTGACAAATCTCGAATCCGTTTCTCTCGATTATACGAAACAGTAAGAATTATATGAGAGGTGATAAGATCATACTTTAAAACAGATCAAAAATAACAACGCCCGACCATCAGAAACAAATTCTAATGATCGGGCTGGGCAGCTTTAGCTACCATGAAAACGGGATCAGGTGCTGCTCATACGGGAGATCGCTTGCCGTCGTTCCTTCGAAGCGTCACTTCCCAAGCTGTTGAAGGGGTCCTCCGGTTCCGACCTCCGATTATACTTCTTCGAAGTGTCGGTCAAATGGGCAGACCCTCCAGTTCCGGGGGTTGTTGCACTACGGGTGGCTGCATCTACCACACGGCGGTTACTGGCTCGCATTTGAGGCACAGAAACTCCTTATTCTTCCGTTTGGTTAAAGTATAGCATGAATGGAGAAATTAGAAAGGGCTGATAAAATAGTGCCAAAACTCAAAACAGGAGCCAAAATCAAATTCAGAGATCGTACGGGACCATTGTCGTTAGATCAAGGTTGTGGGTTCGTTAGTTTGAAAATCGGTAACCAATAGGGCGCCGGCTATTACGACCCCTCAACACCCTGATATAACGACGACAATAACTCGAAAAGTATCTTTATGTTTCTATTATTTCACCTTGTCAATAGGCTGAATCCCGACTTGTTGTTCACTCCACTGCCAAAGTTGTTTGGCTAAATCACTATCTGTAGCTGAACCTGATAGTTTCTTTATTTTTTTCTTATAAAAATATTCACCAGAAACTCCTTCAACTTCTGGACTTTTAGCCAAATAAATAGCTGTTTGAGCTCCTTGCAAAGGTGTTAAAAAGAACGGCCGCAGTAGAGTATGAATACCTTTTCCGAAGCCCGTTTCCCGATCCACTCCTATATTGGTAGAGACAGCACCCGGATGTAAACAATTGGCCGTTATTTTCGTACCTTCTAGTCGATCACTTAGTTCCTTGGTAAATAAAATATTAGCAAGTTTAGATTTTCCATAACCTGTAAAATTAGAAAATTTTTTCTCCATATGCATATCATCAAATTGAATTGCTCCGTATTTGTATGCTCCTGAAGAAACGATTACGATTCGTCCACTTTTTGAATGCTTTAATGTCTCCAAGAGTAAATGGGTCAACAAAAAATGTCCGAGATGATTTATTCCTATCATGGATTCAAATCCATCTTCGGTTACTTTTCGCTTGGTAGTAATGACCCCAGCATTGTTGATTAATATATCCAAAGTATCGTATTTTTCTTGGAAGTGTTTTGAAAATGCACGTATACTTGTGAGCGAAGCTAAATCGAGAATCATGAATTCAATTTTATCCGAACCACTTTGGATGCATGCTTCTTCTATAGCTCGTTTCCCACGTTCTTCATTTCGACAAGCCATTATAATATGATGTCCTTCTTTTGCAAGTGCAATAGATGTTGCTAAGCCCATTCCAGTGTTAGCTCCGGTTATGAGTACTTTTTTTAAAGAATCCATAGAAAACCCTCCTATGTAAACGTCTCATTTTTAGTGTAACAAAGGTTTGAAATAATACAAATATACAAAAGAAACGTTTGTTTGTGTTTGATTGTTTCCTATGGTAACATATCTAGCGTGTTAAAAAATGAAAGGAAGAGGGATAACAATGGCTTTACGTATGAATCCATACATTACTTTGGATGGTAACACAAAGGAAGCAATCCAATTTTATCAAGATGCTATTGGTGCAAAAGTGATTTCTGTTCAAACCTTTGGAGAAATGCCTGAAGATCCATCATTCTCTTTACCACCTGAAGCAAAAGATCGCGTTTTACATGCGTTATTAACAGTCGGAGAAACTAATCTGATGTTTTCTGATACTTTCCCAGGTCAACAACAGCAAACAGGCTCTCGTGTTTCGATTGCTATTGTCGTCAATAGTGTAGAAGAGTCAAAAGTTATCTTTGACAAGCTATCTCAAGATGGTAAAGTCTATATGCCATTACAAAAGACTTTTTGGAGCGAGTCCTATGGAATGGTAGTCGATAAATATGACGTACAATGGCAAATTACAACAGAATAAGAAATTCAAAAAAGAACTGACATAATAAGTCAGTTCTTTTTTGCGATTTTTTCTATTCTTGTGGAATCGTATATATAAAAACCTGATGTTTCTTCTTTTGAAACATGAATCATAGCTCGAGCTACGGATTGTACTTGGTTTGGTTTGTATTTCTTCAATGGACCTCTAAGAAACCATTTGCTGAAAGGAGTTGCTAATTTTTCGCCCAGTCGAAATTCTGATCTATCTCCTAAAAGTAGGGAAGGACGGAAAACATGTAGAGATGGAATCTTTAGTTTTTGTAAGTCTTGCTCCATTTCACCTTTTACTCTGTTATAGAAAAACATCGATTTCGGATTTGCACCCATCGAGCTGATGACGAGAAATTTTATGTTATTTTTAGCAGCTAATTTTCCAACATCCATGACATAATCATGATCCACACGATAAAAAGCTTCTTTTGTTTTTGCTTTTTTTATGGTAGTTCCAAGGCAACAAAATATACTGTCAACTTGAAATATTTCTGAAGAACGGGGGAGTTGTTCAAAATCGATGACATGCTCAACTAATTTGTCATGTTTCCAATTTGTTGATTTCCTAACGAGAATATGTATTTTATCGTGTGTGTTGTCATCAAAGAGCAAACGAGTCAAAGAAGTACCAACTAGCCCGCTCGCTCCTATAACAAGCGCATTTTTCGTCATTATACAATTTCTCTAATTAGGCTCACTACTTTACCAAGTATGGTAACTTGAGGTAGACGTAATGGTTGCAGGCGATCATTCTCTGGTTGCAAACGAATATGATCTCCTTCTTTAAAAAAGCGTTTTACTGTTGCTTCTCCTTCTCCTGTCATGGCTACCACAATTTCTCCATTATCAGCTGTATTCTGCTGGCGGACAACAACATAATCTCCATCCATAATTCCAGCATTTATCATGCTATCACCTTGAACAGATAGTAAAAAAGTAGTCTGATCTTCTCCAGCAATTCGTGTAGGAAGAGGGAAGTAGTCTTCGATATTCTCTACAGCTGTAATTGGTTCACCTGCTGTTACTTTGCCTATAAGTGGTACCATTACAGTATCTTTCTTCAATACGTTAGAATTTTGATCCAAAATCTCGATTGCTCTTGGTTTTGTTGGATCACGTCGGATATAACCCTTTTTTTCTAGACGATTAAGATGTCCATGTACAGTAGAACTAGATGCTAAACCTACTGCTTCTCCGATCTCTCTTACAGAAGGAGGATATCCTTTATCATAAACTTCTTTTTGTATATAGTTTAAAATAGCTTGTTGTCTTTCTGAAAGTTTATTACTTTTCACACTCTCATCTCCTTTTCTCCCGGAAAATTCCGAACATATTGTATCGGTCTGTATCATTATAGCGAAACAAGGTTAAAAAATCAAACGGTTGTTCTAGAGAATGTCTGCTTGTATGGATGCTAACTTATCCAATGCATCATCTTTTTCTGTATTGATCACATGGGTATAGATTTGTGTTGTCTGGATACTAGAATGACCTAAAATCTCTTGCACTACCCTTAAATTCTCTCCATTTGACAGCAGCATGGTTGCAAGCGTGTGACGAAGTTTGTGTGGAGATATATTGGCAGCTTTGGGGGGGAGTTTCGCTTCACGAACATATTTGGTAATAAGTTCAGAGATGCCTTTTCTGCTCAATCGGTTAGCATTTTTATTTAGAAAAAGGGCAGGATCATGAGATGAAGGTCGTTCTTGTAAATATCGCTCTAAAGAACTAACTACAACTGCATTCAATTTTAACATCCGTTCTTTTCCGCCTTTCCCCATGATCACAATCCTCAGGGAATCACCAGCTTTTTGCAAACTATTCATATCTAAGTTGACTAACTCAGATACTCGCATCCCAGTGTTTAATAAAAGCAATAAAATGGAAACATCTCTTGTTTTAATCCAAGATATAGTAGTCTTTCGATTGTGATAAGTTTGAACAGCTTGAAGAAGACGAGTCACTTCCTCCATCGTTAAGAAGACAGGCACTTTTTGTTTTGATCTCGTTCTCAAGCTAGCATCTTCATAAGCTTGCATTGGGTCTTTATCGAGAACTTGTGCAGTCACCATATAACGAAACAGCGAACGAAGAGAAGCTCTTTTTCTCTGTTTTCCACTCCTTGTATTCTCGTGAAAATGCTTTCTGGTTATCCATTCACCTTTTCCTGTTTGGACATAGATTGTACGTTCATATCCATTTTCTATGTAACGAAAAAACCTTTTGATCGTGAGAGCATCTAATGATTCTATGTCTTTGTTCTTTTCTTTTAAAAAACGAAAAAACAAAGAAAAATCGTAAGCATAATTGGCGATTGTTAAAGGTGATCTCTCAGCACTAATCATTTCTAAAAAGAAATCCTGCACATCTTCTGGAAAATCACTAATAAGTCGATTAATATTTGAGGGTAGTCTTCGAGAGTGAAACATTCTCTCATCATCCTTATCTAAACTCTTTTTGTAACTATAGTCTATCGAAAATAAAAAGATACCTGCAAATAAATCCATGTCCATCGTTTGAATTTTCTATTATATACATACTGTGTTATAGTAGCAGTAGAAATGTTCCCACAAAGGAGATTTGAATTACGTAAATAGGTTATTTGCAAAATAATAGAATAAAAACAAAGCCGCCCAATGATAGGCGGTTTATTTTTAACAATAAGAAACTGCTTCCTTTGGCTAGAAGAAATTATATGTTTGGTCACTGTTGAATTATAGAAGGGAGGCATAGAGTTTGATAAAAGAAGTGGAAAAAATCGCTAATCAGGTAGTGGGAGTATACCGAACTCACACCAGTAACAATTTTATTGGTCTTATTGTTCATGGCTCAGCGATGAAAGGTGGATTTATCAAAGGATCTAGCGATATTGATTTTCAATTGTTCTTAGAAGATAAGATTTTTGAGGAAAATGGGATGCTTCCTCTAGATTTATATCTGAAAATCCATCAAGATCTGGCTAATATAAATACCTCTCCATTTCGATACATTCAATGTAAAGCGTTATCAAAAAAATTGCCAAGAGATTACGTTGGGCCAGTAGCTGGTACATATAAAATAGTAGCAGGGAGACTACCAGTTCCAGAAGCAACTAACGAACAACTAAAACAATCTGCTCACGAATCCTTGATAAAGCTAACAGAGACACCCGAGTATCTTTCTTCACTATTGGATCATGGCAAAGATCGGTTAACTCACCTAATTCGACTTCTATGCACAAGGGTTTCACCTTTGATATATCAAATATTAGCTATAGAACATAAAAATGCTATCCAAATATGGAATATGCCAAAAAACATGGCAATCCACTGTCTTCCGAAACAGCAACTTAAAGAGAGTGCTAGGGCATTTTATAACCATGCGAATACTTATTATCCAAAAGAAACATCCATCTACGAAGCATTAGAAATGGTAAAACATGCAGTTTTATTTATGCGACACGCCAAAAGTTGGTATAAAGAAAAAATGTGGAGTATCGAAAACCAGCATTAAAGCAATTTATTTTTATGACAATGGTACAACTCAAGTATACGATCATTAGCGTCTAGATCGAATATTCCGCCATGGTAACATAGGACAGTTTCAATATCATAATGAGTCAAGCGGCCGATAGACTCTATTGCTTTTTTCATATCGAAAGTGAGTAATGGGGAAGGGATAACTAGTTCATTGTTCTCTACTGCCAGAGCATCTCCTGCAATTAGCGTTTTACTAACCTTATGATAATAGCTTGTATGGCCAATCGTATGTCCTGGTGTATCTATAACTTTAATTCCTCCAAAAAACGGAAGCTCATCCCCGCCTATTACGGTTTTATCTACTTTTGCGGTAGGGGGATTTTCTAATGTATGTTGAAACGCTTGTTTCCATTGTAAAGAAACATCTGAAGGGAGATTCTTTATCGCTATTGCAATGGCTTCTGGTGTAAGCTTCTGTAATGTTTTTTCTCCTTGTATATATGGTTTTTCTAATAAAGGAGCGATTACTTCTATAGGATGAGAGGATATGTTAAGGAGATTGGACACATTACCAATGTGATCTATATCTTGGTGAGTAAGGATAATTTTTTCAACAAATGACAAAGATGAACCAACTTTCTCTAGTGCTTGTTGAAGGAGAGAAAGTTGGCCTGGATACCCTGTATCAATCAATACCGAAAAATTATCTTCTTGCAAAAGAGCAGGGAAGATGGTATTACTTTTACCCATCATGGTAGTAGTTAACTTTAGTGGAATCAGTTTGGACATTGTATTACCTCCAAAGTAAATGATATAACTATTTTACTCCAGAGTATTATCCGAATCAAAATTATAACACAAATAATGAGATTTGTCAAGTTTTATTATAAAAAATACCCCGCTACAAGCAGGATAATGAAACTCAAGCTTTTTGCTTTTCAACAACTAACTCTTCGCATTTTTTTGAGCAAAAATGTTGGTGTTCATCTTGACAAGTAGGGCAGACGATGTGTTGTCGATGGCAAAAATCATTAGCGCAATTGATATATGTTTCGGCTGGTTGATCACAGTGATAACATTTTCCGATGACAGTAGGTGCTACCTGATTGACCGGAACAGAAATCCGCTCATCAAATACATAGCATTTCCCATCGAATAATTCTCCTTTTACTTCAGGATCTTTGCCATACGTAATAATGCCTCCATCCAGTTGAGCTACATCCTCAAAGCCTTCAGAAATGAGAAAACTAGTCAGTTTTTCGCACCTAATTCCACCTGTGCAATAGGTTATGATTTTTTTATCTTTGTATTCATTGAGGTTATCGCGGACCCATTCCGGAAACTCTCTCGTTGTGTTTACATCGGGTCGGATGGCACCACGGAAATGACCAAGATCATACTCAAATTCATTTCTTCCGTCAATGATGATCACATCATCACGTTTCAAATGCTCATTAAACTCTTTCGGGGACAAATGTTTCCCTGTGATTTCACTCGGATCAACTTCTTGATCCAATCTCCAAGTTACTACTTCTTTACGAGGTCTGACTGAAAGCTTTTTAAAAGCATGATCATCATGTTCATCAATCTTAAATTTCATATCGTGAAATAGAGGATGCTGATGCATGAAATCCATATATTTGTCTGTATCTTCTTTAGTGCCAGAGACAGTACCATTTATCCCTTCGTAAGCGATCAACACTCTGCCTTTTAGGTTCAATTCTTTACAAAAAGCTAGATGCTGTTTAGTGAATGTCTCGTGATCTTCGATATGAACATATTTATAATATAACAACACTTGGTATTTCTCTGTTGTTGTGAGTGTACTCATGATTTTTCTCCCTTTCCATGCAAATAAATCATTCAACATTTTACCACAAGAAAGGTAAAAAAGCATGGGGAAGAGCTGATTTTGATTTTTTCAAAAACATAGGTATATGCGATTTTTATTTTTTTGTATAATAAAAAAGATGAGAAATCATCTGAGTGTTTCCATTTCCCACTCAGGGGGTGAATGAGATGATTCGTTCGAAATGTCCCAAAACTGGAAAAGATGAATGCAACTGCGATTAGCTAGAAATCTGGCAAAGTATCTACTATGAGATGTAAACGAAACAACCTTAGGTTCTTACTAGGGTTGTTTTTTATTAAGCGGAAAACACTCTTCCTCCAAGAATAGAGAGAGGATGTAAGGTTGTTATCTTTGATTGATTTATTTCAGATATTAAAACACAGGTTAAGAACTTTCTTTTGGATGGAAAAGCATCAATAATAATAGGACAAAAGCAAATAATAACAAAAAAATTGGATCAGTATCTATTCCACAAGCTACAACGTTACAAAATGTTAATTTTGTAACGTTAATTAGGGAGAAAACAAAGGAGATTGGACTCATCTCGATGTCCATGTAACCCTCCTATTTCATCTCTTTAGAAAAAGTTAACTATAGTATTGAGAAATAAAAGAAAAAAACGAAATCTAATAAGAATAAATTAAGCGAATTAGCCTAGTAGTGATTAGCACTCTTGACTATTTGTAAATTCATAGAATCATATGTTTGGATGTTTTTTATTCAAGACAAATCAACCACTCCCTCTTTTTGGTAAATCAAATACAATTGTATTCAAAAGCATAAGCAGCCCAGTACTAGTCACTCGGCTGTTGTATATACTCACTATTCATCTATCGATTTCTTTTCAGACAATAGTACTTCTTTCTTTAAGAACCAACACAAAACAAATACAAGTATAGAGAGAATGAATGCATATAGATAAATATGCTGGAATGCACCAATGATTGCTGTCTTGATCAGGATCAGTATATCAGGAGACAAGTTAGATGGAATTTGCCCAGAGGCAATGTTGCCTATATTCGTTAAACCATGTCCAATGCCATCTAAATGAGTTGTCAGAGACGAGGATAACAAAGTCCCAAATACACTTACCCCTACTGTCGCGCCAATGGTCTGAAACAAGGGAACAGTCGCTAATGCTACTCCTTTATATTTCTCTTCTACTGATTCTTGAACAATTAAATTATCTCCACCAAATAAGACTCCCAAACCTAGGCCGGTAATCAAGAAGAAAAGAATAATATGAACTACAGTAGTGGAAATATTAATATGAGTAAATAAGTAAAAACCAACAACAGGTAAAATGAATCCTATTGCCATCAATTCACGATATCGAACTTTTGTCAATAAGAAACCACAAATGATAGACGAAACGACTGCACCTACCATTAATGGTAGTGATAAGTAACCAGCATTCGTGGGTGTTAACCCTAGTACATGTTGTGCATAATAAGGGAATGATGAAAAAGATCCCATCAGCCCTACGCCAACGGCAAACACAATTAATGACAACACTAAGATATTTCTGTTTTTAAATAAATGCAATGGGATAATTGGTTCTTTCACTTTTGATTCTACCCAAATAAATATACCAATTAAGACGATCCCAAGGAAAATCAAGCCGAGTATAACTGGAGAACTCCAAGTAAATCCTTGATTTTCAACCAATACAGGTGTAATTAACAATGTCACTATCGAAGCCATAAGCAAAAACGCCCCAGCCCAATCGATAATTACTTTTTTTGTTTGCGTGGTTTCTTTTAAACCAATCAAAAGTAATACAGCTGCTAAAACACCTACCGGAATATTGATAAAAAATATCCAATTCCAATTCATTTGATCAACAAAGAATCCTCCCATCATCGGGCCTAACAACATCGGGATAAACATAATCGGTCCCATGAACCCTTGGAGCTTTGCCCTCTGTTCAATCGGAAATAAATCACTTGAGATTGTCATCGCAAGCGGCATTAACCCCCCTGCCCCCATCCCTTGAATGCCTCGGCCTATTAATAATAACGTCATCGAATGCGATAAACCGCATATGATTGAACCACTTATAAACAAAAGCATCGCTAGTAGATAAATCTTTCTTCGACCAAATAAATCGGACAACTTACCAAGAATGGGCATAAACGCTGACATGGATAGCATATACACGCCAGCAACCCAACCATATAAGGGCAACCCTCCTAAATCACGAATAATGGTTGGCAATGCTGTATTAACAACCGTTTCATCCAGCTCAGAAAAAATCAAACCTAACATCAGTCCGATCATTACTAAAATGCGATTACTTCGAGGAGGTATATACGCATTTGCCGAAACACTTACATTTTCCATATTATCGTTCCTTTCGCTCGTTCTATTGGCTACTATAAAGGGAATTTATGAATAGAACATGAACAAAAGCAATCAACTATAAAAATAGACAAGTGCCCCCTTATCAGGAGCACTTGTGGAGTTAGGCTTCTAAGTATTTTTTATATCGTTTAGCTGAGGCTTTTAATCTCTCTTTTGCATTTTCCCAAATAAATCTTTCTCTCCAAGCCCCATGGATTCGATCAAATTCATATGTTTCTAACTTGGTTACAATTCTTTTTATGGTATTACAGGAAAGAGGAATATGATTAGGATAACTGTACATAAAACTAAGATAATGGCGGTCACTGTTAACTTGTATAACATCTCCGGTTAATAAACTTCCTCTTCCTTCTGCGCCTTGTTTCCATAAAAGTACTGTAGCTCCATCAAAGTGCCCACCAAGATGGATCAAATCCAAATCAGGGGTTAGCGGAAAAGTTTCTCCTTCCCAAAGGGAGATTTTATCACTGGGGCGCATGATCCAATCCACATCGGATGCATGCAAATAAATCGGAACATTAAAAGCATCTGCCCATTCTACCATGGTAGAATAATAGTGAGGATGAGAAATAGCAATAGCTTCTAGCCCACCTAAATCTTCTACTATTTGAATGGCACGATCGTTAATATAAGGAATACAGTCCCATAAAATATTCCCTTTATCACCTGGAACCAACAAAGCTCGTTGTCCTATTCCGAAGGAACGATTTAATTCCAATCCCCATAAACCAGGTTCTTCCTCATAAGGAACCACTTCAAATCCGTCATTTTGCATGACAGCAAGTGTAGTCCATGCTTGTCCATCCCACCTTACATACTGCCTTTCGTCTTCGCAGACCAAGCATTTAAGAGGTTCCGTTACAGAGTCAGCATACTGGGTTCCACATTGTACACAAATAAATTTCGGCATGGAGATCCCCCTTTGGAGAAATGTATTTATTTGTTAACTGTATTGTAACATTTAGAGGCCGTTGTGTAACGCCTATACATTTTCCAATACTTGTATATACAAATAGGTTTATCCAACTGAATGGTCGAAATGAAATAGATAAATAAAAATGGAGGTAGATAAATGATTATCGCTTTAATTATATGTATTGTATTGATAATTGCTGCTTTTATTGGCTACCAAGTGTATATATGGAGAAAATACATACCTCCTATGAATGGGATGATGATTGCGATGACTGTAGCGATGATGGTTGCTCTTACTATCGGAATAACCATATCGTTAAGAGTTGTGAGCGATCCAACCATTACCACTATTTACATGATGGTAGTTGGAATATTTACTGGATATATCATAGGTTTCCCATTTGGAATATTGGCACAGTTAGATGGAGTGTTAGCTGGGATCATGGGAGGATTAATGGGTCCGATGACTGGATTGATGGTAACAAATAGTCATCCTAATGTGTTTATCGGTTTTTTTCTTTTGCTCTATGTATTTATAATCATCCTTGTTTACCAACTAATTCAACAAAGCATACCTTCTTCTGCTTCAAAAAAAATTAATCTTACATGGTATGTGTTTCTTCCTATTTGTTTGATCTTAACGATTCTTGCCATTATCCAATCCAGTGCAGAAACACCTCTGCTTGCAACCCAAGAAATAAAAGGCATTCAAAAAAAAGGATATCAAGAAGCAACCGTACAAGTGAACGAGAATGGATACTCGCCTTCTAGCATTTCGCTCAAAGTTGGAGTCCTTACAAAACTTCATTTCAAAAAAACAACTGAATCTGGCTGTCTTTCTTATCTTTTGATTCGAGATTTGGGAATAAACAAAGAATTAAAAAAGGGTGATAATGTTATATCCTTTACTCCAGATAAATTAGGAAAAATAACCTTTACATGCGGGATGGGAATGTACCACGGCTCCCTTACTATAGAATAAACTGAATCTATTTCTTCATTTATTAAAAACATTAATAAATAGAATATTATAAAAAATTTGTTAACAGCGTATATTATATGGTAAAATCTAACTGTGTTTGATTTTATTATCTATTATTTAAGTGAGGTGTCTGTTGTATGGTACAAGGATTTTTGCGTGTTTTTGGGGTAATATTTCTTTTGTTAGGAGTTGCTGGTTTCTTTTTACCAACAACTGGTCCTATCCACGATTTACTTCATTTAACAGCGATGCATAACATCATTCATCTACTCACTGGAGTTATCTTCTTAGCCGTTAGCGGGAGTTTCCAATGGAGCAAAACTGTTTCCATCATCTTCGGCATCGTTTATGCAGCTGTTGCGGTACTTGGTTTATTCACCACAGACATCTTCGGTCTAGTATCCGTTACTCCAACCATTGAAGTCGTACACTTCTTAGCGGCCCTTCTAGCATTATTTATTGGATTTAAAGCATCCAAGCCTGCAGCGGAAAGTAAAACAACTGAATCAGTGTAAAATGAATACACCCCATTAAGATGCTAGCTTCCACTAGCATCTTTTTTCTTATTTTTATAAATATAAACATGCGAAATAAAATTATTGGAAATCTTTTTTAAAATCGATTATACTTTATCTGTAAAAAAAATACAATTTATCAGGAGTTGAATGAATGAAAATTCGCTGGTTTTCTGCTTCACTATCTGCTTGTCTAGCTGCTACTTTGACACTTACTTCCTGGTCTGATTTTGCAACTGCAAAGGAAAATCTAAGTGTCCGTTATCATCCAGTTTATAAAACAGCTTCCTTTATAGAGGAAAATTGGTCATCATCCAAACGAACAATAGCTCCTAATGAATTGATATGGGATTACTTAAATGCAAGAAAAAATCTCTTGAAATTTGCCAATCAAGCCCAAGATAACTTTCAATTAGAGAGCAAAAATACAGATAATTTAGGAATGTCTCATTATCGCTTGCAACAAGTACATTTAGGTATTCCGGTATATGGATCAGAACAAACCGTACATTTCAATCGTGCAAATATCGTTACTAACTACATGGGTCAAGTAATTCCAAATATTAACCTTCCAGCTTTTCAACATATCAAGCATATCTCCACTTCTACAGCAATCTCCATCGCAAAAAAACAAACCCAGCCAGTAAAACAATATTTGTACCAACCTACTTCCCAACTAGTAGTTTTTCCTTACCGTAAATCATTTACTTATGCCTATGTGATCAAGCTTGCTTACTTATCTCCTCAACCAACAATTTGGCAATATTTCATTGATGCAAAAAGTGGGAAAGTTTTGGATAAAATCAATATTCTTCACGAAATCAATGGAGAAGGAAATGGTGTAAAAGGAGATAAAAAAACCTTTGAGATCACAAAGGACGGTAATTTATACTATCTCAAAGATCAAATTCGCAACATTTCCACTTATGATGCAGAACATGAAAATGAAAACTCACCTGTTATTACAGGTAAATTAGTTTCTAGTAAAACCAAAACTTTTTCAGATCCTTCATCAGTGGATGCACATGCATATGCAGAAGTAACCTATAATTTCTACAAAAACAGCTTCGGTAGAAACAGCTTTGATGGCAAAGGAAGTGCTATCAAGTCATATGTTCATGTGGGTGACAAATGGAATAATGCAGCTTGGGATGGAGAAAAAATGATTTATGGTGATGGAGATGGAAAAACATTTATTTCTCTAGCAGGAGGATTAGATGTTATTGCACACGAACTCACTCATGCAGTAACTCAATATACCGCCAATTTAGAATATCAAAATGAACCTGGAGCATTAAATGAGTCGATTTCAGACATTATGGGTGTAATGGTAGATTCCGATGACTGGTTACTTGGTGAAGATATCTATACGCCAAATAAACCTGGGGATGCCCTCCGTTCCATGGCAGACCCAACCAAATACAATCAACCTGACAACTATGATGATCGATACTTAGGCTGGCAAGATAATGGTGGCGTTCATATTAATAGCGGAATAAATAACAAGGCTGCCTATTTGATCGCAGCCGGCGGAACTCAATATGGTGTTACAGTAGAGGGTATTGGAAGAGCTAAAACAAAAGCAATCTACTACCGTGCACTTACAAATTATCTAACACCTACTTCTCAATTTATCGATATGCGTGATGCGGCTATTCAATCAGCTAAAGACCTTTATGGAGCGAACTCCAAAGAAGTAACATCAGTAAGTAAAGCATATGACGCTGTAGGGGTTAGCGAGTAAAAAAACAAAAAACAAGAGGACCTTATCGTCCCTCTTGTTTTTTGTTTCAATAAAACGAACCCTTCTATAGACCTATACTGCTTCTAATAGAAAAAGAATGATCTACAAATCATCTAAACTTCTCCAAAGATAGAACACGGCATAGGACTCCCAGTTTTTCCAAGGAATAAAAAGGCTATGAATCTCGTTTATTTTCGGCTTTTCTTTTCGTTGAAGAATATTTTTCAAGGCATTGTGGAGACCTACATCTGCTACTGGAAAAGCAGATGGGCTCCGAAAACAACGCATCATGGCATAATGAGCAGTCCATGGGCCAATCCCGCGAATCGATAATAATTTTTGTTCTGCTTTCTTTAAATCAAGTAGTAGATTTTCTTTTGACAAATTTCCTTTTTCTATCTCTTTTGCGATTCCGACGATATACTCAGCTTTTTTCTGTGTGAATTGTAACTTACGTAACTGCTCAATTGTATCGTGCTTAAAGTCACCAGGACTCGGAAACTTCCAATACTTTCTCCCATTCCACTCATAAGGTGTTCCAAAGTTCTCCACAAATCTTCTTTTTAACGTGTAAGCAAATGTAAGATTAATTTGCTGTCCAATAACAGCCCAACTAAGAGCTTCAAACAAATCAGGAATCCCGACAATACGAAGTCCATTATATTGAGTCACTAGATTTTCTAAAATGGCATCTCCAGTGGCTAGTTCATAAAACAAATGAAGCGGTGTATCTAAATCTAACCAATCTTTTATATAGTTCACTAGGAGAACAAACTCTTGTTCCGTCTTTGGGTGCTGATCCACAAAACGAATTTGCAATTCTTCAGAGTTCGGTTGGCTTACTTCTATTAAAATCAATTGTCCTTCTATATCTAATAATTTTAAAACCTTTTTATCTAATACATAATGGAGTACTTCGATTGATGATCGCGATAAATATCGAAGTACTTCATCAAAACTAAATTCCTTTGGTAGTGGGATATACACACAGTCCTGCTCTTGTCTAAAATTGGAAGCGTAAATGCCCTTTGTCGATATAGTCATCGTATCCCTCCAGATGAAGTAATCTTTTTTTAATTTCTAGACCTCCTCCAAATCCAGTGAGCGTTTTGTTTTTTCCTATCACCCGATGACAAGGTACTACAATCGGTATGGGATTTGTTCCATTGGCTGTGCCTACTGCCCTTAAAGCTTTCGAGTTTCCAATAGCTTCAGCTATATCCGCATAACTTCTAGTTTCACCATGTGGAATTTGTTCAAGAGCTTTCCATACCTTGATCCGGAATGCCGTACCACGCAAATCTAATGGAAGGTTAAAATTTTTCCGCTTTCCATGGAAGTAATCTTTTAATTGTTGCACATATTCTGAAACCTCCTGTTGTCCTTCCTGCAAATTGGCATCAGGAATAATTTTATTAACCCAAGCTTCTAGATCATCCAATGATTCGCTTGGCCATAGAACTCTGCACAACCCTTTCTCCGTTGCTGCTAGATAAAACTTGCGGTTTTGGAAAAAGGGAGTGACTACTTCTCCCCAATATACATTTGTTTTTTTAGAGTTAGAATACAATGCTTTCCCCTTCTTTCTTTGCGAGTTCTCGATAATGGTTAGGTGACATGTCTGTATATCTTTTGAAAACCATAGAAAAGTGCGATGGGCTTTGAAATCCTACTAACTTTGAAATCTTTATTATAGAGAAGTCACTTTTCTGCAAAAGTTGCTTTGCTTTTTTTATTCTTGTTTCTTGAAGAAACTTAGCTGGAGTCATTCCAGTCACATGTTTGAAAACTCGTTGCAAGTGATAAGGACTGATAACCATTTTTCGGGATAAGTATTCTAAGGTAACGGATTTTGCATAGGATTCTAAAATAATTCGTTTCACATCATAAGCAATGCAGGCATCTGGCCCTAAATTACCTAGTTGTTCAGGTCTGCATCTTTTACAAGGGCGAAAGCCTGCTTTTATTGCATCTTCCACACTTTGGAACAATAGTACATTTTCTTTCTTTGGAGTTCTGGATTTACAGGATGGTCTACAAACAATCCTTGTTGTTTTAATTGCCGTATAATAAATTCCATCATATTTGGTATCTCGCTGCACAACGGTATCATAAACGGATTCAAAAATAGCTTGATTCATAAGGATACCTCCTAGTCAATCCCATTATACTGTTTCGTATATCTGTTTGTAAGAACTTAACAATAGGATAGCAAGATTTCGATAGAGTGGAGGAATAAATTTTGTTGTAAAAACTGCATATCCATAGGATTTCATATAAAAAAAGAAGACCAAAATCAGTCTTCTTTTTTCTCTACTATATATTTGAGCATATTTAATTTGTTATCCCAAAACTGATCAAAATAAGATAACCAATTCGTCAACTCCACCAATGGTTCAACATGTAACGTATATCTCTTTTCTCTTCCCTTTTTTTCGCCCTTAACCAATTGAGCTTCTGATAAGATAGTAAGGTGTTTCAAAACTGCTGTTCTACTCATGGGAAAATGCTTACTTATTTCTGCAATGGGCATTTCTTGTTTGGAGAGAATCTGTAAAAGTTTTCTTCTCGTGGGATCTGCAATTGCTTGAAAAACATCATACTTTGATGCTACTGACATTATTCTTCTACTACTTTACGAAGATTGGACTCAACGAGTGCATCCCAACCTTCACCCATCGTTTTACGGATAACGGAATGCTTTTGGTTAGCTTTTGGAACAATCTCATCTGCACCTTTCCATCCATCATGAGTTAAGGTGAATTCCGTCTTTCCTGATACCTCTTTTAATTCAAATGAAACCACCCATCCATCTTCATCCCAAGCAAAAGTTAGTTTGTTAGGTGGATCAATTTCTAAAACTCTACATGGTGATGGACCAAATGGGGATTGTAAATAAAATGTATGTCCTGCGATAGCTTGAAAATCATTTGGCATAAACCAAGAAGCTAGACCTTCAGCAGTAGATACTACATCCCAAACTTTTTCAATTGGTGCATCATATAAGACAGATTTTGTTATAGCAGGTAGTGTAGTTTTTGTCATGATTATCCTCCTAGAAATAAAACCATTTGGTTGCATATCGGATTATATAAAATCATTTGGTTTACAGTCAATAAAATACATTTGGTACTATTTACTACTGATTGATACTGGTTTACTTTCTTTCCCCCATGTGAAAACCGTCAACACTGAGACAATGATTGCAATACTAAAAAGAATGAATATGTTAGAAACACTTGTATTTTCAGCTACTAAATAACCAATCAGCAAGGGACCTAAAACACCTCCAATTCGACCAAAAGATGCAGCCATTCCAGCACCTGTCGCTCGAATGTCATCTGGGTACTGTTCTGGTGTATATGCATATGTTGCACCCCATACCCCTAAATGGAAGTAAGATAAGAAAACTCCGGAAATAAGCAATGTATATTGTGTATCTGCGTTTCCAAAAAAATATGCACTAACTGCTGTACCAATTAAAAACGCAACTAATACTGGTTTTCTACCAATTTTTTCAATTAGCAAAGCAACTGTTAAATATCCTGGAAGCTGTGCTAGTGTCATGATCAAGACATACTGAAAACTTTTAATTAATGGAAAACCCTTTAATACCAATACACTTGGTAACCACAAAAACAATCCATAGTAAGAGAAAACGACACAAAACCACAATACCCATAACACTATTGTTTGTTTTCGATATGGATTCGCCCAAACTTTACGAATGCTTTCCCAAATACCTAGTCTTTTTGGTGAGGTGATAGTAGATTCATCAGTCAATTGACTCCGTAAGTAAAATACATAAAAAGCGGGCAGTGCAGTTAGAATCATTGCCACTTGCCACCCATATTTAGGAATCACAAAGTAAGAAATGACTGCTGCTACCAGCCAACCCACTGCCCAAAAGCTTTCCAGAAGTACTACCATTCTCCCTCTTTTTTCTAGCGATACTGATTCAGATACCAAGGTAGTTGCAACCGGTAGCTCTCCACCTAAGCCTAGTCCTATAAAAAAACGAAAAACCAAAAACGACCACAAAGTTGTGGTAAGTGCTGTTAATCCACTAGCTACAGAAAATAAAAGCAAGGTAATCATAAAAACTGCTTTTCGACCAATTCGATCCGCTAATAATCCAAAAACAAATGCTCCGATTGCCATTCCAATAGAATTAATACTACCAATCCAACCGATCTCATTGGCACTTAAACTCCATTCTGATTTTATTGCTGCGATGATAAAGGACAGTATACCAACATCCATCGAATCAAATAAAAAACCAAGTCCAGCTAACCACAGTAATTTTTTAGAGGACAACCCAACACCTCCCTACGAATGAACAAAACACTTTTCAAATGAAATATTTCCTTTTTTTGCTAAAATTAAACATCAAAAATCTACCGACTACCGAAATAAGGCAAAGGTTCTGAAGGACATGTACGTGTCATTTCGGACCAATGATCTTCAGGAACATGCCATTGCAATTAGTCGAGTTGATTTCTTCCTTCTTTCTCCTGTTTTGTGTTTCTCTTTTTATTCGACAAAAAAAGCCTATAGACCTTAGAGATCTATAGTGAAATCATTAGCTAAAAAACAAGCTATTTACTTTGATTGATTGGGTTTATTACTGGAATCGTTGGAACCATATTGCTGTCAATTGGCGGTATCAAGATAGTAGTTATTGGTCAATCTTACCTGGTCTTATCATTTCAGGAATCGGTCAAGGGATCACTTGGACCTGTATGTGGATTGTTGCTTCAATGGGAGTTGCTGATGAGGAGCAAGTTGTTGCTTCCGCAATGGCTTCAACTGCTTTAAACATCGGAAATGCTGTAGGTATGGCTATTAATTGCGATTGCTAATATTGGGACTCAGGGAAAGGCTGGAGAAGCATTAATATCCGCTCTAGCCTCAGGAGGATGAACTACTTTTTACTTAGCAGCAATAGGAATGCTAGTTGGATTAATCGTTGCTTTAACACTACCGCGTTCAAAAGCGAAGAAAATAAATCAAGAGTTAGCCAGTTAATAAATGAATGTAGCCTGTAATTGAATATAAAGCTTTCAACAGAGTAGGTTGGGATGTTGGGTGACAGGAGTGTGTTACCTGACATCCCTAGCTTCAGAAGGGTATACATTTGAGTGAAAAGTGAATAAATTGTTATGGGCCTGTTATTCTTTGTTACCTTCACATTTTTCAGACTACAAACATCAATCATTTGTTTTAGATACAAAAAATTGAAACCATTTCCTCCACTTTTCCGCAGTTTCCCCTTCCCCATCTATACCTTCATCTGTTAGGAAAGGACCATATTGCCAGCTTTCATTGCCAATGCAATAAAGCGAAGTTATTTGATCAATAAAGACATGAAAGGAATCTGAGAGATAAGTCACCTCTTCTGTTTCGTGATCCCAGTACACAACAGGTGGTTCCCCTTCTGTAAGCAAATCAAATGCAATAACATCTCCATTATCCACGGACATAAACTTTAATTTATTATGTAAGGAAGAACGATATTGTTTACTATTTTTCCAATTTTCCTCAGATTCCTTGGTGGATTTTTCATAATCATCTGGATTACCCGAACCAGTTACACGCCAGATTATTTCCATAGCTGATTGATATTCATTATAGTCATTTCCTCTGGCATCCATTTTTTCAGCACGAGATTCTAAATCCTCTAAATTAAAATCATCGATACCCCAGCGAATGGTTCCTGAACTTATACCTTCAAACTCTTCAGGAATCGTATCTTCTACCTCTTCATACATATTCCAATAAAGATCAACTCCCTTAGAAAAATGAAGAAGTGTATGTCGAAAAGTCGCAGGTAATGCATAGCCCAGCTGTTCTTCTATTTGTTCTACTTCCTTAACAGTTGCAGGAGGTTGAATGGTAAGTGGATAAATATTCTCCTTTGGTAACACAGGAAGAATTTTCTCATGTGCAGAATTCCAGATTTCTACCCATTTCTTATATCTTTCCTGCATAGTGCACTCTCCTTCTACTTTCCCGAGTTATTATCTATTCACAAAAATATATTTAAACAGTCTATCTGTTTTTTACAGTACAATTCCTTTTAAGTATTTGTGTTCTAAAGTATAGTTATTAAAAATGTATGAACAGAAAATTTATAATCTTACTCCAAATTCTACCAAAATATCTGATATAATATGACGTGCCACCTACTTAATTGTCACTATATAATGTAAATGAAACAACTTCAATTATAAATGTATGATCAATTAGTAGAAAGATTCTTTTGTTAACTATCCTGCGAAAAATTAACTTTTACAATTTTAATGTGAAAATGATTAGATTTACATTAGTGAGGAATATTTATGGAAATATCGGATTACTTTATCGGTTATCTAGTACGCAAAACTAGACAGGAATTAGGATTAAACCTCAAAGATTTATCAGCAGTAGCTTCATCCAGTACGCTATCAAAGTTTGAACGGGGACAAAGCACGCTTGGAAAAGAAAAATTAGAACAGCTATTTTCCATTCTAAACATTCAAACTAAGGATATACCAAGCATGCTTAAAAAACTAAAGCAAGATCAAGCAACACAAGATCTTGTTTTTCATGGTATTGAATCCATGATTAGACAAAATGTCTATTCTTTAGCACGTTTCAAAGAAGCAGCTAACTATCTTCATTCTCAGACAACCATTATTTACCTAAAAGGAAAATATTATTTGCAACGAGGAAAATTAGAAAAGGCAAGTCAGCATTACAATGAAGTAATAAACGCTAAAGATCACGACTATATCGACATGCATTTAAATATCCTAGCTTCTGCTTATTTAGATTTAAGCTTGATCGCAGATAAAGAAAATAATTTTAACCTTGCACTGGAATATTCCGAAGAAGGAAAAAAAGCATTTCATCTAAATGGAAAAAGAAAATATGTAAAGGATGATTTAATATACAATAAAGCTCATTTCCTTCTTAAGCTTGGAAGAATAAAGGAATCGGGCTATACCCTTGATGAGATTTGGGAGAATAGATTCAGAATAGAAAATGTTTCAACCAAGACAAGAGTCTACAAGCTGATGGCAGTCCTGCTAAAGTATAGAGGTAGATATGATGAAGCAACAAATATACTAGAAGAAGCAATTGAAATAACTACTTCTAATTCTCTCGTTGACATTGGGTTTGAGTTGTGGGTTCAATTAGGTGATATTGCCTATGTAAGAGATCTATATGATTTCAGCGAAAAAGCCTACGAGATAGCATTGCTGTCTAAAAATAATCTAGAATCCAAAACCATCATTACAGAAGCACATATAAGCCTCGCTAGGCTTTATGCAAAAATTGGTTTGTACAAAAAAGCAGAGACGGAAATCCAAAGAGCAATAAACAATGCAGAACAACACAAAGATATGTACAAACTAACAAAAGCTTTGTTTTTACAAGGTAAAATACTTATCGAAAACAACTTAGAAAAAGCCATGCAGGTTTATCGCAGGACTTGGGAACTAACTAAGACCTATGACCTCAAGAGATTAGAACACAAAATCCTCTATCATTTAATCAAACATGAAAAAAATAAAGAAATCCAACAAGAACTTCTATTAAGAAGATTGGAATTAGAATTGCAAATGAACAACTGAATATTGGGATTAGGATAATAAGCATATCATTTTTTGCAACTAAGTATAATTTGAAGAAGTACTATCTAAGAAAGTTTAGAATGTACTTCTTCAGATACCTTTTCGGAAGAATATGCAAATCCTCCCAAATCCATAAGGCAGTTCTTACAATCTTGCAATTCGTAGTTCGATAGGATCTTCTTTGGGATTCCATTCTAGAGAATTTTTTGTTAATGCAAAGGAAAGATCATGATCAGGATCAGCAAAACCGACTGTGCCGTTGATACCATGGTATCCAAAGACGGATACTTGTTTGCTCATAACCGGATATGCTGAACTGCCAAGCAAATAACCTAATCCTCTTATTTTTTTCTCATGAATGGATATAAAAACAAATAAAGAAAATGAGTTTCCAAAATTGAAAGAGTAGCTGTGAAGCTACTCTTTCAATTTTTCACAACATCTCTTGAATTTTTCTATTCCATGTAGCTGCATTCTCAAGTGCACGCCGGTCATTTTGAACTTCTTCTGGTTTTGTACCTTGCCCAATCAAATATCCAATCATAGACATGTTCATAAAATCAAAAATGTATTGAAATTGTTGAACCAAAGGTAACGCTTTGATATGTATGCGGTCTCCCCCAACAATTAATACAAATGCTTGCTTTTTAGCCATTTCTCCACGGAAATCCATTGTTTTATCACGCAAACTCTGTGACCAACGATCAACAAAATTTTTCATGAGACCAGACATTCCATACCAATAAAGAGGCGTTGCAAAAAGTAGGATATCCTGTTCTAAGACTTGTTTTAAAACTTGATCATACTCATCATCAACTGCATCGAATCCGTTTTCCTCATGTCTCTGATCAATAATGGGATTAATACGATGATCCCTCAAAAATAATGTGGAGTGAGGGATATCTTTTAATAACACTTCTGTCAAATACTCAGAGTTCCCTTTTTTTCGAGAACTACCGTTAATAACCAAGACTTTCATAATTGATCAACCTTTCTTCCTTTGCCTGTGCTTTCTTTTTCATTATAATAATAGGGAGTGAGAATAATTCAATAAAAGGAGTGGTGGGTAAATGCCGAATCATGGAGAGGTCGATCCCAACTACAAACCATTTAGCCCAAGAGAAATTAGAAAATATTGCTCGAATTGCAAACGTTGGCACGAAATCAATATTAATTACCAGCCTATAAACCAATGTCCTAAATGTCGGGTAATGATCTAAATAACTTTGCGTTCCTCCCAGAGAGGAACGGCTTTAACTAATATCGAAGAAATGAATCTATTGTGCTTTTATCTAACTTTTTTGCTATTGCCTTTGCAAATACTTCTGCTGCTTCTATGTCTTCTCGATCTACAATCGTTGCATGAGAATGAATATATCTACCACATATACCAATCGCAGCTGAAGGAACTCCTTCACCAGACAAATGAACTACTCCTGCGTCTGTTGCTCCTTTGGAAATAAAAAATTGGTAAGGAATTTGTTCAGATTCTGCAATATCGAGTAAAAAATCACGAACTTGCGGATGCGTAATCATGGATCGATCAAGGATACGAATCAATACACCCTTTCCAATTTCTCCAAATGCATCTGAAATTCCTGGTGTGTCCCCTGCTGGACCAACATCAACTGCGAAAAATACATCGGGTCTAATCAAATTCGCTGAAGTAACAGCCCCCCTTAGACCTGCTTCTTCTTGTACTGTTGCACCTGCATATAGTGTATTTGGTAATCTTGTGCCATTTAGAGCCCGCAATAATTCAATAATCAATCCGCAGCCAAAACGATTATCCCATGCTTTAGCAAGTATCCGTCTTCCTCCCAATAAAGGAGTATACGGACTAATTGGAACAATAGGATTACCTATAGAGACTCCCCACTCTTTTACCTCTTCATCAGAACGTGCTCCAATATCAATAAACATCGATTCCATATCTATCCCTTTTCCTTTTTTCTCTTCTGATAAGAGATGAGGTGGAACAGAACCTATTACCCCTGTAATGCATTTTCCAGATTGTGTCATAATCTCTACGCGTTGCGCCGGCAAAACAGTCGGACTCCAGCCTCCCAATGTTTGAAATCGAATAAATCCTTTTTTCGATATTTGAACAACCATGAAGCCTACTTCATCTAAATGACTAGCGAAAAGAACTTTTGGCTCTCGAGATAACCCTCTTTTTACTCCAAAAATACTTCCTAATCGATCTTGAATGATCTCATCTGAATACCGATTAAGATAATAACGCATATGATTTTGGACCTTTTGTTCAAAACTAGGAGGTCCAAATGCTTCTGTAAATGTCTGATAAATATTGTCATCCATTCTGTAATTCCTCCTGTTCAGCTAACCATTCTTTATATCTTCTATGTACAGTTGCCCTGGAAACTTCATAGCCAAAACCTTTTAATGTAGCGGAAATCTCTTCGTATGTAAGCTTTTTTTGCTTTAAAGCTACAATCTGTTCGATTGGAATCTCTTTTTTCTCTCTACCGCCTAGACCTTGATTTTTAAGGTTTTTAGCTGGATTATATCCTTTTTCCTTTACAGCTCGCTTCATTCCCCAACTAATTTTTTGATTCATCATTTTACGCTGCAACTCTTCTACTTTTGATATGATATGTAATACAGTAGATTCACCAGCATCAAGCGCTAATTCTCCTCCGTGAAGCTTGCAATATATTCGACAGCCTGCTCGATGTAATTGATGGATAACTGCAAGCTTTGCTTCTCCTCTACCCAGACGTGTATCGTCTTGTACTAGAATAGCATCTACTTTGCTCTTTTTCATTATCTCTAACATCTGATATAATCCTTCTCTATTCAAATCATATCCACTATGCTGCTCTTCAATAACTTGAAGAACATTCATCTTTAATTCTTGGGCCCAACTCTTAAGTTCCTCTTGTTGTCGAGCTAAGCTAGACTCTTGTGTATCTTTTTTGGTACTCACTCGGGTATAAATAATGGCATTCATTTTTTCGTTCCCTTCCTGCTGTACTTCTGTTACACTCTAACTGAAGGAGTGTATATTCGTGATAACACCTGAACTAATTGCACGTATTAATTACCTAGCAAACAAAAAAAAGGATATTGGCTTGTCTGAAGATGAAATACAAGAACAAAAAGAATTAAGAGAAATATATTTGCAAGGAATACGTGGTCAGATGCATGATCATCTATCCCGCATTAAATTTGTAGATGAAGATGAAAAATAAGGATAATTAATTATACCAAAGAACCGGTATTTTTTTCCGATTTGATCTGCAAACTAGTTTAAGGAGGTAGAATTGCGATGATGCCTTTTCAAGAGATGGCCAAATTAAATAAACTCATTCATGAGCCTGCCCGTTTAGCCATTATGAGTGCTTTGGAAGCTTGCTCCATGGCAGAGTTCTTATTTCTCCAAGAACTCACAGGCTTAACCAAAGGAAATCTATCTAGTCATCTCTCCAAATTGGAAAGAGCAGAGTACCTTCTCATCAATAAAAACTACATCCGAAAAAAAATCCCGCAAACCACTATTCAGATCACACATGAAGGTGAAGCGGCACTTCGAGCATATTGGGAACAACTTGATAGGATAAGAGAAGTAACGAAACAATGGCAAAAGACGTCATTTTAAACATGCTAGGACGTATCCATACACACAAAAAGCGAGCCGTTCTCACGGTTCGCTTTTTTAGAGGGAGAAAAATATGCAAAAAGTAGAGATTCGAAGACCACATTTGAATGATGTAAAAGAGTTACATTCATTTTTTGATGAAGTCATTCATGATACATTTACCAAAGAGGGATTATCTGATTGGGATGAGGATATCGCAACAGAGGTGCGAAGCAAACAACATCACTTACAATTGGATCTCTCTAGTAATGGAGAAATCTGTTATTTTTTAATTGCAATCGATCAAACCTCTAGTAAAATTGTCGGCACCGTCGAATGCGGCTCTCCTAACAACATAATCACAAAACACACAGATGAATCATGGGAAAAACTAATAGAAATCGCAACTGTATTCGTACACCCAAATTATCAGAGAAAAGGTATCGGCAGTACTCTTTTTCATTCGATGTTACTTACATTACTCAGTAGAGGAATCCAAGAATTTTGTTTGGATAGTGGATATTCACATGCACAGAAAATTTGGAAGAATAAATTTGGAACACCAAATATTGCGCTCAAGGACTTTTGGGGTCCAGGAAAGGATCATCTGATCTGGAGACGATCGCTAGATGAAACCCCCATCCTTTTCTCAACAAATAAATGAGTTCCATCGGTATCTTTACATATACTTTGTTAGATTTGAGGGGTAATAGCAGGAAATCAACAAATATTAATCAAATTTTTTCGCAATTAAAAATCCGAATTAAACCCACACTTCACCCTTACTATCAAAACCTATTGTCCGTTCATCTGGTTACCATATCTCCGATCCTTTATAACAATAGTCTAAATTCATGGTAAACTATCCTATAGAAGGGCTTTATTATAGTCTCATAATCTCTCGAAAACCCGAACATCATGAAAGGACATGGCAACATGGAGTCTGGTTTTTTTTCCACTAAAGTTGTCTGTTGATTAGTTAAAACTGACACTAGGACTCACCGACGTCCACGAAAAGTTCGTCGTAAGTCCTCAACCCACTTATCTGGAATTTCCCAAGGGATAAAGTGTCCACCATGTTCGTGAGTTGTAATGTTGACATGGTTATACCAGGGAGCACGATCGCTGTCGAGAAAATTCTGTACGCGATTTTCAGTCGTGATACCAGGCGGATTTTCATAACCCACGAAAGTTATACCAGTGGGTGCCTCAATAACAGGCCAGCGATTATGAGCAGGTGTCCATGGATAGCGATTATTATTCGCATAGACTCGTATGGACGTTTCAATGGTATTGTTTACCCAAAAGATGCTTGCATGGGTGAGGATGTCGTCCTTCGAAAAAACATTCTCAACGTTTCCGTTATTATTACTCCATTTGATCCATCTCTCCAAAATCCATGCAAGCATTCCAACTGGGGAGTCACTCAATCCATAGGCAAGTGTGCTAGGATCAAGAACATGTACGGCTAGATGGGATGCAAATTTACGATCAAGCTCCAAAATCTTCTCTTTCATTTTTTGAGAAATGTTGTCCGGAAGGATACGGCCTCTAGCAAAATTCCATCCATCATCCCCATTAAAAAAATTCAATTTAAGGGCAGATCCGATGTGTATTGCGTAGAGACTATCACTATATTTGTGTCCCAGTTGCCCCGTTACAAGCGCTCCTACATCACATCCTCCTGCTGCATATTTATCATAACCAAGAATATCAGTCATAAGGGTATGCCAGAGATCGGCGATTTTCCAAAAGTTCATGTCTGGGTTGCTAGGAAGTGGCGACGAAAATCCGTAGCCAGGAAGTGAGGGAACAATCACGTCAAATGCTTCAGCTGGATCACTTCCAAATGCACCAGGGTTCGCAAGTGGATCAATGACTTTGGACCAATGCCAAAAAGTCCATGGCCAACCATGGGATAAAATCAATGGTACGGGATTGGGACCCGTGCCTGGTTTACGCATAAAGTGCACAGGAACTCCGTTCACATTTACTTTATAGTGCTCGTAAGCATTGATCGCACTTTCGGATTTCCGCCAATCAAACTGATTTATCCAATAGTCTACTAATTCCTCTAGATAATTCCTATTAACGCCATAAAACCAGTCATCATTACCAGTATCAAGCGGCCATCTGGTATACTTTAAACGGTTTTGAAGATCAGATAGTAACTCATCCGATACATAGATTGGACTAGGTTCAAGAGCAAAAGAAGCTTTTGCCACTAAAATTCCTCCTTAGACAATTAAATTTGTTAATAGGAATGTTTGTCTGTTATCCCAAATGAACAACCTTAATTATGAATCTTTTCGTTCAACGTTGGTAATTCGAATACCAGATGAGGGCGAAGTACTTTCTGTAAAAAGAGTTTCACTTCATTTCTATTTTTTCAAGGCTTCTGCATCTGTTATCTTCTTTTGTTTCCAGCCAAATCGAAAGTACGATTAATTCTCGTCATTTCCTCAAATTTCGTTTTTCTTGGAGAAGCAGTTGGAATTCTTTTTCTAATTCTGCGGAGGGTTCCATACTTAATCTACTCAAAACTTCTGTGATTTTTGTTTCGAGTAAAAGCTTTTGATCTTCATCGTTATGTTGGTTTTTAGATTGCGATTGTTCCTTGTACTGTTTATAACTACCATCGAACAAAGTGATGCTTTTATATTCAATCGCTAATATTCTAGTCGCAAGATTTTCGATAAAACGACGATCATGCGAAACAAAAATCACACTACCATTGTATTCTTTTAACAATGATTCTAAAGCACTAGTAGCTTCGATATCCAGAAAATTTGTAGGTTCATCTAAAACAAGTGTGTTGATAGGACTTAAAAATAATTTTGCTAATGCTACCTTAACACTTTCTCCACCACTCAATACTTCTACCGTCTTATGTACATCATTTCGATAGAAATGCAGTCGCGCGAGTACAGTTCGAATAAAGGACTCATCTCGATGTGAAGTGGAGCTGACGTTCTCGAGAATAGACTGATGTTTGTCTACAATATTTAAATTCTGACTAAAATATCCGATTTTGACAGATGGAGATAGGAATATGCCTTCCTCTTGATGAATCATCTTTTTTACAAGTGTTGTTTTTCCTGTTCCGTTCGCCCCAATGATTGCAAGTTTTTCTCCCCCACGAATATGGAAATTTGTTTTCTCCCAAAGGAGTCGACCAGAAACACGACCGATCACATCCTCTACACGAATAATGACACGATCACGAAATACATCTTCATTTGGTATATCCATTCTTAATGGGATATCTTTTTTTGGTTTTTCTACTTTTTCCAACTTTTCGAGGCGAGTTTCTATTGCACTGGCAGTCTTTTGCAATTTCTTTTGTTTTTTTGCAAAATATGGTTTTGTTTTTTTTGCTTCTATAGAACTTACTTTTTTGGGAGCTTTTGTTGCTCTTTCCGCTCTTTGCTCCTTTGATTTTAATGCTTCTTCTAGCTGTTTTTTCTTTGTTTCGTATTTTTCATATGCCAATTGCTTTTGTTGAATCTCCAGTTTCTTTTGATCTTCATAGTTACGGAAGTTTCCTTTATATACTTTTACCTGTTTATCATTCACTTCCCATATGATCGTGCAGATATTATCCAAAAATGCACGATCATGCGAAACTACGACAAAGGCACTTTTCCATTGCATTAATTTTTTCTCCAGCCATTCGATGTGTACGGTGTCTAAGTTTGTAGTTGGTTCATCCGCCAATAAAATTTCTGGAGCCTTACTAATTGCTTTGTTGATATATTCTTGAGTAACTTCGCCACCACTCTTTATAGTAGCTGTATTTTTAAATTGTGGTAAAAGATCACACTGCGCTTGTGTATTCACTTTTCCTTCTTCAGGATCTATTTTTTGGGCTAATATATTTAATAATGTAGTCTTTCCACTCCCATTTGAACCTACTAGCCCAATTCTATCCTTTGTACGAATCTGTAAATATTCTACCTCAAATAATAAACGATCTTTTATATAATGTTTCAGTTGAATTGCTTCCATCAATAACATACCATCATTCCCATTCCCTTAATTTGAGGGACAAAAAAAGCCCCTATTCCATTTCAGAATAGGAGGCATAATAGAAAAACACCAAATAACAGCAATTTTTGGGTTCAACTATAGAATACCAATCCTATTCTGAAAACATGATTGAAGGAATTCAGACAAAAAAACTGCTAGTTAAACCTTCAATTAATTGCTTTCGAAATAGGATTAGTTAATCATTTAGTCGGTTCACCCTTCCGTTCAAAATAATGTATTTACTCTATATCATAAACAATAGTTTGTCAATTATTACTACTTGGGGTAGTTAATTATGATGATAGAGCAATTAACTTAATTGTTGAGGATTTCGCCCTACAAAGAGAGACTAGGAAAAATAGAGTGTAGTTCATTAAAAGTATCAGTTCCGTTGGAAGCATGTATTTGGCTTTCAAGATCTAGCAATTCTAAATCCAATATCATCGGTATAAAAATCAGGCATACTCTTTCGACGACAAGTGGCTCCACAACCTCGCTCTTCTTCCGCCCAACTCCCTCCTCGAATGATCCGATAATTACCAAAAGTCTCTAGGTCATATAAATCCCAACACCATTCCCAAACATTCCCGATCATATCGTTCAGGCCCCATTCATTAGGCATTTTCTCGCCTACTTCATGGCGTCTTTCACTCGAATTACCTTTATACCAAGCTATTTCATCTATATCACCATATCGATATCCTTTTGAATTTGCTTTACATGCATATTGCCATTCAGCATCTGTCGGTAAACGGAAACCGTTCGCACCATTATTACAAATAATCTCATTGCTTTTATTGTCAGAATTATAAAACTTATCATAACCCAAAGCATCAGAGAGTAAATTACAAAAACTCACTGCATCGTACCACGAAACACGAACAACTGGTTTCCGAACTTCTGCATTTTTGATCAACTCTTTTCCCATAATTGCTGCATAAAGTTCTTCCGTTACTGTATATTTGGCAAGATAGAATGGCTCTATCGCTACATCCCATATAACTTCTTTTAAATTTTTCCGAATACCAGGCATTGCAAATTTATAATTGGAACTAATCCATTTTTGCTCGTTTCGATAATCTCGTAAACGTGTTTCTCCTTTGGGGATATATACCATCATATCTTTTACGTAATCATTTATATTAAGCATTGATTTTTCCTTGAAAATGGATTCTAGTTTTGCTTTGGACTAAAATATGATAAGAATTCTTACACTCTAGTAATCTTCGGTTATTAATGATTAAAGTTACATCGGTGTGATTTTTAACAGGCAGTTGTCTTAAAATAATGGTGTATTTTATTTAATTTTTCTTTTTGTTTTCCTTTTGGACTCTCCATATTTCCGAATTCAAAAAACTTGACTTTTTTTATACCAACAAAACGAAACAAAGCTTTCTTCATCAACACTTTATGTGCATTATTTAGCCAAAACAAAGGATAGTATGTTGGTCCTAACATAGTAGAAATACATACAACAGACTTTCCTTTTAATAGTCCTTCCGAGAGAAGCCCTCCTTTATCTTTATAAGCAAAATTCGAAGCAAACATCTGATCTATGTATCCTAAAAGCATAGCTGGAGGCCTTCCCCACCAAATCGGGTATATGAATACAATTTTTTCGGCCCAAATTATTTGTTCCCGATACTTTTCTAGTTGCGGATCTTTATGCATATCCCTTCGCCTTTTTTTCTCATTAAAAATCAAAACGGGATTAAACTTTTCCTCATACAAATCCAGCACTTTTATTTCTGTTATATTCGGATTTTCACTGCTTCCTTGGATGACTTTTTGCAAAAATGAATAACAAAGACTTTGGTGATTAGGGTGAGTAAATATCACTAGTGTTTTCATTTCTTCACCTCATTACTTGTCATTTGATAAATAAATCGTAGCACCTCCACATTTAGTTGTCAAATGATAATTGTCTTTTGATAATCACTCTGCTATTCTGTGGAGTGAGGTGAAACGATGGATAAAAAATTATTTACTTATAGATTTGTGGATTTTTTAATATCTGTTCATCAAGTAACCGATGAAATCACAAAAGATGTTAAGCCTGACGAGCTCACCCCTGTTCAATTCAAAATGCTCGAATATATAGCAGCTAGCTCTCCCGTAACGCTTAGTCAACTTAGTGATTGCCTTCAGATGTCTATGCCAAATACAAGTCGTGAATTAAAAAAAATAGAGGAAAAAAAATTATGCAAAAAAACATCTGTATCAGAAGATCGACGAAAACAATATATCTGTCTGTCTCAAAAAGGGGAAGTGCTCATGGAGGAAGTCTTCCAAAAAGTGGAATCTAAGTTATTAAATCGCTTAAAAGGCGCCTCCCAAAAAGATTTGGATGAAATTGATCAAGCTTTAAGTTTGCTTTACAACAAAGTATTTTATTCAAACAAAGCTCAATAATGCTGAACGCAGTAAAGTATTAAACTCCCTATGGTAGTGTTTTTCCTTATTAACACACAAACGTTAATAGAATAGACTTGATCAATCGCAAATCTATAAATCTTGTTAATGAACCGTATCGACAACTTAAGTAGAAATACGCTTTTCCTATAGCGTATTTCATTGTTCTCCTTCGAGCTCTTTAGCTAGCATTAGTTCATAAATTTTGCGAGTTGTATTTACATTCCTTACTGTCATTCTCTTATATAACTTGGTTCCAATGATTTTGCTCATACCACTTTTGGTAACATTCATTTTGTCAATGGACCATAGAATTGCTCCTAGAACATATATGACGGTATCAATTTTAGGTTTGATAGTCAGGTGTTTTATCACAGATTCATCATCCATATCTTCCCATAAAAACAGTACATCACTTTTCATCAGTTGGTCGTTCTTCCAAGAGTCCGGAAGAGCTTGCATGATTCTTTTCATATCATCTAAATGGAGAACCAAAACTTTGATAGATAGACCAAAGTTTGTATGTATGGCTTCCTCTAAAATGTGTGTTATTTTGGTTTTTGATACCTCTTCTGCTGTGAAAATAATGTTACCAGAATTGATATAAGTTAAAACAGAGGTCATACCCACTTCTTCAAAAGCTTTCTTAAGCATTTTCATATCAATTTTATTTTTCCCACCAACATTAATCCCTCGAAGCAGTGCTACATACACCATACTTAAAACACCTCGACTTTTTTCACTTTACTTCTCTTCTAGAATACGATAAATAGTAAGGATTGCTGTCTAAAGATTGAATCAAGACACGATCTTCTAATCGTGTCTTGATAGTTTATTTATCCCATGCATTCTTTCGTGGTGGTTCTAAACCTTTGTCAGGCTTAGCTTCTAGATACTGTCGTGGAACACCATCGTAATCTCCTTTTGGTCCTTTTGCCCAATTTGATTTCGGATTAGAAGGTTTAATATCTTCTTTTGCTTTGAACCAATCTGACATAATTACTCCTCCTGTGCACTTTCAATGAAATTTTATTGCATTCTTACTATTCTTTCTAGAGAAAGAAAGTCCTGTGCTTCTCCTTCATTCAGATCGGAAAATTTATAACTGGAAGATATGGTTTACCTCAATTAAATACCAATTATAATAGAACGTTATCAGAAGTTAGTTTGGCATACCGTACAAATACCCATTAATAAAATAATGAAAATTTTGTATAAGTGCTTCTACCTTTTTAAGGTTACTTCGTCGGCAAGCTTAAGTTCCATTTTAACAAGATCTATGTTCGGTGCGAATCCGTCTTGGTCGATCTCCTTCACAGTAAACCCAAATCGTTCGAAAAATCCGCAGCTATGTTGCGATGTCTCAATCATCACAACAGAAAATTGTTGCTCTGCTACAATTCGCCTCAAACGATCAACAAGAAGTTGTCGGCCGAGTCCACCGTGGTGAAGCTCCTGATGAACCATTCCCCAACAAAGTATAGCAATAGTTCGATCTTTTCTATCAGCTGCATAACCACCACAAGCGACAATTTTACCTTTCCTATTTTCCATAACAAAATACGGGAATTTCAAATCATTAAGAAATGCTACAAAATCTTTACGTTCCATAGAAGCAAAATATGTAGGCACATTACTGTCGAATAGCGAAAGGCAAGCTGCCATATCTTTATCCTGATAACATCGTATGGCATATTGCTCTCTTTTTTTCGAAGAGCTCATATTTATACATCTCCTAATCTCTTTTTATTGCTCCTGATTCGGAGGTTAAAACAAACGAATACTTGGACAATGATATTTGAAAATCAAAAAAACTAAATAACCTAGAATGATACCCTAATATACCACTATGCCCATATCATAACCGGTAAAAAGGCTTTTCTTCTGTTCATTTCATGATTTCACGCCTTATTTTTTTTATATTAAAAAGACAGAACCCCAACTAGGTGTCCTGCCTTTATATCAATGTGCTACACTATTTGCAGCATATAATTAGAATACTTGAGCCAATCCGATGGCTTGATGCTTCTTTCGTACCTCGCACCTTACTTTCATTTTCTTGTGGATTGAACAAGTCGACTTAGAGCTGTCTGGATCGGTGTTAGTGGTCTACCAAGCAGTTTTTCGAAGTCTGTACTTTCCACTTCCAATGTTCCTTCGCGAATTCCTTGTTGGATTCCGACGAGAATTGGAACAACGAAGTCTGGTACACCTACGTTTTTCATGATATCAACATAGGTAAAATCGTCGACTTGCTGAAAAGGTACTTCTTTATTCAGAACAATACCAAGTGCTGACACCAATTCTTCTTGAGTAAGTAGTTTGCCAGACAATTCGTAGATCTTGTTCTCATGACCGTTTTCTGTAAGTACAGCTGCAGCAGCTTCTGCATATTCTTGCTGGAGAGCCCAGCCCACCTTCCCAGATCCCGCTGAAGTCACCCAAGGTGCCCCTGCTAATACACCTTGAATACTCGATATTTCATTTTCTAAATACCAATTGTTGCGCAAGAAAGCGTATGGAATACCGGTTTTGAGAATTTCCCTTTCCGTAGCTCGATGAGGTGGAGCCATAAAATTTTTGCTTTCAGCTGCATTTGCAATGCTTGTATACGCAATAAAACCGATGTTCGCACGAGCTGCTGCTTTTACAGCATTTCTATGCTGACGAATTCGGATTTCATTTTCCCCATCTGCGGAAATGATCAAAATCCTATCAATTCCAGCAAAAGCTGCATCCAACGTTTCCGGACGATCAAAATCACCTTGTCGAACCCCAACGCCTTTATTACGGAATCCTTCTGCTTTATCTGGATTTCGGACACTGACAGCCAGTTGGTTTTCTGGTACATTTTTCAATAAAATGTCCACTACTTTCGACCCTAATTTCCCTGTTGCACCAGTTACTAAAATTTTCATCATGTTTCCTCCTATATAATCGTTATTTATCGTTGTAATAAAACATGTTACAACAAAGATATATAATAAAAGCTCTTCAATGGGAGCTTTTTGCTAATTCGACATTACTTCTTAGGCTTAGCAGATAGTGTTCAAGTACCATCAGCACAAGTGGATGACGTAGATTCACTCTCCATATCGTTATCGTTCTGCGCCTGCGATTCCTTCCAAACAGTATATAAAGCACGGAGAAACATATCAGTAGACTGTGCACCAGATACGACATATTTACGGCTGATGACGAAAAATGGCACACCATTGATACCAAGCTGGCTTGCTTCTTTTTCATCTTCGCGCACTTCATCGGAATAAACACCATTTACGATTATCCTGAGAGCTTCATCACGGTCCAACCCGACCCTCACCGCTAATTCAGCTAACGTCTCATGATCACCTAAATGCTGAGAGTCGGTAAAGTAGGCATGAAACAACTCTTGTGCCATTTCGTTCATTTTGCCTTGACTAGTGGCATAGTGTGCCAACCTATGAGCATCAAATGTATTCGTCAATATCATAGTGTCAAACTCGAATCTAAGCCCAACTTCCTTCGCTTGCACTTCGAGATTTCGGTTCATCTCTATTGCTTGTTTCCGGCTCATGCCATATTTAGTGGCTAACATATCATGCACATCATGATCCACATCTCTTGGGGCATTCGGATCGAGCTCAAAGTTTCGAAAAATAACTTCTACATCATCTTTGTACACAAACTGATCAAGGGCAGCATCGAACCGTTTTTTTCCAATGTAACAAAAAGGGCAAGCAAAATCGGAACAAATTTCAATTTTCATTCTAGCTACATCCTTTCCGTTATTTCAAACACGGTGTTGTAATTCAAATTGTTACAACAGTTCCAAAAAAAATCGGCTCATGTTTGCTTTTTTATCTGCTCGTTAAGCTCAAAAACTAATTCATGCATCGTGATTTCAGCTAAGATCGATTCCATTGCATTTTGAGCCCGTCTTAGGATCAGTTCGAGAACGCTTTGAATGTTTGCACCAACTGGACAGTCTGGATTCGGTTGTTCATGGATGTGAAAGAGCTCCCCTTCCTCCATTACTTCCACCGCTCGATAAACATCCAATAACGTAATTTCTTCTAACCCCTTAAGCAAAAAAGCCCCTCCCGTGCCTGCTCGTACTCCTGCCAATCCTGCTCTCTTTAATTGTCCAAGTATTCTTCGAATGACAACTGGATTTGTGCCGACACTATCGGCAATCCATTCCGACGTATGGTGCGCATTCTTGGCAGTAGCCAGTAATGAAAGAATATGAACCGCTATGGAAAATCTGCTGCTAATTTTCATTACGGACACCCTCCAGTTGTAACAATTATAGTTACAACTGGAGGGGAAAGTCAAGAGGATACAGGAAGAAAGTTGTTTCTGAGTTCTCAAGTCCTTTTCCATTATTATAGCAGCCAAGCCAAAAAGCAATATTCTTTCCTTTTTCCCAAAAGATCATTTGTTTAAAAAAATAATAGTTTGTAAATTAGGAGAATGAAAGCATATTACAATTTAAATAGCTTTTTTTAGAAATTTATTTTTTAAAAAGGTTTCGTTATCATAAAATACATAATCATAACAGGTAAAATAGTTGCAATAACTCCAATGACGGCCCAAAGATATGATAATTTTTGATATTCTGCTCCTATTTGTCCATTTTCAACCCATTTCGAACTCTGTTTAATCATTTTTCGTTGTACTGGTATTAGAATAAAAAGCCATAAGAATCCTGTAATTCCAAATAGAATCATTGATAAGGTTAACCAATTGAATCCAGTCATTGGCATACCTGATTTTACTGCCATAATTAAGCCTGATACCAGAATTAGAATAATACCTGGAAGGGTAAACACATAGTCAGCAAGCATCACGTTTTTAACGCTATGATGAATAAGAGTTGGATCTTTTTGATAATCTGCTCGTATTTTCCAAAATGCAGTAACAATTATATTACCGACTGATAATACCACTCCAGCTAAGTGAATAAATAACCATAATGTCATTTCACTCATATCCCTTCCGTTAGCCCGCTAGAAGTACGAATGCAATAAAAAAATTTGATCATAACTATATATTCTCATCTTGATTAAGCTTTTAATAAATCACTCATGAGCGATTTTCATTCATACATTTTAAAAGATTGTTTTCTTACTGAAATAGAGTGTCACATTCGATAGCCAAACATCCTTCATACATGAGTACTTATATGGCAATTATATATACAGACTATCGGTTTGTAAATATAAAGCATGCTATATAATTCGCAAGAAACTTTATATTACATTTATGGTAAAATATAGACAGTATTAGGAATGTTACAAAAATAGGAGGAGTTATTATGGGGTAGAACCAGCATCCGTGTCACCAAACGCAATTTGACCAATAAATGGAAAACGACTTAAGTTCTTAATAGACATCTCAAGTCGTTTTGTATATGTGAATGAAAGAACTTTATAATTTGGACTCCACTCTAAGAGTGGAGCGAGGTTGATACCTCCTTCTTCCACAGGAAGAAGCCAGAGACGCGTCAGACCACTACCGGTCCATTCCCGTCCTCCGGGAGCCAGCGCAGGTAGCCGTCCTTCCCGAACTGGAGCCACTTCCCGAATTCGATCTTCTCGCTACGGTAGTTGGGTGCAGCGGAGTTGATCACGCAGAAGTGCTTGGCTTCTCTGGCGTCCAGAGGGAACACCATGAACCGGCGCGGGTACGCCTGTACGATGACCATGAAGTACTCGGTCTGGTACGACTGGACAACAGGAGCGAGCTGGGAAGAGACGAACTTCCCGAAGGAAGCGGTGCCCGTTCCCTGTTCGAGGTTCAGCTGACCACCCTCCTTCTTGATCTCGATCGGAGTGGTGTTGACGGTCTGCGTGGTCTGGGTCATCATGACCTTCCCATGGGTTGAGGTACCAACATTACTAATTTCAATATATCAATGTGTTCACAATTTAACAAGATACGTATTAAATCCATTAGGTGATCCAACCATGCCAGAATTAATAAACGGTATCTCCCTATAGAGCCAGTCTTTGATCCAGATCCATGCGAAATTCACCGTATGGATTGATATGGTTGTAAATAAGAGGAGTAAGAGCCCGATAGTCTTCTGCTGCCATCTGATCCGCCCATTCTTTTTCTTGCAGGACATGTTGGATTTTGAGCGTATTGATATAGACTAAGCAATTTTGCAGTAAGTGAAGACTTAGGATGGCAATTTCCTGCTCTTGAGGTTGATTTTTTTGGATTTCTCCCCCTTTTCCGTAAAAGATAAAGTCACCACCTGAATGCCAGTTTTCCACGACGTTTAGTCCAGCATGGACTTCGATACGCACTTCTTCCACATGTAGGTATTCGCATAAAAAGATCGTTTTTATTACTTTCCCCAACTCCTGTAAAGCTTTGTAGGTAGGATGGGAGCTGTTTTTCGAAAATTGCTTTAAGATAGCCTCCGTGTCTGCTACGTTTAACCGTAAAGCAGTTGCATATTTTACCATTTCATCATACTGCCTGCGAATTAAATCCCAATCAATGGGCTTTTGTACAAGAACGGGTTGTAAATGAGGATAATGGACTCCAGTCTTCGGCCGGTACAGTTTCTGGGAATGAATGTTTTTTAGTCGTGGCATGAGTTTAAAACCAAGCAGATAGCAAAAAGCAAAACCCACTTCACTTTGCCCATGGGTATCGACAAAGTTTCGATCGACTTCTTTATTGGTGTTATGATTCAGCAATCCATGAAGCATCGCAGCGACTTCAGAAGAATTGGGTGTATTGACAGACGAATGAATACACATGGACTTATTCTCCACATGCCAATAGACAGAGATTCCTGGTCCCCGTTGACGTGGGTTCCATTGGGTTCGTAGATTTTGATCATATGCTGCCACTCTGGTAGAGTCAGATGCGCAAGAAGTTGTTCCTTTCCCCCAAATCTCTTCCCGTCGGTCCGATAAAATGGCATTTACGAGGTGTTCATTCGCTGCCTTTATGTTATCTTTGTAGATATATTTTCGTTTGATGTATAGCAAGTCTTTATAGGTCACATCGGCATTGCCAGCAGAAACCCGTTTCAAGCCTGTGTTCGTCCCTAATCCGAAAAGACAAAGAAGTAACCGTTTTTGAATAGTTTTTCGATCCAGCCGTTCATAAGTAGCTAACGTTTGAAAGAGATCCGTAAAACCGACCCGTAAATCCGCTTCTTTCAAAATATCAGTGAGATTGGTCATCCACCAACGATTGGCAATCTCCTGTTTGAGATAAGCTAATCGCTTGGGTTCAGGTTGTATGTCACTATCTGCAACGGAGATCCACCCACCTCTGTATTCCGAAATCGATACCTTTTCATTTTTAGGAAGCCCTTGATCTAGCATGGTTAGCTTCTCATGCATCTCCTCTTGTAACTCCGTGATCTTTTCTTCTACGTTCAAAGGAAGTTTTAATACAGCATAATGTTCTTCCCGTCGTTTCGAAAAATCAGATGGAAGGTGATGGTCTGGATTTCGGTAACGATCTGCACCTGTTACCCAAATTTCGCGACATTTTAATTTATCTTTCAGAGCATGAAGAACACAGATTTCATAATTCATCCGATTGATTTTCTCATTTCCTTTGGAATCGGTATCCATGACGTGCTCTCTCCATTTTACAGGGATGATATCTTTACTGGTAGGAATATCGTCATCAAGAGAAAAATTGACGGTAGGAGAACCTGCATAATTGCGAATCAACTGAATGGCTTCAATAAGAGGCTGATGATGTTGATTATTCGAACGAAAATCCAAGGTTTTTAGCAATTCTGTCACTGCTGATCGATACGAACTACTATAGGAGCTTCGTATTTTCCAATATACTTTTTCTTGATAGATCGACTTCTTATATTTCAATTCGGTAATGATACTTTCTAAGGTGTTTGTGTCCACTACAGAAAATAGGGTATCTTTTATAATTCCATCTGGATTTTGTAATGCCGCTTCTAATAAGGAAATCAGAATGTCATTTTTGCTATGTACTTTCTTTACCTCTAGAATGAGTTCTTTATTGACCTTTTTCTCCGCACGGGCATCAATCTTATGGATCAGCGTGATTAAAAGTTCGATGAGGCTGTCCGTGATCTCCTTAATGCGAGACCAAAAGAGGGCGGCTAGTAGTGTATACCGAACTGCTGGTTGATGTCTACGCAGCTCTCTTTTTTCTTCAGAAACAGCACGTAATCGATATCGTTTTACTATTTTGGGTGGGATGGAGTGGAATAGATCCTCTGGAAGCTCCAGCATATGTAGTGTTTTCCACTTTTTGATTTCCAGAAATAACGTATCTTTGCTTACTCGACCTGGTCCGAGTGTAATCTTGCGAAAGGTGATTTTGTTTTTATCCTCTTTCTCATCCCCTGTCTCATCGTTCTCCATGTCTACCCAAGATTCCATCAGGGCATCCATATGGGAGAGGCAAGTAGGAGAAAGCTTTTGATAGGTATCTTGGTAAAATTGCTGTTCTTGATTCCAAAGAGCAGATTTGACCATTCGCTCAACCCTGTCATTGGTAGGCGGCTCTATTTTTCTACGTCTATATTCAACATAGAAAGCTTCTTTTAAAGGTTCAAACTCCCCAGCATAGTCCCATACTTTCTCCTGCAACCAATGCGTAACCTCTTTCTCATCCTGGAGTGTTCCTTCACGGAATCCATATAATTTACGAATCTCGCTCCGATGACTCGTCAAGGTTCTGGAACTCCAAGAATAGTGATCAAACATCGCTGAAGGAATTTTCAGTTGCTTGGCGATAAAATCAATCATTGCTTTTGGAATATCAGTAGGTTTAGCTGGAAATCTGGCTTCATGCTGAAAAAACTTCATCAGAACAGCAAAACCAAGTCTAGAATTGGAATATTTGTTTTCTACCAACTGTCTCTCAGGCTCTATTAATGTAAAATGCTCAATCAGTTCATCTAATTCCCATTGTCTCTTCATGATGTATCCTCTCAAGAAGTATTAAGGTTTATTTACAGGTACAGCTTTTCATCAGTTATCTTTGCTACTCTTGAAAACTCTTGCTCATCTTTGGCTCTACGGTATAGTGTCATCCTTGAAATCCCTGCTTTTTCAGCGGCTTCGGTGATCGTAGATCCTTGATCAACTAGATATAAAGCGTATTTAATTTTTTCTGAATCAACAGGAGGTCTACCTGGATTTTTCCCTCTTTGTCTAGCAGCAATAATTCCTTCTTTGGTTCTCTCTGCGATCAAATCTCGTTCAAATTGGGCCATTCCAGCAAAGAGAGTAAAGAGCATTTTCCCATGAGCCGAGGTGGTATCTAGCCATGATTCTTTTAGACTTTTGAGATTTGCCCCTTTCTTTGCAATCAGTTCCGCAATTTCTAGCAAATCTTTCGTCGAACGAGAGAGTCGGGTGAGATCCGAAACATAAAAAAATGGATGACTGTTTGTTTTTTGATGGCTTTGACATTATCACTTGGATTCAGTCCTGTAAGCGCAGCCAATGTCATTAAATCAAGTAATAACACCACAAAAGCCGGGTGTGTTGATGTTACTTTGTATGAACATGCTAATTATGAAGGAGAGTGGAGACATTATGGTTGTGTCGACTCAGGAGGTTATTATTCACTAGGCTGGTGGGATAACGAAGTATCTTCTATTATAGTAAATGATTTTAATGGTGCTGGGACAAATTGTATTAGGGTGTATGAAGATCAATATTATGGAGGTAAAAGCACAGTTTTTTGTGGGGAAGTTCCTTATGTTGGGGATGCTTGGAACGATGACATAGAATCTATGCGAATGGAATAATACATGAAGCACAACTTTTTAAATAAAAGATCAAAACGCCAATTGAGGAGATTGGCGTTTTTTAGATTTACCCGCTTCCACCTGTTGAGGACAGGGTACGGAATCTATTTGCAGATCGAGGGGTCTCTATTGTATTCAGAAACATAGGGTTTCTGGAAAAATGGTTCATCTTTCTCTGTTGACTGGATCTAGAGAATATAGTTTCCTATAGATAGGGCAACTTAATAAGCTTAATTGAGGAGTCTGGAAGAACAAAAGGGTCCTCCCTTCAATAAGCTTGGCCAGTCTCACGAAAGAGAGACAATGATCAGGAAATTATTCAGAGGGGTCAAGCAGACTTCTCAGAAATTTCATCGGAGTTGGTATTGGACGCCCACTCCTAGGGCACTGCTAGCTCTCACCTTCTTTTTGTCTCCAACGGGAACGATCATCCATCAAGTGCTGCCAGCAATCCTGATGGAGCAAGGACATGGTGGTCATGTTGTAGCTCTGCCGATCTTTCAGCTGGGTCTCCAACTGGCAGGAACCACGAGCGCTACTTGGATCATCAACCGCTATGGTCCGAAAAAGGTGATCATCTGGGGAGTTATTGTGTGGATCTTCTCCTATCCGATCACTGGGGTTTTGGTACAAAAGGACTGGATCTGGGGTTTCTACGCAAAGGCGTTTACCACCTTGCCAACCTCTTGGGCGGTTGTTGCTATTGGTGCCTGGTGGTTGGAGCTGAGGAAACAGAGGGGTAACGAAGGAGACGATGGCCTCCAGGTCGACAACTGGTCAGGACTTATTCGAGGCCTTGTGGCGGGATCCCTCACGGCACTGGGTTTCTTCTTGGTACGACACCAGCAGATTTGGCTGTGGGTAACCATCCCCGCTGTCATCACTGTACTCCTCCTCGTGCCGATCAAGCAGATGAAAGAGACAACTCTAGAGCAAAAGAAAGAGAAAAAACAAAAGAAAGAGAAAACGACATGGCGTACCGATAATGCCGTTCGACTCGAACTCCTCGGAATTGGAGCTCCGATCTCGTCTTCCATCTTTGGATCGGTTCTGATCCTTTCAGCGATGCAAGGCTGGGGTTCTTTGATTCTGTTGTCAGTCGTACCTGTGTGTACGCCACTCATCAGTATCCATCTGCTCCAGAAGACGGAACTGAAAACAATGGAGCCCACTCCAAGTTGGTGGCGGAGTGTACACAGATGGCTTTTCTGGAGTCATAGTATGGCTGTCGTAGGCTACGGTTTGAGCGCACTGGGACTTAGTACTTCCCAAAGCGTACTTCTGATAGTAGCTGTTCCCTTCATCGTGCTTGGTCGTACGGCTCCAATTTGGATGGCCCGTAAGGCAAGACAACTGACAAACAATTCGTCGCTGTATGTAGCGGCAAAGAAGTCACAGGATACCATCGTCCAGCTGATTTCCGCGTTCCTTGGGTTCGGTATCGGGCAGTGGCTGGGTTTGACGTCAGCCCTATTGCTGGGCGCGTTACTCTGCACCGTATCTCTGGCTCTCACATATCGGTATCCCTATCGGTAAACGTGAGGCTACCCACTCTAATTCGACGCCTTAGCGCTGAATTAGAGTGGGATCAATATTTATATTGAGGTCTTAGGAACATCGAAATGAAGTCAGATGGTTGACGCTTCAGATCTAGTTGGTATTTTCCAAACCGATTGAGATGAGCCACAATATTAGGACTTAAAACTCCTAAGAGTTCTTCATCGCTTTTATTTCCGTTCGGCTGGTATTCGTGCAAGATAAAGGACAAGGCAAATACATTATAGAAGATTAAGCAGTTTTCTGCTAATTGGTTGACATAATTATCTTCCGTTGTTTCTCTCATCATTCTCCGCAGTGACACCTTCCCCCAAAAAATAACCATTTGATTTCGCGTTTTGATCGGCTTTTATAAACTCCATTGCTTGCTCTAACCCCTAACTCCATGCTGTATACCATCTCGGAAAAGCTCGGTGTGAGAAATCTACTTATTTACTATTCATCATAAATAAAAGAGAAGTTCTCAAAATTCAGGGACTCTTCTTTATTTTAGAAGCTTTTTCAAGCATTGATGCATCTCTTGAAAGCTTCCCATTATTTGTCCAACTGTATCCCTAATTTTGATGCTCTATCTTGTAACCTTTTGAGCTTCTCATCCTTAATAACAGGATGTAATGCTTCAAGGATCACTTTTAAACATTTCTTTGCCTCTATAGCATTATTTTCAACTACTTCGAAATCGGACTCATAGTCTGAATCAAGACAATCTTCTATTCGGGATAATATTCTGTTGAAGCCACTGCCAAGTTCCAGCTCATTCTCTAAATTGAAAACATGATCCTTAAGTTTATCTAATTTATTTACTATTTTTAGATTGCTAATTACTTGTCTTTTCCATGTTTCAATATTTAAATCTTCAACCCCTAACTCGGTTACTAGATAGTAAGCGTCATGAAGTGATCTCATTTTCCATTCTACGGTCTCTTTATAGTCTTCAATTTCATCTAGGATATTATCTAGTTTCCAAGAAATAGAGAAAAGATCATCGCTCAATTTTGTTAAGAAATTTATATTTTCGTCTGGATTAATTTCATTTATTGCTTCTTCTATATCAAGTTCTAGTCTTTTCAATCGGGACTCAATTGTATCTTCCTCTTTATCTTTTTCAAATAGATTATAGATCATATCTTCTAACATCCTTTTTAATAGATTAAGGGAGTAGATGAACCCTACCTCTATTTTCTTCTTCTGCATGCTAGATACCTGCTTTAAGTCTACTTTATACCACTAGTAATAAAGTCTATTGAAAACTTGAATTCTAGGTATTAGCTACCAAGAATTCCTCTCCCTTTGGCAACCACAGACCATCCGTTCGTCCAGTAAAGTAGCGCTGGTTAAGATCTGCCGATGACACGTACTGGACTTCTTGGAAACCTGCCTCGCGGGCCAATGTCAGCATCTCTGACGGTCTGAAAAAGCTAACAAAAGGCGTGCCGCTTGCTCGCGCTCCCTTCTTCGCCTCCTCAACACTAGGCTGCAACTTGGACTCAGTAAGCTCAGATGGTAGCAGGAACGTCATGGCTAATGCGGAGCCGGGGGTAAGTGTTGCAACTTGGAGCAGTGTGGCAGCGATCGCATCTTTGGTGAGGTACTGGGTTACACCAGTAGAGGCAACAACAGCTGGGCGACTTGCATCGAATCCTGAAATCTTTAGCTGTTCCCACCAGGACCAGCCAGCCTCGAAATCGACTGGAACGAGTCGTAACCACTTGGGGATGTCAAAATCGAGTACATTCAGGCGCTGCTTCTTCCAAGCCAGCATACTAGGCTGGTCAACCTCAAAAATCTGCATTTGAGAGGCTATCTCTGGTCTGCGCTGAGCAAAAGTGTCGAGACCAGCGCCGAGGATGACATACTGAGTGACTCCTTTCTTAAGCTGTTCGATGACCAGTTCCTCAATAAAGCGAGCCCGGGCCACGATCGATGCTCGGAAGCCACTAGTGCTCTCTGGATCCATGTCAGGACGTTGACGCCATCCATTTCCCGGATCTGCCAATTGCAGGCCGATCTCGTCTTTGAATACATACGGTGGTGAATCGACCTCTATATGCAATGCTCGCCACAACGCAACTCGAACTGCTGTGTGATCTGGTTCAGTATTATCATGCATACTGTTCTTTCTCCTTTCGAGCGAATCACTCACTTTTCAATGTTTTTTTGATCCATGTTAACCTTGTTTTTATTTTAATAAATTCCCTTACATATAACAGATTCTGAAATTTTCTTCTTATTATGTTGATTATCTATGTGTTGTATTCTAGCTTCTTTTAAATGAACTTCCCTCCATTTTCTCCCAAGCTGTTTGGATTTTCTTATCATAAAAATTAAAAAATACTCCTGCGTTCATGGTTTTAGTTTGCGAAAGAAACTAGTTTTCATTTATTGTGAGTACAGATATATGATACTTCATTCCATTTTTAAAATATGATCGAAGACAACTATTACTTCAAAATTCCTCTCTACATTTTGATTCATTTTTACTTTCAGACTACATTTCTAGCATTAGTACGCTGTACCATACTAACTCCGAAAAATATAAGTACTTATCTTTCAACTATAAACCTGTCATAATCATCAATGAGTTCTTATACCAACCGAAAAAGGATGAAAAACATGAAAATAATGGTGATCGTCGCACATCCCGACTTAGGTGAATCTCGTGCTAATCAAATTTTGAAGACAGAAATATCAAAAGAATCAAATATATTTATTCGTGATCTCTATCAAGAATATCCAAATTGGATAATAGATATAGAAAAAGAACAACAACTATTATTAGAGTTCGATCGCATTGTTTTTCAATTTCCATTTTATTGGTACAGTTGCCCACCGCTTTTAAAAAAATGGTTTGATGATGTCATGCAGTTTGGATGGGCATATGGTCCAGGAGGAGATAATTTAAAAGGGAAAGAATTTATTCTTGCTATAACAACAGGCGGATCAGAGAATTCATATCGAGCCGGCGGACATAATTGGTTTTCGATAAGTGAATTAATCAAACCAATCCAAGCGACAATTATGCGCTGTAATGGAACCTTTTTACCGTCGTTTATCACATACAATGCCAGTAGAGGCAGTGATGAGTATCTACAAAATCAAGCCAAGAAATACAAAAAACATATAGCTGAGTCCTTAGAAGAACTGATTCACTAATTTTGGTTCAACTGTTTGCTTCCCCAATCACACATACCCTTTAAAATAGGATATAACGTTTTACCTAAAGGAGAAAGGGAATATTCAACTTTTGGTGGTACAGAAGCATATGTTTTTCGTTCAACTAATCCGTCATTCTCTAATTCTCGCAATTGGGTAGTTAGCACTCCTTGAGTGATGCCATCTATGATCTTGTGGAATTCACTGAACCTTTTTGTTCCTTCTTCCAATAAAATAAATAAAATTAGCAGTTTCCATTTTCCTCCGATTAGTTTTAAGGTGTACTCTACTGGATACCGATAGTTTTTTGATACCATGTTTCCATCTCCTTTGCATGCTTATACTAGCAACTTGATTAAAAAGTGTAAACAGGAGATTATATGAATCCGGTTCTTGCTAATTGTAAACTTGCCTCTCATGCAAAAAGAATCAACTCTTCTGTTGATTCTTTTTGCAAACAAATTCGATGCTAAGACCATTCCTTCATTCTTTCAATGTCAGCTGATTCTTTTGATAAAGTTCCTCCACAAATGACCTTGTTTTTGCGAAAGCTTCTACTGGACCATTAGCGACTTCCGCAATGTAAGCCTCTTCTGGTAATTGATCATCTACGCCGGGAATTTTAATTCGATCACCATAACTGTTAATCGAACCATGTTCCCGCATACTATCAATACATTTGAAAACAGGCTCCCAGTACTCCGGATGAACAAATATTGCCTTTGTTCGATGCTTTCGAAGGTGATTGGTTTGTATTTTGGAAAGCGTTTCAAAAACTTCCCATGCAGTTCCAAATCCACCTGGCCAAAACAGGATAACATGAGAGTAATTAATAAGAACTCCCTCTCGGATAGAAAAATTATTAAGCCGTAGACGCTGATTGGTATGGATAGAGTAAGTATCTTTGAGATTAAAGAAGTTATCTACTCCAAACTGACAATCAATTCCTATAACATGTGCATCTTGATTTCTTGCTCCTTGGGCAGCTGCCCGCATGATTCCAGGTCCTCCACCCGTGCATAACGGTACATAACAACCACCAAGCACACTCTCCTGTTCATTTGCAGAATAGCGTCCCCATAACTCACCAAATTTGAGCGCAGAATCCCAGTATTTAGCGCTCTTTTCAATCATTTTTTTGTGACGATCCATCCTCATATTTGTCTGGTTTAACTGATCCTGCATTAGTTTTCTCGTAAGCGGATGGTTTTCCTTTTCGAGTGCTTTCTTCACTTCGTCTGCATGACAACCTAATATACCTAACTTTTCTTCCGCGATTTCTTTGCATGAAATCGTACCAGAACCCATAAGAGTTATTACACCATATTTAGCCTCATAACTAAATAAAAGTTCAGCAGCATAAATATCAGCTACGCTCTCTTGTGTGCCCAAATTTCTGTCATTTGGAACGAAACATGCTTTTACTCCTACTACTTGAAAAGAAGCAATGCAGGTCTCATTGGAATAATTCTTCCAAGTAATGATAAAACCGTTTTCATCTACGTGATAAGTCTCTACGTCCCCATTTTTATTAATATTGCTGATAAAAAGACTATAACTTTTTGTTTTTGATATTTGTCCAGAATCAAAGGTAATTGGCTCTTCAAACGTAATCTTGGCCATATGATTGTCCGTTTTTTCAATCCACCAACCTGTACCAGAAGCCGTCCATTGATTTGTGGTTGGTTCATAAAAAATCGTGCCATTCAGTTCAATTTCATTCATACGGAACAACCCTTCTTATGACATTTAGAATAAATCCTATTAATTAGTTTGATTTACCAATAAAGTTTTATGCACCATAAATTCATGTTCATTTATTAACAGGTATCTGTGTTATCATTCCCCCCTTAACAGAAGATTTACTTATTCATAGTTCATCATCGTATATAATAAAGTACATATTCAGTCACACAAGTCAGATCAAAGAACGGAAATCAATGCAAGAAAACTTGGTAGGTTCAACTACTCAGCCTGTAGCGATCAAGACGGTCAGCTTTGGCAAGAAAGCTATGAGTACTCCTATTCAAGTGAACAATGGGATTACTCTTATTCCCGGTTCCCTTCGTACCCAACAATGCGAAAACCTCTGGCGTTCTGAAGGCAAGTATGCATACAAAAAAGGCCGCTTGAACGATTCGCGTCCTAAACTCATGTTCACTGATCTTCACGATAGCTTGGAAGTATCAGCTAAATACATCAACCAGAAGGACGAACATTCTTGGGTAGCCGATAAAATTGCGACAGTACGTATCTTTCCGAATCTCACCATTTGGACAAGTCTCCTGTATATGGACATGTTGGAAAAACGCATTTATTTTCCGACGTTTGTCGTCGTCAAGCATCAGGATTATGTATTCGGCGCCATTTCTGCCGAGTTGACTTTTGCAAGGAGGCCTGTGCTTTCCTATCAGTTCGACCAAACCATTCAAAGTAGACAAATTTCTGACTAATTTGATCTGCTTGTGTTACTCTTCCCTTGTGTTACGACATGTTTTTATTGATATGTTTTCTTACAAGGGGAGCAACCTATTTATAAAAAAACACGATTTAAACCAATTAAAAAGATTTTGGTATTAAACCGTGAATGAAAACTCCTTATTTTAACTTCTTCAAAACTAAAACTGCATTATGTCCGCCAAAACCTATTGAATTGGAGATCCCGATATCTACTAGTTGTTCTCGCGCTTCATTTGGAACATAATCTAAATCACATTCCGGACTAGGATTATTCAAATTTATAGTTGGTGGAATAATGTTCTCTTGGATCGTTTTTACTAAGGCTATAGCCTCTATCCCACCTGCTGCCCCTAACATATGACCAACCATTGATTTTATTGCACTGACTGGAACTTCAAAAGCACGTTTTCCTAACAATTTCTTGATTGCAATCGTTTCAGATTGATCTCCTACAGGTGTACTTGTGGCATGTGCATTGATGTAGTCAATTTCTTCAATAGAAATGTTAGCATCTTCAACTGCTTCTTTCATTGCCTGATAAGCACCTAATCCTTCTTCATCAGTAGCAACCATATGATACGCATCAGAAGTAGAGCCATAACCTATTACTTCTGCATGGATGGTGGCACCCCTTTTCACTGCATGTTCGAAAGATTCCAATACCAAAATTCCGGCACCTTCAGAAGCTACAAATCCATCTCGATCTCGATCAAAAGGCCTGCTAGCACGAGTAGGTTCATCATTTCTCGTAGATAATGCTCTAGCATTACCAAAGCCTGCAAGTGCTAGATCCGTGATAGCTGCTTCTGCTCCCCCAGCAATTACCACATCAGCTCCTCCCCTTTGAATTAACTTAAAAGCTTCTCCAATCGCATTATTGCTAGTCGCACAAGCAGAAACATGCGCCATGGTCGGGCCTTTCAACCCAAACAGTATGCTTACTTGAGCGCTAGCCATATTTGCTATCATCATTGGTACAAGAGCGGGATTTACACGCGATGGTCCACGATCTAACATGGTACGGTGATTTTCTAAAATCGTTTGAATTCCTCCAATACCCGAACCAATGTAAACACCAATTCGATCCCTATTTTCCTCTTCGAAAATGAGACCAGCATCGTCAATGGCTTGTTTTGATGCTGCAACAGCAAATTGACAAAATCGATCCATCTTCCGAGCTTCTTTTTTTCCTACAATACTTGCTGCATCAAAATCACGAACCAAACCGGCTATCTTAGTGGAAAATGATGCTGTATCAAATGTATCAATAGTAGATATACCGGATATTCCATGGCGAATACGATCCCAAAATGTATTTACATCGTTTCCCACTGGAGATATGACCCCCATACCTGTAATAACAACTCTCCCCATCATTCTTCACTCATTTCACTATATTTTCTTTTAGAATGACACAGATCATTATCCTATTACAAGTTATAGGTTATCCTAGTATAATAAATGCTAGCATACAGAAAATCTACCTGCTAAAAAGGAGATCTTAGAGATATGAATGAAGATACTCGATTAAAAGCCTTATCCGAGTTTTTAAAGACACATCGAGCTAAGTTACAACCCAACGAAGTCGGACTGCCTGCTATCGGACGTAGGAGAACGCCTGGTCTAAGAAGAGAGGAAGTTGCCCAATTAGCTGGCATAAGTACAACATGGTATACATGGTTTGAGCAAGGAAGAAATATTACCCTTACCTCTTCTGTATTAAACAGTATATCTTCTGCCCTACAACTGAACGAAGAAGAAAAAAAATATTTGTTCATGTTGGCTTTAGATCAACCAACTGTACCAAATAGTGAAAAAACGCCCGAAATTAGCAGTGGTATGAAGGCTATCCTTCAAGAACTACGCCATTTTCCCACAATCGTCTCAGACAGTAGATGTAATATTATTGAGTGGAATCAAGCTGCTGCTGGGGTCTTTCTTAATTTTGACCAAGTACCACAAGAAGAACGTAATATGATCTGGTTACTATTTACCCGCAGAGAATTACGACAGTTAGCTGTTAATTGGCCGGACTTTGCACGTGGATTTTTAGCACTGTTTCGTTCTTACTATGGGAAGTATATGGGTGACCCTTGGTACAATGAATTCATTAACAAATTGTCTCTTGAAAATGCAGACTTTCAATCTTTTTGGCACCAAAATGATGTCAGTTCATCTCCTGAAGTATTTATTGAATTTCGTCACGCAAAAATGGGGAAAATGCTATTTGATCTCACTTCTTTAGATATAAAAGAAAACTCTGACATCCGTTGTAGCGTGTTTACTCCATCTGATAAAAATACAGTAAAAAAGATGGAACAAATTGTACAGAGGATATTGAATGAATAAAAAGAGGCCACTCTTTCGCCTCTTGTGTTTTCATGCTTTCTTTTCATCTCAACCAGAAGAAATTATCTCATAAATACTAAAAATACAAAATTTTATTTTGAATATACAAAACATATTTATTTATGTTATTTTAGTATGAGTTTTGTGAAGGAGGTGGAAAAGTGTCTAAACGCTTTTTACCTGAGTTCATTCTGATTTCTGTTACATTTTTTTGGGGAGTCACTTTTGTGGTGGTTCAGAATGCCATCAAAGAAATCCCTCCTTACTCTTTTCTAGCTATTCGCTTTTTTGTTGCCTTCCTTTTGTTATGGCTCATCAATAAGCTCTTTGTGAAAGAAAACATCTGGAACTGGGCAGCTATAAAGAGTGGGGCATTGATCGGATTTTTTCTATTCCTTGGATTTGCCTTGCAAACATTCAGTCTGCTTTACACCACATCAGGTAAATCTGGATTTTTCACAGGAATGAATGTCGCTTTCGTTCCTTTTGTCGCACTCCTATTTTTTCGACACCGTATAAAAATACCTACTTTAATCGGAGTCATCTGTTCTGTTATCGGTCTTTATTTTCTTTCAGGATCGATCGTAGGAATGAATATGGGTGATGTACTTGCTTTAGGATGTGCTTTGGCTTTTGCAATCCAAATTGCTCTCACCGGCCACTTTACAAACAAAGTAGGAACTTACACTTTTGTCATTTGGCAACTTATAACTGTCACTGTTCTTAGTGGAATTTCATCTTTTTTCTTTGAATCCGTAAAAATTGCTTTAATAGGAAAACCAGTTGTTTGGACAGCTATTCTAATTACATCTGCTCTTGCAACAGTTTACGCTTTTGTAGCACAAACAATCGTCCAGAAAAAAGTCTCTTCTGCACGTGTTGCAATCATTTTCACCCTCGAGCCAGTATTTGCAGCAATAGGTGACTACTATGTAAATGGTATCACTTTATCAAATGAAGAGCTATTTGGTTGTTCTATTATTATTCTTGGAATACTTCTAGCAGAAATTCCTTGGAAAACAAAAAAAGATCCTACTATTTCTTCTACATCCTTAAGCGAAACAAAATAACACCTTTCTACACCAAACCAGTTGTGGAAAGGTGTTTTTAATAAATCCTATCAGAGTATCAGTTGTATAATATAAATATAAAGGGGGGATTAATTTGTTTAAACATAATGAAATTCGCAACGATATTTGGAATACCATCATGTATTTAACAGACAAACAAATCAATCAACAAGAATCATCTGACAGATGGAGCATTGCTCAAATACTGGAGCATCTTTATTTAACTGAAGACACCATCACCAAAAAAATGACACAGCACCTTCAAATGAAAACAGAAAAACCAATCGTAAAACCCGTTCAATTAACCCTAGACCGCTCTCGGAAACTTGTATATCCAATTCCAATCAGTGATGAGTTTCGAACATTGCACTCACTGCGAAAAAAATTAAACAATTCACGTCATGTTTTTGAGTTATTCATAGAAGGATTAACTGCTGATCAACTTGCACAAAAATCAATGAGACATCCAGTGTTGGGAGAAGCTATGAGTTTTCATCAATGGGTAGAGTTTGTAGGATTACATGAAAAAAGGCATTTGGAACAAATTAATGAAGTAAAGACAAACCTACATTTGCCTTAAGGAGATACAGCTAAATGATAAAAGATATCCACTCTACTACTACTTTACATAATGGAGTAAAAATGCCATGGTTTGGCTTAGGGGTTTATAAAATTCAAGAAGGAGCAGAATTGATTTCTACAGTGCATACCGCAATTGAACTGGGCTATCGAAGTTTTGACACTGCTTCTCTTTATAAAAATGAAAGCAGTTTGGGGGAAGCAATAAAGACAGCTACTATTTCACGTGAAGACCTATTCATTACTTCAAAAGTATGGAATACAGACCAAGGTTATGAATCTACACTTGCAGCTTTTGATGCGAGTCTAAAACGCCTTGGATTAAATTATTTAGATCTCTATTTAATCCATTGGCCTGTCCCTAATTTTTACAAAGATACTTGGAAAGCGTTAGAAAAACTATACCAAGAAGGAAAAGTCAGAGCGATTGGAGTAAGTAACTTTCACATTCATCACCTACAAGATGTAATGGGTATCGGAACGATAAAACCTATGGTAAACCAAGTAGAATACCATCCCAAGCTATCCCAAGAGAAAATACGAGCTTTTTGCCAGCAAGAAAGTATTCAATTAGAAGCTTGGTCTCCTTTGATGAGAGGTAGACTTCAGGACGAACCCACCTTGAGAGAAATTGCAGCAAAACATCACAGAACCATTGCACAAGTCATTTTACGATGGGATTTACAAAATGGCGTAATTACTATACCTAAGACTACTAAAAAAGAACGCCTGATCGAAAATGCTAATATTTTTGATTTTTCTCTAACTGCTGAAGATATGGAGCAAATCAATTCACTTAATGAGAACCTTCGGGCAGGTAAAGACCCTGATAACTTTGAGTACTAAAATAAACGAAAATAATTTTCATTAAAAAAGCCAAAACAAGGTGATATGAATGCTACAAACAAACGGTCTTTATATTCGTCCCCTAAACGTAAAAGATGTAGATTCCCTTTATCACTATTGGCAAGAAAATCGAGCATTCTTGGAACCATATAACCCCATACGACCCGAATCTTACTATCTTATAGAAGGACAACTGGAAAAGATTAAAACCGAAATAAACGACTGGGAAAATGATCGATCCTATGGATTTGGTATATTCCTTTACGACCATCAACTTATCGGCAGACTAACATTGAGTAACATTGTGCGGGCTTCGTGGCAAAATTGTACTATTGGTTACTCCATAGCAGAGGGTATGCAAGGCAAAGGTTACATGACATTAGCAATCAAACTTGCTCTGCAATTTGCTTTTGAAGAAGTAGGTCTCCATCGTGTACAAGCAGGAGTCATGCCCCATAATAAAGGATCTATCCGAGTGTTAGAAAAAAATGGATTCCTAAATGAAGGTTTGTCCAAATATCATGTACAGATTTTTGGGATATGGGAAGATCATGAGATATTCGCAATCACAACAGAAACTTGGAATCTCATAAAAAACAAGTAGAATTGCTTTTTTTGACTCTACTTGTTTTCTCCTTTTATACCATGTAACATCAGTTCGACTGTCCACTTTAATTCTTCATCTTCATTACCTGCTGATAAAATATCTGGAACTGCATTTTTAGCCAATAAATAACCGAATACAGAAGACATAATACCCCTTATCAAGACACGATTAGGTAGATCATCTCTTATCTTTCCAATTGCTTTTAAACGGTTTATTTTTTGACTAACAATATCAATAACATGCTTCCCCACATTTTCTTTTAATGCTTCACGAATATCAGGATGAAATAAACTTTCGATTAATACAATTCGTATCGTCTTCCAATTTTTTTCCACTAATTCCGTTCGATCTTCGATCAAGTCTTGCAAAATCTCTTCAATTGGCTTTTCTTGTTCTAAAATCTCTACAAGTGTATTTAAAATAAAGGGGCTAGCAAACTTTGAGATTACGGGAATAACTAATCGAAGGAGCAGTCCTTTTTTGGTACGATAATGTTTAAAAATGGTTGCCTCTGCAACACCTGCGAACTTTGCTATCTCACTAGTAGTCGTGCCATTGTATCCTTTTTCTGCAAACAGATGAATTGCTGCTTCTAATATATTTTGCTGCTTTTCCGTCAATTTTTTTTGGTCTTCCGCTAAATCTTGCATCCATCTATCCATACTGCTGTTCACCTACTCCGTTACACATTTTCATCTTCATGATAATATCATAACAACTGAAAGATTCATCAATTGCAAACATCCAATAAAAAATAGACACTGTATGTGTCTATTTTTTATTGGATAGCCATGCTGCTAATTTTTCTTGATCTGCTTTTGGTATAAACGATTGGGAAGGCATACTGCCTTTACCATTTTTCATTATCGTTAAAATTTGTTCCTTAGAATATGTTTTCCCCACATGTTGTAGTGCTGGACCATATCCACCTTCTAAATTTCCACCATGGCAAGTAGAACAATGATTTTGAAAGAGAGTCTCTTCTGCAGATAACTGCTGAGTTGTTTTCGGTGTCTCAGATTTGTTGTTTGAAGTGCTACAAGCAGCAAATAGTAAAAATAGGGAAACGATTGGAATGAGGAGCCATCTTTTTTTCAAAACTTTCTCTCCTTACGGTTTGTCTGTAGCAAGTTGACTTTTTTTCCATTCTGCTAACTCTTTTTCATCTTGTGCCCGCTGGATGCGAAACCATCTGGAAAAGACAAGAGCAATTGCTGTAATGTAAACCACTTCCTGTGTAATCTTCATGATCACGCCACCAGTTTGCTGATCTTGCAGGGGTGTCATGATCGAAAATGGTGAAACCTGACTGTACATGGGATAGATTGTGGTATCAGCAAACATAATTAATGCACAAGCTGGTGTCAGTAAAACTCCATTTGCAAAAATGTAGGCCAATTTGTGTAATGGTTTTATTTTATCCATCTCTTCTACAGGACAAATAATAGGCCACCACATGCACAATGCGGTGATAAGTAAAATGGTGTGAGCAATATTATGATATAGATGGTTCTCCATAATCATATCAAAGACAGCTGGCACATGATACACAGAAAGAAGACCATTGAAAATAAACAAGATAATTAAAGGTTTCGTAAAGAAAGTCAACAAAGACCGAAAAACTTTTATTTTTAACAATGGACGAACGAACCATCCTGGAATACCGAGTAACAATAAGGGCGGCATTACGATGTATAAAATCGTCATCTGCGCCATATGCATACTGAACAATTCGTGCGACAACAAGGTCAGAGGACTACCTTCAGCAAAGTAGTAAAACATAAGTCCCACGATAAAAGAAAAACGATGGAGTCCAGAAACTGGTGTTGCTCCTGAAATAAACTTTACCAATGGACCAGTCAATAAAATATATACCAATGCAATCGCAATGAAAACCAAATTTAAAACAATATCCCAGTTATTTGCATATAAAAAAATCTGAAAGAATTGGGAACCACTCATAAGGACTCCTCCTCTCTTCATCATACATCGTTTTCTATCTTAACACCTGTTATCTCTAAATGCCATGATCCATTGTTAAACTTTCTCAACAATTTGGGTACTTACCCATCTCCACTTTTCACTTGATCGAATAAGATAGCGCAGAAGAGAGAAATATGGGAGGGAGAAAAGTGAGGGCTACTACTCTCGGAAAAGCTGTAAACATCATGAAAGGAAAATTACTGTCTGGTAAACCGAACTTACCTATTCATGAAATAAACTTTGCCAGATTTCGTTCATTGAAATCCCATCAAATCTATGTTTACACCAAACAGAGTAAGTGGGAAAAACAACTAGCAGCAATTCAAAAAGTACGACCAGCTGCTGTTGTTATTCCTAATCATTTCAGTGCAAAAGGTATCCCTGCAAGTGTAGCTATAATACGAGCAAAAGACCCCTATGCAGCCTACTGGAAAATGGCTTTGTGGAACTGGAAACAATTCCATCCAAAAGTAATTGGTATAACTGGAAGTGCGGGAAAATCAACGACTACCGCTATGGTAGCATCCATACTACGTCAGCACTTTCGTATGGTTCGAACTGATGGTAATCTAAATACATAATCATTCACTTTATACCAAATTAAATAAAAAATTGAGGAACTTCAAATCTCCTCAAATCCATTTGGATGATCACCTGAGGAATTCGTGAAAAATTACCTAACTCAAATGGTAAACTTCCAACCCTCAGCTCTTGGAGGCATCGATTTACCGAAACGTTTCGGTGTTTCGTCTTTCGGTAGTCGGTAGGGCTCATCTTTTTAACTAAGTCGTATATCTATATATGAAAGTAATACATTCCTTATGTTTTCAACTTGTACCTGTCCAGCTCGCATATGCCATCTGCCTAACTGAGCTACTGCAAATTTAAGTCGTATAAAAAACGACAATTGGTGTAATAGCTCTACAAATACAAATAGGAGTACATAACGATCTACCTAGCATTACGATGAGTCGATAGATGTTTGGTTATGGTTGAAAACCATAGCCAAACAGTCTATCGCCCATTCGAAATGATTCGGTCAATCATGCAAGATATCTGTTGAATATCTTACATGATCTTCGCTCACCTCATATACACCTTATGAAGGTATATATGGTTGGGCTTAATCGTTATGTACTCTTGACTTTATGATGTCCTAAATAAGAACTATCATTCATCCTTTGGTGACTGAGATTATTTTCCAGCGCGACCTCTCAATCCGTGAGTCGGTTCCGTAACCCTGTTTGACATAGTCATCGCCTAGAAAAGGAAGATCAAGCTTATTGCAAAAATCAAATAGCCTCTATTCATATTCATCATCCCAAGATAAGGAGTTAGGAAAAAATAACCAATTTCTGAAAATTCGATATTACACCTTTTCGAGAAGAAATGCAAAAATACAGGATTTACCCAGAAAAATATTAACTGTTTTGAATAAATGATATAATAGAAATGTTGGTAAACTTATAAGAGGGAGTGTTTCCTACCGGAAAGATAATCACTATAACTACCCAAACCCCAAACGAATGGAACACAACGGAAGATAATCTTAGTCTTAAAGTGGCTGAGTTACAAATTTAGAAAGTGAAAAATGTTGATAAATCTAAAAAAGGGAGTGCTTACCATCGAAAAAATTATCCTGAGCCCAAACGAATGGAACACGACAGAAGAAAGTTTGAACCTTATATTTACCGAGCTACAAACTTAGAGAGTGTGAAAAAGAGGGATAATCCCCTCTTTTTTTATGTCATCAGATAGATTCCATAATATGATTCCGTTTCCCCTCAGTAGCCGTTTGCTGGTTCTATCAAGCTAAGAAAAGTAAACTAGCTATCCTACTAGATGTCTAGTTCAGAGCATCACACTTCCCATTGTCATATGTATTTTTAGAATTCATAAATAATTAACTTGAAAATTCTTGTTTTCGTATACTATAGTTATATTGGATGGGTGGAGGGTAGAGTACCTGTCAATTAAGACGTCTGGCAATTGCTAGATTTTGCAGAATAATGATGTATCGGTCTACATCACTGCAGAGGGTGTAGAAGACCCTCCGTCTGCGAGTGGCCGGATCCAAATCAATTTTGGAATGATTCCCAGTCTAAAAAGCTCGATTAATATAAAATAGAACATTCACCCAAAACAAAAAAACACACTATTCTTTCTTTAATGATTTAAAAAAGGAAAGGATGGCGTGTTTTTTATGAATCTATCCACCAAAGAAGAATTTCATTTATTTTCACAGACATTGCAAAAATATCTCTCTCCTACCAAACTGAAACAGTTGGCAAGAGCAACTAAATAAGGAAAATGTGGATTTACAACATTAAGGGATTCCGACAAGAAAATGAATACATTTGCAAGAGGAACATTTTCACCGGTCAATTACTAAGTGTTATTGCTGCATCAATAATATTTCGATATCTTGCTGTTATATTCATTTCTTGGCTTTTTCAAAAAAGAATCAGTTATAGTATAACTGTTAGAATAACAACAAAGCTTAGCTCATAAAGTTACCGAATTCAAGCTAACAGGAGTGTAACAATGGAAAATCCAATTAGAAAACAAATCTTTGAACTCATTGATACAGACTATCAGAAATTTTCGGCCGCACTTATACCTACTATTAACAATGTATTAGGTGTTCGGCCCAGAGCTTCGTAAAATAGCAAAAAAAATTGCAAAGGGGGACTGGCGAACTTACCTTGAAACTGCAAAAGATGAATATTTTGAGGAAATCATGCTGCAAGGTATGGTCATTGGCTATGTTAAGACGGATATTGAAGAACTCCTGTCTTATGTGGCTTCGTTCGTGCCAAAAATTGATAATTGGTCGGTATGTGATAGCTTTTGTACAGGTCTAAAATTTACAAAGGAAAATAAAGAGTGTGTATGGGAGTTTTTACAGCCCTATCTATCTTCAAAGAAAGAATATGAGATACGATTTGGAGTGGTTATGCTCCTGGTCTTTTATATCGAGACTGAATACATCGACAGAGTGCTGAATCTCCTGGATTGTGTAAAGAATGAAGGGTTTTATGCAAAAATGGCGGTTGCATGGGCTGTCTCCATCAGTTATGTGAAGTTTCCCGATTCGACAATGGAATATTTGAGAAACAACACATTTGATGATTTTACATATAATAAAGCCTTGCAAAAAATTACGGAATCTAATCGTGTGGATAAAGAAACAAAAAATCTCATCCGCAGTATGAAACGAGGATAAGAAAGTAAAAAGAGGGCAATGAAATTGATACAAGTTGGCATATGAAATGTGTACGTTAGTGTATCATTGCGATTCTATTTACAAAAACCTGAACTTTTTGTCACGTGTTTTATACAATTTCATTATTTCTCTTATCTTTTTCTTTTCTCTTTCTTCCATTGTGCATATTTTTCAGGCATGCAAACTGCACATGGCCTGAAACCTGCTGATATAGCCGCCTGTTCATCGGCAAAAAACACGCGATGTTTCACGTATCCACCTTTTGCTATAGTTCGAAGTGTTGAAGGACAATCTAATTTACCATATAATTTCCCCCGTCGATACCCACCAAAAATACCTGGTGTATTACTTTGATATGGACGCATATCGGGACCTAGCAGTGTAAATGTCTTTTTTTCATTTCCATTTTCAGCACCTTCCGCATTTTTTTTACACATGTAATCACATCCTGTAATATTTACGGCTCAAACCCTGTCTGGCTCACATAAATCTGATTTTCCGGAAAGACACCTATAAATCTCTTATATACTTTTCTAATAGCTTGCGGCCCATACCATTCTTCTAAACCAAGTTGTGCATATTTTTTTTCAATTCCAAGTTTTTTTGTGCGTTTTCCTCCACTGCCATCGCCCATAAAGTAGTCGTCAATACATATCCGATCGACGAATGTCTTCAATTTCTCAGGAAAATAGTCCCCACTCGGTAATATGGGTGCTATCGCCACTTGGGTCGGTATTTTCGCATCCACTAATTTTACCAATGTCTTAAAGCGTGCCTGAATAGGAGGTGCCTTTGGAGTAAAATGTTTACGCATCGTTTCCGAATCCGTTTCAATCGTCATACTTACCCGGACTTTATCTTTTAAATGCTGCAGCAAATCGATATCTCGACTTACAAGTGGGCTTCTTGTCTGTACTAATAAAAAGTCAGGGGGATCTTCTATCATAACCTCTAGTAAAGATCGCGTCACTTTTTCTTTATGCTCTATGGGTTGATATGGGTCTGTACTTGATGACATAAATATGGTTACTTTCCCTTTGGCTTTGGCGCGATGAAGCTCCTTGCTTAATAAATTCGCAGCTCCGTTTTTAACATCAACCCAATCTCCCCATTCCCCTTCTCGAAAGAGGGATACAGGCATTTGGCGTACATAACAATATGAACACCCAAACGAACAACCTGTATAAGGATTTAGTGAATGAGTATACCCAGAAAGAAAGCCTGTACCTTTATTAAGAATGGTTTTTGGGTTTTTATAGAACAATTCACTTTTCATGACGGAACCTCCTTTCCATTCATTGTAAGGCAATAATCACTCCTTGTTGGATAATGCTTGTCTTTCCAAATCCAAAAGCAGTGTCTTCATTTCTAATCCACCACGATAGCCGGTTAATGATCCATTCTTTCCTACTACACGATGACAGGGAACAGTAATTAATACTGGATTAGCCCCAATCGCCGCACCTACAGCTCGAACAGCTGCTGGTTTATTTATATAATTTGCAATGTCTGAATAAGACTTAGTCTGTCCGTACGGAATTTCACAAAGTGCATTCCAAACTGCAAGCTGGAATGCTGTCCCATTGTAATTAAATGGAACAGTGAAGGTTTTCCGTTTTCCTTTTAGATACTGGGTAATTTCATCTGCATAGGGTTCAAGCTTTTTCACCATCTTCAACAAGAGGACTTCCCGTAAAGTGTTTCTTAGCCCATTCAGACAATTCCTCGAATGGTTTGTTCTGTGAACCAACAAACACAAGTCCCTTAGATGTTGATGCAATATAAAAATTCAAATCCTTAAACTTTAGCAAAGACCAATAAAGGGTTGGTTTATTCTTTGATTCCATTTTACATTTCCTCCATTTTACTCATTTGACGAAATTGCGCTGGTGGATGTCCGGTTTTCTTTTTAAATAAAGTAATAAAATAGGGCGTGTTAGGCATACCTACACATATGGCGATATCCCCAATCGCTTTATTTGTGTGAACCAAATACTCTTTAGCAGCGTTTAATCTAACCTGTTGGATATATTCAACTGGTGTGATGCCTTTAATTTTTTTAAACGTTCGATGCAAATGATAGGGGCTCCCGTGAGCAATATATGCTAACGTTTCTAGAGTTAATTTTTCTGTAAAATTTTTATCAATGTATTCAGTGATAAGAGCAACCCACTCACTATCAGGCAATTTCTCATTAGTAGGCTTGCAACGTTTACAAGGGCGAAAATTTGCATGGAGAGCTTGTTCTGCGCTTTGAAAAATACATACATTTTCTTTTTTTGGAACACGGGATTTGCAAGATGGTTTACAGAAAATCCCCGTGGTTTTTACAGCATAGAAAAATTGATCATTGTACGATGCATCATTATCTATAATTGCTTGCCACTTATCGTCTGTCATGATTTTCGCGTCATTCGAAATTCCATAATCAAGACTCTCTTGGTATTTATTATTAGTACTGTCCGGCACTTACTTCACCTCTCCTTACAGTATATCCCCTATAAATTCAAAATGGATGATTCTAGGAATAAAATAGCAAGATATTGAAATTTAATACCTACTTGGAATCATGAAAAATGATTCCAAGACCATATCGTTCTCCAGAAATAACTGTACTTACTCCATGACGAACCTTATTTTTGTAATATCCTTTTTTGCCAAGAGCAGGTCTATGGTTAGTAGGAAAGATAAGCGCACTGCCTTGTTCTAAAGTAATCACATGTCCCCTGCTCTGAGCACGAGGAATTTGTTCCACTAATAAAGACTCACCACCCGTATAGTCTTTATCTCGTTGATTTATTACAAATACTACTTGAAATGGGAAAAACACCTCTCCATATAAATCTTGGTGCAAACAATTAAACCCACCTGTTTCATATTTTAAAATTAAGGGTGTCGGTCTGGTTTGTTCATATTCTTCACATGTTTTCAAAAAATCTTGAAGATGATCCGGAAACTGTTCTGATTTCTTTAAATAACCCAACCATCGATTTGCTGTTTTGGCCAACTCTGGATAAAAGGACTCTCTTAAACTTTGAATGATGTCAGGTAATGGATAGGAAAAATATTTGTACTCCCCATTCCCAAAGCGATATCTCGTCATATTGATTGTCGCTCTGTATGACTCTTCCACACTATAAAGTTCCATGATGGAGTCGCATTCCTCTTTTGTTAAAATCGCTGAAAGCTTTGCAAATCCTTGATCATCTAATTCGTTTTGAATTGAATCCCAATTTAAGCTTTTGACACGTGTTTTTATATCTTGGACCATTTTTATCATCTCCTATTTAGCAATATTCTTGATAACTAACACTATAACCCCATAAATAAGAAAAAATAAGGCTTTTAGAATGTAATAGCAAGATAACAAAATTAGTAAAGATTATTATGTGATAAATACTTCTAGGGTTTTCGGTTAGGTCAACTTCCTCGAAAAGATCCATACATAAAAACAACAACTCTAGTAAAAACACACAAAGGTTGTTTTTACTAGAGTTGTTGATAGAAGTATATGCCAGTCCTGATTACTAAAGTTATTTCTATGTACAACACCCATGTTTGTAATATAAACCAGTTTAGAATTTCCACTGCTCCGCACCTAAAGCGCGAATTTCATTCAATCGATTAATTGTCTTGATGATTCCTGGAGTATCGGCATTCACAGGAGCTTTTTGTAACCGATCCAAATGGTTTTGGCATCTGTTTGAAGCGATTTTTCCAGCGCTTCAAACTACTCAGGAGTGTGACTATTGTTGTCTTCCGCTCGATGAGGTTTGTTGTAAATATAAAATTTTTTATCAGCATCATAACATGGATGAAAAAACTGCTTTGTATGTTCTCGGAATACTCTTTTCATGCCCTCTGGAGAAATGTATAGGATATCAAGTTCATTATCTTCAAGTATTCCTATCGTTCCAATCTAAACTTTTACAATATATTAACTTGTATATATACATTCTTTTCTTTATTATCAACATGTGGTCTGTTACCGAACAGAAAGGAGACCACAAATGTCAGAGGAAGAGACCAAGGGTCTTGGTGCCATCTCCATCGGACGGGTACATCCGTCTAAGTTGTCCCATGAAAGGGACAACGAGGAGGGGCACTCCAGCGGTACTTCCGAGGACAACACTCAGGGGAATGAGAAATAAAACTCGAATCCCTCTCTGACATACGCTGGGTGGTGAGCATTCGTTCACCACCCAGCACCTAATTTATATTGAAACATGATCTATCAACGATATCGAAACAAAATAAGCATAACAACTGTTGCGCCATGCTTTCCCTTTATAAAATAACCTTGCCCACTCTTTCATCCATGCACCTCTATAAACAATAACAACTCTTATTTTGATTAAAACACGACGGACGCTCAGTATCCGCTAATATTACTACGAACACCTAGCACCACTGTGCCGGGGGATCACTTGCCGTCCTTCCCCTTCCCTTGGATCTTGTCGGCAACCTTCTATGCGGTCTTCTCTGCTTCCTAATCGTGATAATATCTATTTCAATATGGGAAGTTAGAGTAATTGAACCAGTAACAGTGATTTAACCATCTCCCTTTTGCTGTCTTTATATTCAGTTTGTACCAACTTGAATGAATGAGAAAATCCTTTTATAGTGATATTAATAAACAAGATCGCTTTTATTTTTCTGATATCATATTCATCCATAATAACCATATTTGTTTCTTTATTTCTTCTAATCTTTTTATTCTCTCTTCATCCGTAATTTGCGGGGCAACAACATATATCGTTGTACCTCCTATCTGATATACTTGGCTATATTGATGATCTTGCATATGGATCACCTCTGTAAATCGTATGCAATCCCATCCTGAGGACAATCTCATTATTTATCATTCAAAAGGTGTGAATTTTCTTAATGGAACGAGTAGCTATTTACCTCCGGAAATCGAGAAGTGATATTGAAGCAGAAGCACGAGGCGAAGGAGAAACCCTCGCAAAACATAAAAAGGCATTACTGCAAGTAGCGGAACAGCAAAATCTAAATATCGTTAAAATCAGACAGGAAATCGCATCAGGAGAAAGCCTCCTCCATCGCCCAGAGATGATGGAATTGCTAAAAGAAATTGAAGCGGAAAAATATGAAGCTGTTCTGGTTATGGACATGGACCGTCTAGGGCGTGGAAACATGAAGGAACAAGGTCTAATCTTAGAAACGTTTCGAAATTCCAATACAAAGATAATTACACCACGTAAAAGCTATGATCTTCATGATGAATGGGATGAAGAATACTCGGAATTCGAAGCTTTTATGGCTCGAAAGGAATTAAAAATTATTACTCGTCGTCTACAAGGTGGACGTATCCGATCAGCTGAGGAAGGAAACTTTATTGCAACTCGTCCACCTTATGGTTACAAAGTGAAAGAAGATACGAATAGTCGTTATTTAGTTCCAAATGAAGAAACAGCTCCAATTGTGAAAATGATTTTTGAATTATATACAAATGATGATCCTAATGAGCGACTGGGATCAAGTAGAATTGCTGATGTATTGAATGCCCAGGGAATACGAACTTATGAAGATAAGTTATGGAATGGATACTTGGTGAGAAACATCTTAAAAAATGCTGCATATGCTGGCCGGATACAATGGAAAAAAACACAATCTTCTCAAACAAAGAATAACAAACTAGGCTCTGTTAAAAGACCACAAGAAGACTGGATTGATGTAGAAGGTAAACATGAACCCATCATTTCAATGGAAATGTACAAAAAAACACAGAATATCCTAAAGAATAGGAGTCATGTCCCCCACAAGTCTTCGAATAAGATTGCAAATCCATTGGCTGGACTGATTGAATGTGAAAACTGTGGATCATCGATGACATTAAAAACATTTTCGAAGCAGCCCCCCCACATCTATTGTTATAAGAGGAAGCAATGCAAAAACAGAAGTACACGTTTTTCTCATGTGGAGGATAGGGTAATTTCAGTACTTCATCAGTGGTTAGAACAATACGAGTTAAAATGGAATTCATCCGACCAGCCACATAACGAAAGTTCTATTTTGGAACTAAAAGAAACGACACTAAATAATTTGAATCAAGAATTAAAGAACTTGGAATCCCAAAAAGGTCGATTACATGATCTATTAGAGCGTGGGATTTATGATGAGGATACCTATCTAGAACGATCACAACATGTTGCTAATCGAATCATTGAAGTACATTCAACGATACTAAAGACCACGAATGAACTATCGAAAGAAAAAGAACGACTAAAAGCAAAAAAAGATATCATCCCTCGTGTGAAGCATGTGTTGGAAATTTACGATCAATTAGATGATCCAGCACAAAAAAATTCCTTACTAAAAAGCGTACTCGAAAAATGTACATATAAAAAAGAAGAACATCAACGAAACGACCAATTTACCCTGGTTGTTTATCCGAAAATTTAGTGTTATTATTTATTGGCATAAAGGGAACGTTAATACATTTTCCTTTTTACCAAATTACCTTATTCGCCTAAATGATCAACACAACTTACTTTTACTTGAAATTGGTATGAAAAGTTTAAATAATATTCGACGGCAGTGTAATATCGTAAAACCGCATATTGGAGTTGTCACCAATGTGGGCGAAGCCCATGCTGGCAGTTTAGGTGGGCTCTATCGTGTGGTAAAAGCAAAACAAGAGTTAGTGGAAGGTGTGCGTTCTGGTGGGGTTTTATACATCAATGCAGATGATGAACGTTCCAAACGTCTCGATCTAAAACGAACGAAAGCAAAAATACGAACATTCGGCCTGAGTGATAATGTTTATATTCGAGGAGAAAACATCAAATACTCTGCAAAAGGGATTCAATTTGATGTGATCATTCAATCCAAAAAAGCAAACATCTTCATCCCTACTTATGGAAAACATAATGTCTATAATGCGTTAGCTGCAATTGGTGTTGCTACAAGCATGGGGATATCTTTAACCAATATCCAACGTGGGTTGGCACGTTTTCGAACACCAAAGATGAGATTACAAGTACTATCTTCCAAAAAAGGTCGTACGCTTATCAATGATGCCTGGAACGCAAATCCAACTGCTATGAAAGCTGGATTAAATGTATTACAGCAAATCTCATATAAGCGACCAAAAATTGCTGTACTGGGTGACATGCTGGAGCTCGGGAATATTTCTGACAAATCTCATGCCTCCATTGGTCAGTATGTCGCAAAATTAAATATTGATCAATTGATTACGATTGGAATATTAGGAAGAAAAATAGCGTTGAGTGCTATCCGTAATGGCATGAATCCAAATAAAGTATTCTCATACTATCGTCACACACCAATGATTACACATATAAAAAATAGAGTCCCTTCCAATGCAGTAGTATATTTCAAAGCCTCGAGAAAGTTACATTTAGAAAAGGTTGTCCAAACATTGCGTTAAAAAACAATAACCCAACTATGGAACGTAGTTGGGTTATTCAGACTGAAGAAAAAGAGTTTTATTAATAGCGAACCGGTAATCCTACTAATCCTCTTAATAAAAACCCCGGACGATAGGAAAGTTGTTCTTCTGTAATTGTCAATGACAAGTTTGGCATACGGTTTACTAATACTTTTAGGGCGATTTCTCCCTCTAATCGAGCAAGCGGTGCACCAAGACAATAATGAATCCCGTGTCCAAAAGCCATATGTTTTACCGGTTTTCGATGGATATTAAAAATATTTCCATCAGATACCAATTCTTCGTCTCGGTTTATAGAGGCTAATACGATAAAGACCGTATCTCCTTGGCGAATCTGTTGTCCTTCAAATTCTATATCTTCTTTAGCCCATCGTGCAGTAGCTATCTCAATCGGACTATAAAAGCGAAGCACTTCTTCCATAGCAGAAGGAATCAACTTATTATCTTGTATTAGTTCATCCCATTGTTCTCGGTATTGCATCAAAGCAAGTATACTATTCCCAATTAGATTAACAGTCGTTTCATGACCAGCTAAAATGAGTAAAAGGATCATCCCGAATAACTGATCTTGAGATAATTTTTCTCCTTCGTCTCTAGCTTGAATCCATGCTGATATAAGATCTTCTTCAGGTGTGGCTGTTTTGATCGCTACTAATTTTTTCAGATAAGAAAAGAAGAGCTTATAATAGGGTTCTCCTGCTTTCATAGCTGCTGGATCATTGATGGCCTCTATCATGATATTGGACCATTTTTGAAAATCCCGCATATCCTTACTCGGGATACCTAACATTTGGGCTATAACAAGAAATGGCAGAGGAAATGCAAAATCTTTAATCAAACAAAATTCTTTGCCTTGTTTCTCTATGTCATCAATTAGTTTAGTGGCAAGCTCTTCAATCATTTGTTTTTGTCGATTGATAGCTTGTGGAGTAAAAGTAGGTTGAACAAATCTACGCAACTGGGTATGATCCGGCAAATCAGTGTTCAATAAATGACTCATAAAAAATTCTCGATAGTCATCAGGAAAAAATTGATAATTATTTTGTTCAGGAAAGATATGCGGATCTTTTATAAAATGAGGATCATTCATTATCTCTTGTGCATGTCTATATTTGGTTACTAACCAACCTCGAAGTCCACCTGGTAGTGTAATTGGATAAATCGGTTGTTCTTTTCTCATCTTCGCATAGGCTAGATGTGATTTCACTTTGAAATCTGATGAAAAAATATTAATACCCATTCTATTCCCCCTATTTTTACTTTTCCTGATATTGAAATTATAACGAAACCACTAAATTTGCGCATTTCTTATCTTATTGCGATACAACTTTTGACTGGGAAGAAAACATATATATTGTTACTATAAAAGCCAATATGACAGCAAGGGCACTAAACCAAGGATTATAAGAAACTGTGCCAAAAGCGTTTACTAACAAACCTCCTGCTCCAGCACCTGTAGCTAGTCCTAATTGCGCCATAGAAGAACTTGCACTCAATGCGAGTTCCGAGGACTGTGGAGACTGCTGGATAAAATACGTTTGCAAAGAAGGAATCGTTATATTGGAAACACCAACCCACAATGCTGCTAAAATTAAGGTTACATATAAAGAATCCGTAAAGAGAGGTAAAGTAATTAAGAAAACAGCATGAAATAAGACACTGTAGATAATAGTTACCGATGTTCCCCATTTATCTGAGCCATACCCACCAAATCGAGTTCCTATGATAGAAAAGATCCCAAAAACCAACATGCTCAAACTAATCGTATTCATATCAAGATGAAGATTTTCTTGTAAAAAAGGGGTTAAATACGTATAGCTTGAACCATAACCAGCGATCAAAAAGAAGAAAATGAGTAATCCATTGAAAATCTTGCCATTTTTCAAGATAGACAGTTGTTGTCGAATAGAAATAGGCTCATCTCCTTCTAGAGAAGGTATCAATTTTGTCAATGGAATCATAATAAGGAGACTAAAAACTGCCAACAGAATAAAGATCGACTTCCAGCCCAGCCACCCTGCTAAGGCTACTCCTGCTGGTACACCTAACACTAAAGCTGTTCCAAATCCAAGAGAAACAGTGCTTATGGCATTTCCGATTTTGTCTGCTGAGACCAATTTACTGGCCACACTCATTGCTACAACGATGAATACACCTGCACTTGCTCCCAGAATCACCCTTGCTGCCAACAAAATAAAATAAGGAAGAGGAAAACTAGATATCAGGTTACCAACTAAAAATAAACCAAGTGAACCTAGCAATACTTTTTTTCTTTCCATACGTGAAGTGATCGTGACGATTATGGGTGTACCTACCGCAAAAGCAAGCGAGAATGCTGTTACCAACTGACCTGCTAAGGCAACGGTTATATGAAGATCTTTTGCGATAATATTTACAATTCCAGCTACAATCATTTCTGAAGTACCTGTTAAAAAGGTGCCAATTGCCAATAAATAAATAGATAAATTTTTCATTCTAACCACCCTTATTATTTTTATAATATTCTTAATAATATTGTTTGAATGAATCCTAAAATGAAACATACTTTTTCATTTTATTTCGCTCCTGTTTATACAACTTGTTGATTGCTTATATGGTACAATGAAAAAAGAATAAATTAAAATATATATTTATATATAGATACATTCCATTTGGTATATGAATGAGGTGAACACTATGGAGCTGCTACAGCTTCAATATTTTCGCAAAGTTGCACAACTTGGTCATCTTACACGCGCAGCAGAAGAACTCCGTATTGCTCAACCCGCCCTAAGCAAAACAATCGCTAGATTAGAAAATGATTTAGGAGTCCCTTTATTCGACCGACAAAAACGTCAAATTCGCCTAAATGAATATGGACAAATCTTTTTAAAACAAGTGGAAATTGCATTAACAGCACTTGAGGAAGGAAAACAACAAATAGCAGATCAAGCCAATCTAATTCAAGGACGAGTGATATTAGCTTCTACCGATCACCAATGTGATGCAGAGTTAGTCCGATCTTTTTTAACCATGTTTCCAGATAATAAACTACTAATTAAACAAACATACTCCGAAATACAAAACCAAACATTTTTGCAAAATGGAGACATTGATTTTTACATCACATCTCTGCCAATAGATAACAATGCTTTAATTTGCTACCCTTTTGTTACGGAAGAAATATTTCTGGGAGTCCCCAAATCTCACAAACTTGCAAATCGGTCACGTGTTCGTCTCGCTGAATTTGCAGAAGAAGACTTTATTAGCTTACCTACCAGAAACCACTTTCGACAAATCACGGACAATTATTGTAAGGAAGCCGAATTCACACCGCAAACTGTTTGCGAAGTGGAAGAATTATCAGCAGTTAGCAGCTTTGTACAAAAAGAAATTGGTGTTGCTTTCTTAACTCAAGCCGTTACCCATCCTGAAATCATCTTATTACCTATTGAGGAACCTGTATGTAAACGCACCTTCCAACTTGTCTGGATGAAAGATCGATATTTATCTAAATCCGCACATAAATTTCAAGAATTTCTGATTCATTACTATCAAAAGCAAGAAAAAGTAAAAACCCTTACTAATTAAAGAAGGATAGCATCTGTCTTTCCTTAATTAATAAGGGTTTACCTTCATTTAACAGAGTATTCCTTTCAACAAAAGAAAGAGATCGTGATTGATACCACGACCTCTGATATATCATGAACGAAGCGTTTTTAATGCACCGCTCCAAGCAACTACTTGATCCAGCATCAGAGAGATATTGGTCAAATGAAGTTCAGCTGGTGTAAAGACACTGAAATTTTCAAAGTCGGTAAATAGAGATAGAGTTGGGTGCGTTTTTACATCTGCTACGAATAATTCACCAAGTATCCCTCTTAAATGCTCCGCTGCTCGAGCACCTCCAGTTGATCCATAACTAACTATCCCTGCTGCCTTGTTATTCCATTCGTCACGGGCTAAATCCAATGCATTTTTTAATGCACCAGTTATGCTGTGATTGTATTCAGGAGTCACAAATACAAAGCCATCCAAACTATCCAATTTATTGGTCCATGCTTCTGTCTGCTTTTCGCCTCCAGGCTCACCAAAAAAGGGTAATTTATAATCCGCTATATCTACGATTTCATAACTTGCATCTCCACGCTTATCCGCGATTTCCTTTATCCAGTTCCCAACTTGTGGACTTACTCTACCTGGTCTTGTACTCCCTAATATGATACCAATCTTCAGCATTAATACTGCCTCCTCACAAAAAATACAAGCATAATTATTATATACTATTTTTCAGAGTTTATAATTTGTAATTTTTTTAATAAAACACGGGTTTTATATTCACCCTGCACGGTTATTGCTTATTTTTTTCCATCCGGTCATAAAAAATTGAATAAGCGGACCAAAGAGAAGGGTGAATATAACCGTTCCCAGTCCAATTGATCCATGAAAAACAAGGGCAAATACTAGGGCAAAGAGTTCACCGATTGTTTTAGCAGACATAAGGGAAACTTGAAATCGATGAGACAATGCTAACATCAACTGATCAATAGGTGTTGGTGAAAAATTAGATAGTAAGTAAAGAGATGCTCCCATTGCAGCTATGAATAAACCAATCCAAAACATTGCCATTTGTGAAAGAAGACTATAGGGTGCTATTTCTAACCAACCTAACCACCAATCAATAAATAAACCTACAATAGCAATGGTAACAAAAGAAGAGTAGGTCGGTTTTCGTCTCCATAACCAAGCATTACACCAGATAAGTAGAAATCCAACCATAATAATCCAAAAACCGATGGATAGTCCCGTATTTTTCGACAAGCCAATATAAAATGCTTCCCATGCACCAGTACCCAAATGGGAGCGAATAATTAGAGCTAGTCCAAACGTTTTGATCAATAAACCAAAAATAAATTGTACAAACAGCATAGCTCATCCATCCATTTTTATTTGATGACACATTATATGAATGACAAGCATAACGAAGAACAAACTGTACCATATTTTGCCTTTCAACTTTTATTAACCATTGCATATCCTGATACAAATGTCCAGAAACCCAGGAGGTGTTGGATATGCAATGGTTAACCATTATGTTGATTGGAGTTGCTGCAAATTTAGATAACCTTGGTGTCGGTGTTGCTTATGGTGTGCAAGCTACTAAGATTCCCATAAAATCTAATATAATCATCGCCATGATCGGGGCGATGATTACTTATTTTTCGGTAACGGTCGGAAGTTTGATTGGTGCTTATATTGATCCGAATATAGCACATATAGGAGGTGGAACAATCCTTTTTGCTTTAGGAGCATGGACAATATGGAACGACTGGCAACGGATCATGAAATCCCATCAAAAAACAGAACAAGGGAACTATCTTCAACAAATTTTAGATAATCCAGAAAGAGCAGATACAGATAATAACAAAGTCATCTCATCAACAGAATCTTTCCTATTAGGCTTCGCTCTTTCCTTAAATTGCTTTGGAGTTGGAATTGGCGGAGGAATCACTGGTGTATCCCCTTTGTGGTCTGGATTAGCAGTAGGATGTATGTCCTTTTGTACGATGATGATCGGAGTTCATATGGGATTTCGTTTATCGTATTCTTGGCTTAGTAAATTTGCCAGCTCTATAGCAGGAATGTTACTTCTTGGTATGGGATTATGGGAAATCTTTATGTAATCACTTTAAATGCTGTAATTCTGTGAGTTCACCATTGTATACATTTATATCTACAAAACTTGCTATACCATCGACATGCCCTCGATTGTGATATTGCCATAGTATCCATTTACCCTTATCTATCGAGGGATATTTCCAAATGTCTCGAATCCATATGTGATAATCTTCAAAGTAATGTTCCATGTATGTATGATAGGTTGCATATGTTACATAAACAATTGGCTTTTTATGATATGTTTTTTCCAATTCCTTAAGCATTGCCTGCAAATTTTCTCTTACTTTCTTTTTGTCATGATAGAGAGCTATCTCTACATCAATCACTGGAGGCAAACTATTCGACTGGGCAGGCACAATATTCTTGAAATGAGTTGCTTGCTCCGTTCCACTGCTCTGCATCGAAAAAAAATGATAGGCACCAGTTAGAATCTTTTGCTTTTTAGCTTCTTTCCAGTTATAAATAAATCGATCGTCTACATAATCCTTGCCTTCTGTTGCTTTTATAAAGACAAAATTATATTTCCCCACCTCCTTTACCTGCTTCCAATCAATCTTTCCTTGATGATGAGATACATCCAATCCTTTCACTTCATAACCTACCGTAAAAATAGAGTTATGCCAGATAACACCATAGTACTCACTAATTCCAAATCCTATGATGAATAGGACAAAGATGCTTAGATAGCGAATCATTTTCTTCCTCCAAACTTCTCAAATTTTATTTCATCTAGATGCATTATACCTCTACTTTCGAATGCTATTTTTTGCATGCACACAAAGTGAAAGATAGATCTTTATTTATCCATTTTAAATGTTTCCAATTTAAATCCCATCTCGATTCCAGCGTTTCGGTAAATCAAAATATTAAAATCATTCTTCTGCTTACAACAAGGTCTTTAAGGCCGAATTCAACTCTTAGGGTTAACCTTCCCTAAGTTCACCTAGAAACCTTTCTGACGCGGTAGCCAAGCAATCGGCGGATAATAGTTTAAATATTATGAATAAAATGAAGTAACCTATTACTCTTATTCGTGAAATGTCAAAGGTTACATAACACTGATTATTGGATGGAAAAATAGTTTGAACAATAAACATTTTCTTTTCAAAAAAGCGGAAAATTGCTCTCCTATTTTTACCCTTTTTCTATTTTCTCACATCTTTATAATAAGTATTGTATCAAGCCTATTCACTTCTTTGGAGGTTTTCATATCATGAACAAATCAATTAAAACTATTGTTGCCACTACTTTCACAGTTGGAACTCTATTAGCTGGCATATCTCAAATCAGCTATGCCTATGCATCCCCTATCACATCCACCCACCAACAAAATACACAACAACAGAACCATCAAAAATTAATTAAACAAACGAAGCAATTAGCTACGGAAGGAAAAGTTATCAATAGTGAATCCTTTGGCCTTGGCTCTACTCGAAGCGCAATCGTAAAAAAATGGGGTAAACCTGAAGAATCTGATGCAAACACATTGTTTTATGTAAAAAGAAAAATACAGTTTGAACTAAAAGCAAATAAAGTAACCTCTGTTGATAGTTTGGATAGAAAATTTCAAAACATTACAGAAAAAGAAGTGAGACAAGCACTAGGAAAACCAAATAAAGTGAAACATTATGAAGATGGAACTGAAGTCTATTACAAAGCTGGTAAACATACTCTGCGTTTTGTATTTGGCACAAATGTCGATGTTATTGTCGACTAAATAGGTTTCATCTTATCAAGCGATTCATATTTGAATCGCTTTTTTCCATTGTGATAAATGTGTTCGCCCCCACTGATTAACACCAGCGGGGGCGGAAACAGGTTACGGCGATCCGAACAGTGTTCTAATCAAGCCTATTTACCTGTTCATTTATTCAGGAACAGCTTCCGTGCCAATGAAGTAAGAATGATCTGGATCACGGTAAGCCTTCCCATTTGCTCTTTCCAGAGCTTGTAGAACAACCCCTTCCTTTGCTTGAGAAGTTCTGGAAGGGTGCCGATCTGCACAATCTCTCCATCGGCCATCACAATCACACGATCCACATCTCGAATCGTGGAGTAACGGTGAGCGATGATGATCTGTGTCTTTCCCTTGAGTCGTTTCTTGAGATTCTTCCTCACCTGACTTTCGATAATTGGATCAAGTGCAGACGTAAACTCATCGAAGATGAATACCTCTGCAAACTTCCTCAATAGCATTCGGGCAACATTAAAGCGTTGCTTCTCGCCGCCAGAGCCTCTAACCGTTTTCGCTAGGAAACGTCTGTCCCTCACCTTGAAACCTGCACAGGCAAGCGTCTCAAGGAGTTTTTCATCGGTTGCATCAGGATCTGCAATTTTCAGATTATCGACTAGCGAACGGTCGAGCATTCTTGTTTCCTGGAGACAAAAAGCAAACTTCTCCCATAGTGACTCCAAGGAGTATTCCTTGATCGAAAGACCATTGATCCGAATTTCACCTGACATCGGTTCGATTAGCCTAGCAAGCAGATAAATCAAGGTAGTCTTTCCACTACCCGACTCACCTACGAGAGCAATCTTCTCACCGTAGTGAATGGTGAAGGTGACATTGCGAATCACTGGCTTATTACTACCAGGATATGCAGCTGTCACATTCACAAACTCAATAGTCTCTACTCTTTCGAGAGGCTTCGCATTTGGTACAGTTTCGATCTCTTCTTCATGAAGGAACTCATCGCAACGCTCCAAACTGGGAGTCAGTTCCGATACAGAGACAAAACTGCTAAAGAAAAACTGTACCCCAATTTCGAACATGGAGGTGTAAGAAAGGAATTGAAACGCTTGACCAAGCGTCAGAATGTGGAGATAGAACATTCCAATGAGAAGAACCATCCCACTCATTACCATGTTTGACAAACTGGAAACGAGTGTAATTCCCTTGAATGCTGTCCACATTGTCTTAACCCGGAGAACCTGATATTCCATGCGACCACGGTCAAAAGCCTCTTTTTCACGCTTCCCAGCTCCAAATAGCTGAAAAAGAGGGAGCTGTCGAACAAACTCTACTGTCTGTCCTGTAAGCTTGGTCTGATATCGAAATAGCTGTCTGTTCAACTGAGTGTACTTTTTCAGTACAAATCCTACCAGCCCCATCGTCCCCAAACCCGCAATACACATACAGGTAATCAAGGGGTTCATCTTCCACATCGACCACAAAGCGATGAAGCTGAGCAAGCTAGTCAGCAGTTCTGGGAAGAAAGTAGAGACAAATTGGGAGACCTCGTCGGTCCAACTTACTAGACTGCCAGCTAGTTGGTGTTCGTTTCTCGTTTCACACTCATCAGAATTTCCGCTTGTCTTCTCCTCAAGATCTTTTTGAGCAAAGATCTTGAGGAAAGACACATCCTGAAACTTTTCCCAAAGAAACCCTTGCAGACCCATGTCTACATCTGTAGTAAGTTCTTCTCTCCATTGTTTCTCAATGGTCAAAAAAAATTTATTGATCGTACCATAGAACATGAAAATCAAAATCCAGATGATGGTCATGTTCCCATAATTCTGCTTTTCTCCAGCCCCATCGATCAATTGCTGCATAGCAAAGGGGTACACGAGGTCGAGCAGTGAATCGACAATTACGCACACTAGCAGAAGGAAAACAATCCGCTTTCGTTTTTTCACAAGCTGCCAAGCTAGTTGCCTTGTTGTACTTCGGAAGAACTGTTTGAGACTCTTCACTTAGACTCCTTGGCCCATAGTTGGAACACTTACTTACAAGTATACATGTAATGTTCTCTTGAGGTTAATTTCAATTCGGTTAAATTTCACTCTTCTGCCCTTTATTTCGATTTTAAAAATATATTCACATTCCAAATGAAAATCAAAAAATCCTCTATTTTCTTCTTTATACTCCTATTTTCACACCTTTTCATGATGAAATGATTTTACAAATCTATTTGTCTATTTATTCATAATATGTTAGGTTCGTAACTAACTCATTCAATCATACAAAAGAAGTTGTTATTTCCTTTTGTTAGAAGTGAATATTGTAAAAAGGTGTGTGTCTGTTGCAGAAAAGTAATTACCTCTATGAGATTCATATGATCAGAGCCATCTCTTGCCTTATGATCCTAGTCATCCATGTAACAGGTTCCTATTATTACATTCACGATCAACACCATGTATGGTACACTTCCTTTTTCAACCAGATCAGTCGCTATGGAATTAACTTGTTTATTATGATTAGTGGTTTTCTGTTGTTCTACCACAAAAAACAAAAAGGTTTTGATGCAAAACATTACTGGAAATCAAGAACGAGTAAAGTAATCATTCCTTTTGTTGCCTTTACCATTTTCTATCAAATCATTACTGCACTCTATAACGGATATAGTAATTTTACATTTTCGATCGATTATTTTTACTCCATGATCTACCTTGGAAATGGATTCTATCATCTGTGGTTTTTTTCATTAATATTGCAATTTTATTTGGTATTTCCCCTCTTTCAGAGATGGTCAAATAGCAAAAAACAATGGAACATCATGTTAGTTAGTTCGATCTTTGTTCAACTTATTTTCTTGAAAATAGTGCCCCTCTATTTCCATTGGGAAAAAGTATATCTCTTTAATTGGATCTATTATTTTATTTTAGGAGGATATCTCGCACAGTATTGGATACCAATACGAGACTGGATACAATCCCATCCGAAAACAAATCTTGTTCTTGCTTCCTTGGTTATGGCGGATGGGCTTTGGTCGTTTTACCGTATCCAAACAATTGCTGAATATCGGCTAGAAAATATGATCAGTGTCCCTCTTCTTTTCATAGTACTAATAGGGATATATCCAATAGTCAGGCAGTGGAAAGCTGTAGATAAGACGTTAACTTTTATCGGGGAGTACTCGATGGGGATCTATGTAATGCATCCTCTCTTTATCTATTACGCTACTTTTATGCCAAAATTCTTTTGGAATCCAACGTCTATTTTCTTTACGTTTCTCTTTTATTTACTAGTCAGTATCCTTTCCTTGAAACTGTTTGAAAAGGTACCCTATTATCAATACGTTATCCCGATTCCAAAAGTAAAAAATCAAATAAAAAACTTGAATACCCAAACGGAATCGAGCTAACAAAATAGGAAAAAACGAGTATAAGGGTTATCTTATACTCGTTTTTCTTTTCTACTACTTCCTAATATCGATTGATATAACTCTACTTTCCCATCTAACATTTGAATGTAAGATAGTAACTGATCTACTTGTGATTGAACATTTTCCTTTTGCCTGATTAGTAAGGTTACCCTATCCTCATTGGCTCGTCTCCCATCACAAGAAGAGAGACAAATTTCTTAATTTCTTTTACTCGCATACCGGTTTCCTTCAAACAACAAATAAACTTAAGAACTTCAACATCTTCAGGTTCATAAATACGGTTACCACTCTCGTTTCATTTCACATGGGCATAATGCCTTCTTTTTCATAATATCGCAAGGTATGGATAGACAAACCTATGTTTTCTGCGATCTAATCAATGGTAAAACCCATCTACTCACCTCATAGTTCCTGCTTCAGTATAGAGCCTAGAGTTAACTCTAGATCAAACGTTTTTTGCAATAAAAAAGCCACCTCCTAAGAGATAGCTCTGATGACTTATCTAATCTCACTGCACTTTCTATATTTTTTTGTACAGTATAATTGGAAACGCTTTTATTGTAGTATGGTTTATATCGGAAATTAAGTTTTTATTGCAAACTTGTTTGCATATAATAAATTAGAAATCAATGATAAATATCCAATTCCATCCTTTTTCTGAACAAATATGCGTTAATTTACCATCCCCTAGAGTAATAATTAGCCCCAGTCAATGATGGATTTATAGGTGCATTTTTTCCATCAATCTCTCTCATCTTGGTCAGTAAAAAGGAAAAAAGCCCTCACCTAAAGTGATGGACTCCTTCCCTCTTTTTCTTATTGTTGTATTTCCATTTTATAAAACTATGTATGAACACTAAAATAAAATACTACTATAAGTTCTGATGGTAAAAACTTGATTTCTGATATTTCTTTATCTAATGGTTTTAAGTCAGTTCGATCACCATGAAAAAGCACATGAAACATAGTAGTTTCCTGTCTTTGATAACCAATTGACTCTGCTGTCTCCTTAGAAAAACGAAAAGTAATTGGTGTAAAGAATTGTTTTGCAATCGTAAAATCAGTTGAACCGATTTCCTCTGACAATTCTCTTTGTAGGGATTCTTCTAATGTGAGTTCTTGTTCCAAAGCTCCCCCTTTTGGAAAATCCCAATACCCTTTTATTTCCTTTGAACCTTTTATCCTATCCATCAACCTTACTTTATGAACCAGTAACACATCGTTATTTTGGGTAACTATTGCTCCAACTGCTTTTCTTTGTCTTATCCTAATCGCTCTCCTTCAAAAGATAGATGTACTTCATTTGGAGTAAATTCTAAAATGAAAGAACTAGTATTATCATAATTAGGACTATCCCACAATGTCGAAAGGTCTCCACCTGAATAAAAATTGAAAAGTGTTTTAATTACACATGTATCCGTTACAAGCAAAATAGTTTCTCCTACGTGTCTTTCTACAACAATTTGAACAAACGGGATCACTCTTTCTTGCACATCTATAAAAGTTTCTCCCTTACTTTCTTTTGCTTCATACTCATTTGGTTTTTTCCAAAATAAATGATATTCATCTGGGTAATTAAGTTGTATATCACTTAAGGTACGACCTTCCCAATCACCAAATGACATTTCCATTAAATCATTTGTTCGTTTTAACTTGATTTTACGATTATGTAATATATAAGAAGCGGCATCACAAGCTCTTTTACTCTCACTTGAGTAAATACCATGAAAATGAATATGTTCTAGACGCTGTGCCAGCGTTTTCGCCTGCTCTATCCCAACAGATGTGAGCGGTGAATCTTTCCTTCCTTGCATTTGTTGTTTTATATTCCATTCAGTTTCTCCTGACCTTACAAAAAACAGTGTGGTATTCAAAACGAAACCGTACCTCCTTAATCCATATTCATTCCTATTTTACAATTTGACAGAATAATATTAAATAACAAATAGTAACAGAATAATATTTTTCGTTAATCTAATTACTTAGACAAACAACAGCAATTCACAAGTAAATAGAACATCTACCTTTCAACTCGAAATAATCCCAATTAAAAATATCTACAAGAGGATAAAATCCTATTTATTACATTTATCCCTTTAAATTACCTGTTCGGATGAACTTTTTTCTATTATCATAGTTAAATACTTCCGCATATTTTTTTCACAAAAATCCAAAAAGCAATAAATAGTCATCAAAGGAGGAACGCATGGAGGAAATAGGGAAAGGGCTGAAAGCTCTCGTACGAGGCATAGTATTTGTGATTTATTTTCCATTTTATTTGATTTATAAAATCTTGGAATGGATATGGATTTACCTTCTATCTATCCCTAGTCAATGGCTATGGGTGAACATACTGGAACCAGTTCTTACATTCCTAATAAAATATATCATTGGCTATCCTTTGTATTATGTCATTTGGTTGCCAATGAATTGGTTATGGAACTACGTGATATCTCCCATTGCCATGTTTATATGGCGATATTTATTTGTTTGGCTTTGGAAACACATTTTATATCCGATCTTATATTACCTCATTATTTTTCCAGTTACGTGGCTTTGGAAACACGGAATTTACGCTATTCTACGCTGGATATGGTATGAAATAATCGTTGTAGTTACCCGTTGGGTGAGTGCAGCTATTTCTTGGATTTTTCGAATGCTTGGGCAAGCAGTGTACTATGTACTCTGGATACCACTAAAGTGGATTACAGTTAACTTAATATGGATTCCTCTAAAGTGGATAAGTTTGCACCTAATATGGATACCATCTCGTTGGGTATACCTTCATATCATTGCCCCTCCATTCCGCTGGTGGCATTACCATGTATGGAAACCTACAGCTAAATGGTTTGGAGATATTTTTGAATAACGCGATAAACCCTCCATAAAAAGTTTATGGAGGGTTTATCGCGTTAACCTTCTAACCAATTGTAAAAAGTAAACTCAGAAGTGGAACGTTTTGGTTTAGCTGGAACTTCCTGTTGTCTAAATCGTTTTGAAAACTCCATAGCTTGTTCCACAGTATGAATTTGGTGCCTTTCCCATTCCATTAAGATTCGATCCATATACCGAATGGATAATTTATCACAATAAACAGTTTCCCTGAGAGCTGCTTCAATCAAATCTTCAGGATAAAAATCTTCATCTAGCCATTTAATGATATGCTCACATTCATTTGGAGAAAGAGGTCTTCCAAACTCCTGCTCTATCAAATGAAATAAGGTTTGATAGTGCTCGTTTGAATCTACTTGTACTACCTCTTCATCCTCTTCTTCGAGCATAGAAACAAGTCTTTTATATATCAAGGAGAGATCATATCCTTTTTCTCCCCTTGAACCAATGCCAACCCAGCCATCTTTCGATAATTTAGCCACCATATCTGCTATTTCTTGTATGGTTAGATTCATTCGTTGTGAAAGCTCTTGAAAAGTCGGTGCTGCGATTTTCTCTTTTTCTTGAAAAATAAGGAGCTGTGTTAACAATAGAACCTCTGTCTCTCGTAAACCAAGGCGTTTATATTGAGTAAACAAAGCAACTGGTAACGTTATCGTACCCTTTTGGAGAAGCTGTACCAAAGTGGTACGCATCTTATCGTTGTTTCCCTTCATTTGCAAACCCCTTGTCGATAAAATCAATTTATGGATACATGCGATTGAGCATACGTGGGAAAGGAATGGTTTCCCTTACATGTTCCAATCCACATATCCAGGCCACTGTTCTCTCTAATCCCAATCCAAAGCCGGAATGTGGAACAGACCCATATTTTCTCAGATCCAAATACCATGCATAATCTTGTGCAGAAAGATCATGTTCTTTGAAACGCTCCTCCAAAAGTTCAGGGTCATCGATACGTTGACTACCGCCAATTATCTCTCCATAACCTTCTGGTGCAATCATATCTGCACACAGTACTACTTCTGGTCGATTTGGGTTCGGTTTCATATAAAATGCTTTGATATTAGTTGGGTATTCCGTAATAAAAACAGGACGATCAAACTGTTCTGCCAATAATGTTTCGTGAGGAGCACCAAAATCATCTCCCCAAGTAAAATCTACCCCTGCCTTTTGTAGCCTCTCAACTGCTTCATCATACGTAATGCGAGGGAAAGGAGCTTTGATATTTTCTAACTTGCTGATATCTCTTCCTAGTACCTTTAATTCCAGCTTGCAATTTGCTAGCACAGATTGCACAACATGTGTCACCAGCTTCTCTTGTACTTCCAAGTTCCCCTCATGATCCACAAAAGCCATTTCGGGCTCAATCATCCAAAACTCAATAAGATGTCGGCGTGTTTTGGATTTTTCTGCACGGAAAGTAGGACCAAAAGAATATACTCGTCCCAACGCCATAGCAGCAGCTTCCATATATAACTGGCCACTTTGGGTAAGGTACGCATCTTCATCAAAATATTTCGTGTGGAACAAATTGGTAGTTCCTTCACAAGAAGAAGGCGTTAATACAGGGGGGTCGACTAGGCTAAATCCATCTGAATCCAGAAAAAACTGTATAGATTGTATGATCTGGGCACGTATTTTTAAAATTGCTCGCTGTCTTTCTGAACGAATCCACAGATGTCGATGGTCTAATAAAAAATCAACACCATGTTCTTTTTTGGCGATGGGGTATTCTTCCGCAATATGTATAACCTCAATATTCGTAACATCTAATTCAAAACCTGATGGTGCACGATCGTCTTTTCTCACTTTTCCCCAGACATATAGGGAACTCTCTTGAGTCAAATTCTTTGCCTCTTCCCAGATTGAAGCATCAGCTTGACTTTTCACCAAAACACCTTGGACTGTACCTGAGCCGTCTCTCAATTGTAAAAATTGAATTTTCCCACTGGAACGGCGATTATACATCCAAACTCCCATTTTTACTTCTTCATCTATATGCTTATGTAGATTTGCAATAGTTGTTAACATCCAACAATCCTCCATCCGATTCATTACATTAAGCCTAATTATACTATTTTCACAAACAGACAACAACGGGACAAATTTTGCTCTTTTTCTGATAGAATATCGTATAACAGTAATAGCAATATTTTTGGAGTGTGATTCTGCTGAAAAGATCCATCGTAATTGTATCCATATTGGCCTTATTTCTCCTTTTATCTGCATGTAAATTGGTGCACGTACATAACACCGACGAGCAGAAACAAAAGAAGCCAACACCACCTCCACCTGCTAAAGTAACAATTGCAGCGATTGGAGATGTGATCATGCATGACTCACAAATTCAATCTGGAAAAACAACCAGCGGTTATAACTTCCGTAAGTTTTTTAAAGCAGTACAACCATACCTATCAAATTCCGATCTAACAATTGCTAATTTTGAAATGACTTTGGCTGGAACCCGCAAAAAATACAGTGGATATCCAAATTTTAATGCACCTGATCAAATTTTAGATGCCTTAAAATATTCTGGAGTAGATATTCTCACTACTGCGAACAATCATGCAAATGATACAGGTGAAAAAGGTATTATACGCACTTTCTCTACCATTAAAAAGAATGGGTTCCTGCTTACAGGAACAGCACCGTCAGAACAAGAGCGTAAAGGTGTTATAGTGGAAAAAAACGGAATAAAATTAGGGTTTCTCGCTTATACAGAACGCACAAATGGTTCTGTTCCTAAGGGGAAACCTTATCTCGTGAACCTGATTGATCCCATTAAAATTGCTAAAGATATCAAACAACTAAAACAACAAGGTGCGGAATATGTAATTGTCTCTTTGCACTGGGGAACAGAATTTCAACGAAATCCAAATGAAAAACAAAAAAAGACAGCTTTAAAAGTACTTCAAGCTGGAGCAGATGTAATACTCGGAAGCCATCCCCATGTTCAGCAACAAATAGAGAAATTGATGGTAAATGGTCAAGAAAAACTTGTTGTATATTCGATGGGAAACTTTATTTCTAATCAGTCTAGACCTTATACGGACGAAGGTGTTATCGTCTATTTAGACATCATGAAAGATGCAAAGACAGGAAAAATAAAACTCACAAACACTTCTTTTCTACCTACTTTGGTCAACAAATACAAAAAAAGCGGTAAAACAGAGTACACAGTTGTACCTTTACCTACCAAAACCGCTGGAAACTTAAAAGCATATCCAGGGCTGACCAAAAATAAATGGGAGACGTCTTGGAATGACGTAAAGTCTATTATAACCAAGAAAGATAGCTTTCCCATACTAGCACCTAAGCGATAAAAAGAGCTGCAAACGCAGCTCTTTTTATCGCTTATTTTTGAGATTCAGGAGTATCTGAAAACCAAGGATTTAAATGAACTAAAACTTCTTCCACTTTTGGATTTTCTTTAATAATTGATGCTTTGATTCTTCTACTGACATCATGACCTTCTTTCACAGTCAAATGATTTGGCACACTCACTCTTATATCCACAATAATATAATGACCAAGATCTCTGGCACGGATTCGATCGATTCGTTTTACTTCAGGAATTTTCTCGACGATATGATGAAAATGAGATAACTCATTCATTGGTACATTTTGTTCCATTAAAATACCAATTGATTCTTTTGCCATTCCATATGCTAACTTCAAAACAAAATATGATACAATAATGCCCGCAATCGGATCACCAAATTGCAATACTTGTATAGAAAAGGCATCTCCCAACAATCCGGCTCCAATACCTACTATTGCAGCAAGAGATGCATAGACATCTGCTAAATGGTCTTTCGCAGTAGCGATTAAGCTTTTACTGTTCGACGATTTCCCTAATTGAATACAGTACAGATACAAACCTTGTTTCCAAACAAAGGAAACAAATGCAGCAACTAAAGCAATCAAACTGGTTTTAACAGCCTGCTCAAATAATGCAACAATAGAGTGATATACCATATAACAAGTAGCTACAGCCAGGATAATTGCCACAATAAATGAAGCGATTACTTCAGCTTTACCGTGTCCATAAGGATGATCTTCATCAGCAGGCTTCTTGGAAACCATGGAAGAAGTCAAAGTAGCGACTGTTGCAATAACATCACCAGCATTATGAAGTGCATCTGCTATAAGAACTTGGCTCCTTGTATACATACCAACGATAAATTTAACAATTGCTAACAATACATTGCTAATCAAACTCACCCAAATTGCAAATATACTTGATTTCCATGCCAGTTTCATTGATTAAACCTCTTTCATTTTCATCTCTCTCAGTCAAATCAGTTGAAAATGCTTCCTAAAAAGTAGAGGTTATATACTAGAAGTTCGGTTAGGAAATCAACTATTTCCCACGTAAGAGACGAAGTGCATTGAAGGTAACCAGAACAGTTGCACCCATGTCGGCAAACACCGCTAACCATAGAGTAAGCATCCCTGGTATAATGAGAAGCAATGCAAGTAATTTTAAACCTAATGCCACCGTAATATTCTGTCCAATTATCCGCTTGGTAAATCGGCTTAAACGAATAACAAAGGGCAGCTTTTCTAAATCGTCTGCCATCAATACCATATCTGCCGTTTCTAGAGCAGTATCTGAACCAGCCCCACCCATTGCAATTCCTACATGCGATACTGCTAATGCTGGGGCATCATTTACTCCATCTCCCACCATAGCTACAGATTTACCTGTATCTCGCAAACTTTTGAGATATTTTTGTTTGCCTTCTGGCATTAAATCTGATTTAACCTCCTTTATTCCCAAATGATGTGCAATTCCTCTGGCAGTTTGCTCGTTATCTCCAGTAAGCATAACAATATGTCCAACACCAACTTGATTTAATGCTTGGATCACCTGTTTGCTCTTCTCTCTGACTTGATCTGCAATGGCAAATCCACCCAAAATTTCATTTTCTGTACCTAATAACACCACCGTTTTCCCCTGTTGTTGATAAGAAGAAATTTTTGAGATGACTTCTGGTGTCAATTTATTCTCAAACCAAGAAGGACTTCCTATGAAATGCCGTATCCCATAAAGGCTTCCCTCAACCCCTCTTCCCGTATGGGATTGAAAGGATTCTATATTTTCTTTTGGAATGATATGATGTTCATTCGCATAACGGGTAATAGAAGCAGCGAGAGGATGTGTAGAACCACTTTCTAAAGTAGTGGCGATTTCAAGAACCGATCTTTCATCCCTATTACTAAACGATAGATAGTCCGTAACCTCTGGTTTTCCTCGAGTCAATGTACCAGTTTTATCAAAAGCTACCGTTTGTATGGTACTTAATTCTTCTAAATATACTCCACCTTTGATAAGCACACCATTTCTAGCCGCATTTCCAATCGATGTAACGATGGCAACAGGTGTGGAAATTACCAATGCACAGGGACAACCAACCACCAGTACTGTTAATCCTCGATAAATCCAAGTAAGCCAATCTCCTTGAAATAGAGGGGGAACAACTGCTAATAAGATAGCGAGAACTAAAATCGCTGGTGTATAATATTTTGCAAATTGATCAATAAACGCCTGTGATGGTGCACGATTTGCTTGGGCTTCTTCTACTAACTGTATAATTTTTGATAAAGTAGTGTCCGTTGCTTTTTTGGTCACTTCTACCTCTAGATATCCTTCTTCATTTAACGTTCCAGCGAATACCTCGTCCCCTAATTGTTTGACTACTGGAATAGACTCACCAGTTATCGCAGATTGATTAATAGATGAAACTCCTTTGATGACTTTACCATCAATTGCTATTTTTTGTCCTGCCTTAATAACACAAATATCTCCTACTTTTACATCAAGAATAGGGACACACTTTTCTTCTCCATCTTTTTTTATCCATGCTTCTTTTGGTGACAAATCAACCAATGATCGAATAGATTTTCTTGCTCGATCAAGAGAAAAACGTTCTAGCGTTTCACTTATTGCAAATAAAATAACAACAGTAGCACCTTCACTCCATTCCCCTATAGCAAAAGCACCCAGAATTGCTATGGTCATTAAAGTGGTCATATCAAATCGCAGCTGAATGAAATTTTTAAGACCTTCAACAAAAAGTGTACTTCCTCCAACCAATGCAGCTAAAATATAGAATAAGATGCCAAACTGATTTTGCTCCCCATCTATCATATGAGTAATAAATCCGCTGAGTAAAAAAATAATAGATAGGAGAAGCTGTTGGTATTGTCTTTGTCGATACCAAGCTTTTTTTTCAAATTCTTCATGTCTGGGAACCAATTGTAAATGGTCAAAGGACCCTGCTTTTTCTAAGTCTCGAATCGTTGCAATCCCGCATACGGTTAGGGTAGCAGCTCCGAAGTTAACTTTTGCTTCTGAAACGGTTGAAATTCGGTTGACATTATCTTCAAACTTTTTGGCGCAAGAAGAACAACTCAATCCTTCTATTCGGTATACTGCTACTTGCTCATCTCTACCCATTACATCTTCCCTCTTTTCGATGGATAAAAGCTATTTCCACCATTTGTTTCACATGATCATCATCTAGCGAATAATACACCATCTTTCCTAACTTGCGATGTTTTGCTAAGCCTTTTTTACGAAGAAAACGTAGATGATGGGAAGCTGTAGCAACAGAAGTCCCTATTGCATTTGCAATCTCACATACACATAACTCCTCCTCTAAAAGCAGTGCATAAGCAATTTTCAACCTATTTTCATCTGCCAATGCCCGATACAATTCTGTTGTTCCTTCAAAATCCTCCTGTTTTAGCCGTTCAGAAATCTCTTTTACTTTTTCACTTTCTACACAAGGAGTAGAACAAACATCGTTATCCAATCAAATGACCCCTTCATTCAAATACTTGTTTGAATATTATTGTAATCTCCTTCTTTGTATACGGTCAAACGAACTTTTGAATAAATTATGAGTTATCGTTTATTTTTGTTCCCTTCCTGGGTACGATATAATTAACCCATATAAATGAAAGAGGTGACCAACATAAATGGAACCATTTATTTACCAAAACCCTACCACATTAATTTTTGGTCGTGGTCAATTATCTCATCTATCTAATGAAATAAAAACTTATGGTACAAAGGTACTGCTTGTCTATGGTGGAGGTAGTATCAAACGAAATGGTCTCTATGACCAAGTACAAGAACAATTAGCAAAAATCGATGCTTCTGTTTTTGAACTGAGCGGAGTAGAGCCAAACCCAAGACTTTCCACTGTACAAAAGGGTATTGATATATGTAAAAGCGAAAAAATTGATTTTATTTTAGCTGTTGGTGGAGGCAGTGTCATCGACGGGACAAAAGCGATCGCCGCAGGTGCTAAATTTGATGGTAATATATGGGATATCATCACAAAAAAAACACATGCCGCAGATGCATTACCATTCGGTACTGTCTTAACACTTGCTGCAACTGGTTCGGAGATGAATGCAGGATCAGTCATCACCAATTGGGAAACACAAGAAAAAATAGGCTGGGGTTCTCCTCATGTATTTCCACGGTTCTCCATTCTCGATCCAGTACATACTTTCTCTGTGCCACAAAATCAAACCGTTTATGGTGTTGTAGACATCATGTCACACGTATTGGAACAATATTTTAGCGATTCACCTAATGTTCCATTAAATGAAGGATTTTCAGAAGCAATCCTACGCACCGTAATGGAAGCAGCACCAAAAGCAATCGAGAATCCAGAAGATTACGAGGCCAGAGAATCGATTCTTTACTGCGGTACAATGGCTTTAAACGGAACACTCAGTATGGGGATGATAGGAGATTGGGGAACACATCAGATTGAACACGCAGTTTCAGCTATCTACGATATTCCTCATGGCGGTGGACTTGCCATCATCTTCCCGAATTGGATTAAATACAATCTAGATTCTACTGCTCCGAAAATGAAACAACTGGCAATTCGTGTCTTCGGAGTTAATCCTGCCAATAAATCCGATCTTGAAATAGCCCTAGAAGGTATCGAAAAACTCCGTGCTTATTGGAACAGTATTGGAGCACCGAGTCATCTAGCAGATTATGAAATTAATGAAGAACGACTACAAGATATGGCCCAAAAAGCTGCGCCAAATGGCACCACAGGACGTTTTAAACCCGTTACCCAGCAAAATGTGTACGAAATTCTAAAAATGTGTTTGTAAAGAAAAATACAATTATCTAATTAGTAAAGAGATGCTACTATCCCCAAAAATGTCGAGAGATATTTGTTGGTTAACAGTAGCATCTCTTTATTTCGTTGATTGATAAATTCCACTTAATCCGAGTATTCCTAATTTCCTGCTAACAGCTACTATTTTGGGATTTTATGACGTAATACCCGTGTAACATTCATAACCTATAGTAGTATCTACTAAAGCGAGGTCAAGCAGGAAAATGAATCTAAAACCCACCATACACAAAACAACAAATCAAAATATTAATCGTAGAGACTTTATCAAACGAAGTTTTTATTATATAGCAGGAGTAATAGGTATTCCTACTTTGACAGGTGCATACTCCCGATGGATTGAACCATATCAATTGGAAACAACCAAAATCGATATTACTCTTCCACACTTGCCCACCAGTTTTCATAATTTTACCATCTGTCACTTTAGTGATCTACACTTGGGCTTTCATCTTGAGATAGACGATCTATCTCCCCTCATCTACGCTATTCAAAATGAAGTACCTGACTGTATCTGCTTCACAGGCGACTTATTTGATGAAGCTCCAAGTAAGATCATAAAAACGACAAAGCTATTGTCTCAAGTAGAAGCTCCTTATGGAAAGTATGCTGTTTTAGGAAATCACGATAATTGGTCCAATCAGCTATCCGTTAAACGTGTTTTGAAAAAAGCCGGATTTCAACTTTTGCTAAATGAACATATATCAATAAATAGACATACCGATAACCTTTATATCGCTGGAATTGATGATCCTTGGGTTGGAGAGGCAGACATACAGAAAGCATTACGTGGTATTCCAAAAGATTCTTGCACTATCCTTCTATCCCATGAGCCGGATTTCGCAGATGAATTTTATCACTATCCTATCGATTTACAACTATCTGGACATAGCCATGGCGGACAAGTCCGAATCCCTCTAATAGGAGCTCTTTATACGCCTCCATATTCACAAAAATACCCCTATGGTTTAAATAGAGTTAAAGATAGCCACTATCAAGTTTATACGACAAGAGGTATTGGACTAACTCGCGTGCCTATCCGTTTTCATTGTAAACCTGAACTTACGATAATTACATTAAAATGTACTGCAAACTGAGGAGAAATAATACGAAAAGCAGAGAAGTACGCATCTTTTGCATAAATATATTTACCCTTGATCGTAACCTATCAGCAGAGCACCGTGCTCTAATCCATTACTCTAGTCATAGCAAACATTCATCTATGATGATGATTACTTCTTTTCCATAAAGAATTTTCTCTAGTATAAGTACTTTAACTGCTTTTGCGCCAGCTTTATCATTATCAAAAGCAAATACTCATTCGGTGTGCTCTTCATGGCATACCAAACTTCATCTATGGTCAACTAGAAGTGTATTAAGTCAAAGGATCTAATCGGAACAAAAAAATGGCGATAATGGTAAAAAATATAGTTCCAATAATAAACAACAAAGCGACTCCGATTGATATCTTAGAAAGAATAACGGAAGCTTTTGAATGCTTCTCTACATTTGTCCAAATAAGAAAAATCAGAAGAAAACTAGCAAATAATACACCCATAATCAATTTTTTTCACTTCCTTTGGAGTAGAGTTGACTTAACAAATTTGTCGGAACACCCCAACTTTAAGTAGTTCAGGAGATATAGCTAAATCAGTTTTTTCGAGTGTAGCACAAAAATTAATCAGAATAATCATTATTATACGAATCATTCGAACTGTAGTCGTCCTTTGGGATCGAGGAGAGTAATTGTACCCTTTAAATCGGCTTTTGTTTTCTAGAGTTTTATACGCAATATAAGCACAATAAGCCAAATATCCAAAAACAAAGGCTAAAAAAATAACTAGAAAAATATCACACAAATGCATATTCTGACATCCCTTTTTGTTAATTCTATTATAATTTGATTTTATTCAAAAAAACATTTTTCTTATTGTAAGAATTACCGAATATTTCCCATATGGAAGCTTGGGATACATCTACATCTCACTCTAATGGGCTTTTTGGGTTTGTCGCCTCAAGGGTTCAAGCTCCAATGAACCAGCACCTTTGACGAAAGAATGAGGCTGACAACATCTGAATTCTGCTCTTTCATCGGGGAATCTCTCTGTGTGGTCACTGGCGATAACAGTACTTACATCATGGTGTCACTCTTACAGAAAAATACCTAGCAAACTTTACAAATTCACAGAGCACTTAAAGAACTCCATATCTTCACTCATGTCTGTTTTCCCCTTCAACCTGTTCTTCTCCATCTGCTGTTCACATTCCACACATACAAAGCAGCCATTTATCATGACATATTTGTTTTCATCTTCATCGCATCAGTTCTTGCAAATCGCACATTGAAATACCATTAATTTTTTGGCCAATCCTTATCATCTATAATCCCACTACTTTTACAATCCATATAGTACCTTTAAAATCCTATTTTCCCATACGTTAAATTATCCAAAATATGTTGACAAGTAACCTTCCTTATATAAAAATAGCATAGATAATTTAAAACTAAAATAATTCCATACAAAAAGCGATTGTCCTGTACAAAAAGTATCATTCCCCTTGTGACAGTTCAACAAGTAACAAAATACTTCAACAGAAGAAAGCAGCTCACCATTCATTTAAAAACAGAAATAGTATTTGCTCAATCACCTCCCTACACCTTTAGAAAAGATATTCATGAAGGGGAAATTCATTATGAAAAAAAAGTTTTTGCTTCATCCAATGTTGGTTCGCTATGGTATGTTCATGCTCGGATTGGCAGTCATGGGATATGGAATCGGCATGATGATTGAAGCTAATTTAGGTGTTGCTCCATGGGACACACTGCATATCGGATTACAAAAGACGTTTGGACTTACCATCGGGATGTGGTCGCAAATCATGGGAGCCATCATCATACTCGCGACTTATTTCATTGGTAAAATCAAGCCAAATATAGGTATGTTTTTAAACATGTTTTTCTTTGGCGTGTTTATAGACTTATTCATGTGGTTAAAATGGCTTCCTTCTGGAGAGACCATCATCGAACAAATCTTCTTGTTTACTGCTGGTTTGCTTATTTATACATTCGGTACGGGTATGTACATCTCACCACGAATCGGGGCAGGACCACGCGATAGCTTTATGTTGGTCTTACATGAACGAATGGGCTGGAGCATCAGCAAAACCCGAATCGGAATTGAATGCACAGTCACATTGCTGGGCTTTTTGTTTGGAGGACCAGTTTCTATCGGTACACTGCTAACAGCACTGACTATTGGACCTTTGATCAAACAGTTTATCCCTCTGTGGGAACGAATGATGGCTAAAACGTACGGCACGAAGTTAAGCGATTAGAATGCAAAGTGAACAATGTTTTTCAAGTGTTAAATGAGGTTTAGTGTAAAGGATTTTATAGAAAGTTACTCTGTGAAGAGTGATTCTCCATCGTCGATTGGATTTAGGATGGAAACAGACAGAACTAGCCTCCAAAGTGAAATCCACCACCGGTAAATCCATTCAACAATCCACAATCTCCGCTATGGAAGGCTATCCTAGGGCCATCTCACGCGCTTCTTCCGATATCCCAGAAGTGAGATTGATGATAACTCGATCAGAGAGGCAGGCTCTTACAGGATTAAGGATTTCTTTCAATGCTTTGTAATCGAACACACAGGTGACTACTACTGTGCTTGTTGAAACTGCTTCATCAACTGTAGTTGCACGCATCGCTCCCTTTTCGACAAAGGGCATCGGCTTTTTTAGCCGAACGGTTCCAAACGGTCGTATTATCAAGATGTATTTCTCGAATTTTATAAAAAAGGAGATATATTACAGAAAATTTGACTAATCAAGGGTATGATCAAACAAAAATTGATATTTCACTCATGGCTATTAACAAAATTTATTACTCTTTAAAATATGACATTGAAATGTATGAAACAGGGTGATTTTGATCAAGAAACCGTTACGATGAGTCAATTGGGATCTTTTTTGAAAAAAATGCGTGTCTACAGAGGTATTACCCAAGAACAGCTGACCGAGAAATTGGGTGTTTCTCAGATGAAGATTTCAAAGGATGAAAAATTTGAATATCAGGATATTGGAACAACGAAGTTGAATCGAATCCTCCAAGTGTTAAGAATAGACCGGTTAACAATTATTTCAAACGAGGATTATCCACCTCAGTATTATGAGTTGCATTCTTACTTTCAGCAACTCCAGCAATTAATTCTAATAACACTTGGTTATGGTCATCACAATCACTTCAGGTTTGAATTTTCCCATAAAGTCACAATGTATCTTTTTAAAGTGACTAACACATCGAATCAATTAATTTGATGCAAAAGTTTTATAACTTGTTATACCATTCATCATCAACAGGTTCTGACCATTCCGGAATTCCTGCAGTGATTGCAATGTGTTCAAACCAGCTATCTTTTGTAGCACCATGCCAGTGTTTCACACCATCATAAGTGACTATCACATCACCAGCTTTTAAAAACTGAGCTGTTTTTCCCTCTTCTTGATACCAACCTTCGCCGCCAGTTACAAGTAAAATTTGAAATCCACTACGGTGAATATGCCAGTTATTTCGGCATCCTGGTTCAAAGGTAACATTCCCCACACCAACATTTACTTTAGGATCAGAAACTAATCCTTTAAGATAACTTTGTCCTACGAAAAATTGTGCAAATGCTTCATTTTTTTCGCCTACTGGAAAAATAACACCATTTTTTACTTCCTCATGTTTTGTCATATTTAATTTAATTCCTCCAATAGCTTTATTTTTTATTATTAACCTACTTCAACAGTCGAACGATTATATTATTCAGCTGATTTTAGTGGTCCGTAAAAATAAGAAGCCGTAGCTCCACCGTCAATTAGGAAATCAGTTCCGGTGATGAAAACTCCCTGCGGCATCATCAGCAGCTCCGCAACATTTGCAACCTCATCAGCTGTTCCTGGTCGTCCGGCAGGGCACTTGGCAAACATATTCTTATAGAACTCTCCTCTTGGACCATTGAACTCGTCTATAGCCAATGGCGTTACGATAATCCCCGGAGAAATGGAATTGATGCGAGCGTTTCTTTCCCCCCAACGAATAGATTCAAACATAACGCGCTTCACATTACACCGTTTCGCCATTTGATAAGCATGCAACGTATCCTTGATATTTTCTGGACGAAGAATTTCCAAACTAAGGAGTTCTTCAGTCGGTGTCGTTGCTAGCTGTTCATCAATTTCAACTCCCAATTGAGGCATTCTGTGTCCAGACTGACTGGAAATTGTCACACCTACGCCTCCATAAGCTATGACCTTTCCTACTTCCTCCAGCAATACTGAAGTTCCGTACAAATCCACCTTCAAAATGGTTTCAATAGGTGCCTGACTAGGTGACACGCCGGCTGCATTGATAAGAACAGTGATTTCACCATACTTCTGACCTTCTGCAATCAAATTTAAAATAGATTCTCTGGAAGAAATGTCCGTTTCGACAGGTACCACATCAAATCCGGTATCTTTCATAATTTTCGAAATAGTTTTGGCATTATCTAGATTCTTATCACCAATAATAATTTTCTTACCAAAACCGATTCTTCTAGCTATCGCCATTCCAATCTGTCCTGCACCTGTCAAAAGTATAACGTCTTTCATTGCATGTCCTCCTTAATTTAATTTATAATCCGCAGTTGGCTTAATTTGTCCATTAATGAACAAATTATAATGAATTACTGTTCTTGTGATGTAGGACGGATAATCATTTCGTTAACTGCTACATCGGAAGGTTGTTCAATAGCAAAATCAATGGCACGAGCTATTGATTCAGCATCAATTGCACCTTCATAAATTTTATCGATTCCTGGTTTCAGATCCATATCTGTAATCGAATTTGTCAATTCAGTCGTAACTGCTCCAGGCGAGATAATAGTGGAACGAATATTGTTTCCAGCTTCTTCTTTACGAAGACCCTCTGAAATAGCACGTACAGCAAACTTGGTTCCGGCATAGACAGTGCTTCCAGCTCCAACAAAGTGTCCTGACAGATGAAAGATTAATGATATGCCCTGATTTTTGTTCTCTCATTGTTGGAAGTACAGCTGCGATTCCATAAAGAACTCCCTTAATGTTTACATCAATCATCTTGTTCCAATCATCAATTTTTTTCTTGTAAAGGAAGGAATGCGGCATGACTCCGGCATTATTGACCAAAACATCAATTTTTCCAAACTCGTTTAGAGCTAACTCAGCCAGTTGTTCCATTTGTTCATGCGAAGTCACATCTACCACTTTATAAATGGCTTGACCACCATTGTTCTTGATTTCTTCTTGTAATTGCTTTAAACGTTCCTCACGACAAGCTGCTAGCGCCAACTTCGCACCTTTCGAAGCAAGTTCCTTTACAGTAGCCTCTCCAATCCCACAGCGCCTGTAATGATGACAACTTTATCTTTTATATTTGACATATTAGAACACCCTTTCTTAAAAATACCTTGATTTCTTCAAGCAATAAGGGATGGATAATCCCCCAGATTACACTGGTTTGTTGACCCCTAAACTGCGAAGAGCTTTCAATCCTGGCGTTACTGCTAATTTAACAATCACCTCAGCAACACTCTTTCGAGATATAACATGCCCTTTAAATGGTTCGCCTTTCTGAGTTATCTCATGATCGATTTCATCCTCATAGGTAAACCAGCCTAGTCTCAAAATTGTATAGTCGAGTTCAGAGGATTCAACACAATCCTTTCTTTATCCAGATACCCTTACAAAATAAACATTGATCAATTAATGGACATCTGTCTATAATTATAAACAGATACAAAATACTTACAATGGTCAATTCAACACGATTTGTTAAGTAATGAACAAACCTAATAAAATTGTTAAATATCTTTAGGAAAGCTGGAGATTTACAATGTCTAAAGTGGATAGAAGAATAGCCAAAAGCCAAGAAGCCATAAAAAAAGCAGTTATTGAATTGATGTCCGAGAAAAGTTTTGATGAAATTACGTTACAAGATATTTCCGACAGGGCAAATGTTAGTCGGGGAACTATCTATCTTCATTATTTGGATAAATATGATTTACTGGATAAGCTCATTGCAGAACATATTGACAAACTACGAGAAATATGTGAATCGTCATCTGAATTGGAATATATAGATGCAAATCTCCCGTGGTTCGAATACCTTGAAGGTCATTATTTATTCTTTTCCACGATGTTAGCGAGTAAAGGAGCTCCTTCATTTCGTAGTCAGTTCCTAGAATTTCTCATCGAAGAATTTAAAGATGAAGTGGATGCAGCAAAAGGGAAAAATCAAGGAATAAAGGAAGAAGTTATTCTTCAATTTATTGTCACCTCTTACGTAGGGCTAGTAGAATGGTGGTTTAATAATGGAATGCCTTATACGGCCCGTGAAATGGCAGAACAAGTAGGGATTTTATTAGATAGGAATTTATAAAAAAACAGAGCAGTGTTGCACACTGCTCCTAAGGGCATTTAAAACGCAATTTATAACATGTTACTTAAATTAAGGGGGAGTACCGACACACCTAGATATACGCTACTTCCCTTATAAGATAGAAAAAGAGGAAATAATTTATTTCTTTTTGCACTTTTTAGCTAATGTTTTGTCTTTTATACTAAAAAAGCAAAACAATAATTATAAGGAGCAATTAAAAAATGGCAAAATCTTCTTTTCGTCCTTTCTTTTTGGCGCTGGCAATTCTATCAATGTTATCTCTCATAGGATGCACAACAGATTCAACCAATAATAATACATCCAAATCATCTCTATCTACTTCTCCTCCATCGAGTACAGAAGAATCAAATCCTAAATTAAATACGCAACAACTTATTCAACAAGTAAAACAACTAGCTATAGAAGGTAAAACTATCAATAGTGACGGATTTGGTCTTGGTTCCTTACGGGGTGAAATTAACAAAAAATGGGGAACTGAAGATGAAAAAAGTGTCGATCAAATGTATTATGAGAGCCGGAAAGCATATTTTGTATTAAAAAATAACAAAGTAGTCGAACTCTACAGTGCAGATGAAAGACTTCAAGATATCACCAAACAAGAGGTACAAAAAGCATTAGGAAAACCTGATGAAGCAGGGCAATATGAAGATGGAGATGAGCTTATTTACAAAGCTGGTAATAATAAAATTACATTCATTTTCGGTAGCCGTATTGAAATTACTATTCATTAGCTCCTATAATATATTCAAAATTTAGTCATTCCAGCAACTAATAGAAAAAACTAACCAACTGCTTATCGAACAAGTAGTTGGTTAGTTTTTCGGGTAGATCAGGCACCGTGAGGAGCCTGATCTACCCGAAAATTGTAATAGGCCCAGTGTAACCGAAAGCGCAGGGCCAGTAGATAGTCAATAGGTGACGTGTGAACGATTCGCACATTGAGGGGCCACACTGGAAAATATATGTATCTGTGCATGATGATTCCGATTTAGGACACCATATAGTCAAGAGTACATAACGATTAAGCCCAACCATATATGCCGTAAGGTGTATATGTGGTGAGCGAAGATCAAGCAAGATACTCTGTTGAAAATAACCAAAAGATTGTTTCTGACAGAGTATCTTGCTTGATTGACCAAACCATTACGAATGGGCGATAGATGTTTTGGTTGTTATGGTCTTTCGATCATAACCAAACATCTATCGACTCATCGTAATGCTAGGTAGATCGTTATGTACTCCTATTTGTATTTGTAGAGCCACTTACACAAGTGGCGTTTTTTATGCTCAATGGTTAAATTATGGTTCTTTGATCGGATACTAGTCATCTTGCAATTCGGCAAAAAAATTGGAATGATGTTGCGTCATCTGCTAAAGTATCCGATGTTGATAGTGTTGTGTTATACGAACACATCAATTACAAAGGACAGAAATTGAAACTGAAACCAGGAAAATACTCTGATTTCACCATGATAAAACTAGGCAACGGATCATGGAATGATGTTGTTTCCTCACTCCATATAAAATAAATAGCAACATAGAAAACATGACCTGTTCAGTGAGTTGTATCGAGGGAAATCATGCGACAGCTCATCAATCTTCTGCCTGGGAATGGCACCGCTACCACCTCGATCAACAAGGAGGACGCTGTCACCCAGATGACGGTGAGGTCACTCAGGTGCCTCCTTGTGAACGTACAAGGGGACACCTGATTTTAGTCCTAATGAAACGGTTCATGCTCTAGTCCTTCCGATAATTTCCATTTATTGGACAGATTGCACTTCGTTGCACGGATGCTGGTTCTACCCCAACTTAGATTACCCTGTTTTACAATAGAGAAAATAATGTTAAAATTTAGTTTGTAGGGTTCCAAACAATAGTGAAAGGAGCAACATGCCTCCAGGTAGGACGCTTATTTGCAGAAACTGTGGGAGAATACCACTATTCACTGTCTTCTGCGAGAGGTGTCGATTATGTATCCATTGTTGTAAGGGACACGGCTTTACCAAATGAGCAGTTCTGATAAGTCTAATGAACTCTATCGAGTCATGACTGATTTCGAGCTGTTCAACCTGGATGATTTGCTAGACAGTTGTTAATCCTGTTAGCAAGTGGAGCTCTCCTGAATCGCTGACAGCCAGTTAGCGTTCGAAATCTCCAGTCCAGTACCCCTCACTCTGGGAAGAGTGAGGGGTACCTAATTTTTTATGAGATAGTGAGACAGTTTCTGTTCCAGTTCATCAGATAATTCCTATTTTATGGTTCCATTAAATACCACTGGTCATGATTGACCGTCTTTCAGTTTTCGATACAAAGTCATTCGGGAAACTCCTTCTTTATCAGCTATTTCTTGCATAGTCATATTCCCTTGTTCTAAAAGAAAACTGGCATATTTGACTTTATCGCTATCTGTTTGTGGTCTTCCTGGGAAACGTCCTTTCTTTGCTGCTGACCTTAGTCCCTCTTGGTACGCTCTGCAATCAGATCCCGTTCATATTGTGCCAACATCCCAAAAAGATGAAGCTGCATATTCCCCATTGCTGTTCCTAAATTAAAATTCCAGCCTTCTATTAGACTAATGAAATGGCAACCCTTTTCTCCGAATAAATTAACCAACTCAATCATGTCTCTAAGGTTACTGGATAATCGAGTTAGGTCTGGAACAATAACGGTATCACCTTCTCTTAACTGTTCCAACATTCGATCTAATTCAGGTCTATGCTTATTTGTTCCACTGATTTTTTCCCAAAATACCTTATCGCAACCAGCTTCTCGAAGTTGAATTTCTTGTCTGTCTAAATTTTGTTCGTTTTTGTTACGTAATGAGAACCAGAATGTGGTACCTTTTTAAACGCCTAGCACTTATCGTTATTTCTGATCCATCTTTGTTTAAGGTTTATACCTTGTACCTACTTTAAACTTGATCAGTATGACAAGTACAAGGACAAAGTGCGAAAATATAAAGAGGAAATGCATAGTGAGCGAAATTCCAGATATCTATGACTAGTAAGGTAATAATCGCATTGACCATAGCAAAAAAAAAGACATGCCAAATTTCACTTTCTGGATTCTTATACGATTTCATCACTGTAGGGACACCTGCCAGCCCATCTGCCAAAAGGCTAAAAAGAATGGCCAAATTACCACTTCCTGTTACTTTCCATAAGATGATACCGAAAATGGAAAGTCCACCACAGATAATATCCAAACCTGTCAATTTCCATGAAGATTTACGGTTAACAAACGATGCCAAGAATATGAGGAATGGACCAAAACCCACCATAAAAGTCATCAGTGCTGGCAAACCCACACCTTGATTAATTTCGGAGCTAAATGCAATGAATGGAGCGAGTACCCATAAAGCCCAAGTAACTTTGTTTGGTTGAGTCTTACCTTTTAAAGTATCTATTAGATAACTCATGGAGCCAATAAACTGTAATACAGCACCGAGTATTACAAACCGTTCGTCGATCAATATGATTTTCTCCTTAAACTTAAATAAATTTTATAAATTTTGACTATTTGTTCTACTTTGAGCATAGCAGATATCACTAAACACATGGTAACTTTTTTCACATCCTCAAACGGCACCAGCTCCCCTTTTTTCTTGCTGTACATCACTTGATAACACGTAGTGACCCTATTTACATCCACAATGGTCCCTGTGCAATCTCTGATTTTGATTTTGGCTCCTGTTTGAGCATGATCTTATACAATTCTTACTGTTTCGTATAAACGTACATACATATAAAAACAAGCCCCTCATTTCCTTCTGACGGACTTTGAAACCGGATAATGAGCATGTTAGTATCAACGAAGCAGGAAATTAGTATTAAAAAAAGTAAAGAAACGGAGTATAACAAGTTACTAAAAACGACTTCCCGAAAGAAATCTAATGGATATTCTATGCAATGTAGAACACTGGGTAAATTGGTTTTGTCATTTTTATCCAGCATTTAGCTCTGATCCAAAGTTAAAAAATCCCCGTGAACGGTATATCTTAACTACCTTTGCGTACGGATGCAATTTAGGACCTTTCCAAGCTGTTAGACATATGCAGGAGGATGTAACCGGAAATGTTCTCTCTTATACCAATCAAAGGCATATTACCAAAAAAAAAGATTGATCAAGCAATGAAGGACATCATCAACCATTACCATCACGGCTTTGACTTTACCCAAGTTGTGGGGAACAGGAAAATCCGCCGCTGCTGATGGCACTCCCTATAACGTTTATGAAGAGAATCTCTGAGCCGAATATCATATTCGGTATGGCATTTATGGGGCAATTGCCTACCATCACCTTGCAGATAATTACATCGCCTTGTTCAGTCATTTTATTCCTTGTTGGGTATAGGAAGCCGTTTATATTTTAGATGAGTTACTAAAAAACGAATCCGATGTGCAACCAGATACTCTTCATGCAGACACGCAAGGGCAATCGACACCTGTATTTGGTCTATCTCATCTACTAGGTATCAAACTCATGCCACAAATTCGGAATTTCAAAAAACTTACCTTCTTTCGTCCAAGCCCGGAAACGAAGTATAGACACATCGACTCTCTCTTTTAGTGAGTCGATCGATTGGGATTTAATCCAATTGCTTTGGAAAGATCTTTTCCGTGTGGTTCTCTCCATCAAACATGGAAAGATTTCTTCTGCCATGTTGTTACGAAAGCTAGGAAACTACAGCAAAAAAAACAAACTCTATCAGGCATTTCAGGAACTAGGACGTTTGATTCGTACCATTTTCTTGCTCCAATACATTGCAGATATCCATCTTTGTACGATCACAACAGCAACAAACAAAGCAGAAGCTTATAACGGTTTTTCCAATGGTTATGCTTTGGTGGTTTTGGAATTATTGCCAACAATGACCCTGAACAACAAGAGAAAATCATCAACTATGGAGACTTGGTTGCAAACGCCATTATTTTTCAAAATGTTGTGAATTTAAAAGAAGTGATACAACAGTTAAGAAAAGAAGGGAATCCGGTAAACCCAGAAGATATAAGTGCATTGAGTCCTTATCTGACCGAACATATTAAACGATTTGGTGATTATGTCATTGATTTGGAAAAACAACCCCAACCTTTTGATGGTAAATTAAAATTAGAGTTGGGAAGTGCTTGATGGAAAGGGCCTCTGCGGCTTTTTTACAATTTTTTCTATCTATCGTGCCGCTTTTGGACTTATCTCGAACGACCCCCTTATTCACCCTTTTCGAGGGGATGGGCAAAAATGCAGTGTATGGTATATAATTTGCAATAGGTTTACTCATTCGAGTACTCCATGACCTTTTCAGTGAGTTCGAATCGAGGGAAAATCATGCGATGGCTCATCAATCTTCTGCGTGGGAATGGCACCGCTACCACCTCGATCAACAAGGAGGGCGATGTCACCCAGATCGCTGAGATTGACGGCGACGGTGAGGTCACTCAGGTGGCAAACTCCCGTTCTGGTCATAAGGTCACCCAGGTGGCCAAGGTCAGCGGTAACGGACGCGTCACTCAGGTGGGTGGCGACGCCACTAGCTGAGTGACGCATCCACGCTGAGATGGTCAGAAAAGCCCCCTTGTGAACGTGCAAGGGGGCACCTGATTTTAGTCCTAATGAAATGGTTCGCACTCTAGTCCGTCAGATAAATTCCATTTATTGGTTAGATTGCACTTGGTTGCACGTTTGCTGGTTTTGCTTGGCGTAAAGTTCTTAAAAATGAATAATGTCTAATGAACTTATCAAATCTCCTCATACAACCGGCGGCTTTTTCTTTCTTCCTTTTCTGAACCTTCCCGGCTCTACTTTCATTCTCCTCAAAAATTGATATGATAATTTACAACCGCCTTTCAACCTTGTGAAGAAGAATGAATGTCCAAGACCAAGAACAAGAAGGGGACTAGGTCTACATGCGCATTCTGTGGTAATTCACCTGCCCAATCCATAGAAAAAAAGAACAGGAGGACGGTTCCTGCGTGCCATTTATGCGCAGGAAGGGATGAATAACTCATGTCCATCTTGTCTCTGACAATATCTAATTGAACAGGGATACCGAGCAGTATGTGTGAGATTCTCGCCTCTGCGATGAGACTTCACAACTGCCCGGCTCGTATGCAAATATATTCTATATAGATGAAGGGGGTCGTCAGTTTTCCATAGATGGAATGGCGACCTCACATCCTCGAACGGAACAAGCTCCCCTTGTTTCTCGCTGTACATCACCTGATAACACTTGGTAACCCTGTTAACATCGACAATGGTCCCCTTTCGATCTCTGATTTTTATTTTGGCTCCTGTTTTTGAGCATGGTGATCGCTCCTTATACAAAATAAAAAAGCCACCCATTGGGATGACCTTATCTATACATATTTCCTTGTTAACGACTGACCGGCCAGACTATCCGAAGACAGTTCCGGCCGGTCACCTGCCCCTACTTGATCATATGATGGGGCAGCCCGGCGTAGGGCAATTCGCCACATTCACGTTGCAACTGCAGGTCTCCGCGCACGGACGAAGGGTTCGGGGAGCCTCCAGAAGGGTCGTTCCCGTCACTCCATCCTGCTCTGCGGTTTCCTGCTGCTGACTTTCGGTGATCACAGCGGTCACAGTTGTGTCCTTTTCTGGGTGGTTTCGAACTTGCCTACATTTACTCTACAATAGTAACATAGAAAAATACTTTTTTGATATATCTATAAATAATTCTTAGTATTCGACATACTCGGATGATTTCTGCAACATATGTGTGTAAAATATCTAATATACGCCGTTCTGAACGTCGTTTTTACATCTGGTAATGCCAAAAATATCTAAAGTGTGAAAATGGCGTTATCGACTTCTATTTACCACGGTAACGAAAAAAATTAAAAAAGACGATCATACGTCCGTCTCTGATTTTGGGATTGAGGGAATTTTACCCAACACATCCATAAGGTGATGTTACCTCAACTGATATAAGTATCTGAATAGAAAATCCCAGCGAGCTGTGCAGACCTCATTTTCACTTTTGTTAACCATACCATCTATCCCTAGCACATGACCGCCTTGGTGCTGGCAGTCATTCAACCCTCACGGGATTTAAACACCATCGTATTGATGCGGCTTCATTGTCCCAAAAGCTCCAAACCCTTAGATTACTCTAAACGCATGTTTCGTTAGGGAACTGGGAGCAGAATCAAAATGTCCCACAGCTACTGATGCGGCCTCATGTCGCATCTTATTTTTACATGTATCTCCCTGTATTAGGAAAAGAAACGATTCCAAAAAGAATCGTTTCTTTTTTCAATGAGTCAAGATGTTTTCTTTTTCTTCGGATTTCCTGTTTCAATTGGATTTTCCGGGTACGAAATCCAATCACTCCAACTTCCTACATAAAGCTTTACATCTTTCCATCCTGCTTCTTTTAACGCTAATACATTTAGCGTTGCGGTTACACCAGAGCCACAATATACTACGACTTCTTTATCTTTTGGTATTTCACTGAAATGTTCTTGGATTAGATCGCATTCTAGGAATTTCCCACCTTCCCTTACATCTTTCCAGAAATAATGGTGTGCGCTAGGAATATGTCCAGCAATGGAGTCAATTGGCTCTGATTCTCCTGTATAGCGAATTTTTTCTCTAGAATCGATCAAGATGGTATCGGAATAAAATAGCTTCTGTCTCACTTCTTCCATATTTATGAGCAAATCTTCTTGTATATTAGAAACAAAGCTAGCAGCATGGCGTTTTACAAGTTTATCGGTCAATGGATATCCAGATTTTTTCCAATCACTGAAATTACCATTCATGACAGAGACTCTCTGATGTCCAAGGTAAGTGAGAATCCACCACAACCTAGATGCCATTGCTCCATCTTGGTCATCATATGCAATGACATGTTTATCATTATTAATTCCAGCATACGATAATTTTTCAGTCAGTATATGTATAGATGGCAAAGGATGTCTTCCCCCATGTTCTTGGACTGGAGAAGATAAATCTTGTTCCAAATCTAAATAGATAGAACCTGGGATAAATCTTTTGTTTTCTTTTTTTAATTCATTGTGCATTTTTCCAAGTACAAAACGACAATCAACCAAAAGAATTTTAGGATCATTTAAATGCCCGTTTACCCATTCCATAGAAACAATATGACTTCGCATTATTAACACATCTCTTCCTATTCTTTCTTCTGTTTATTTTAGCATTTGTATATCACTATCATGAATCATGCAGTCTCATTTAATTGGAAAAATTTAAAATGAAGACACAGAACACCTTTCCATCGATCTTGGAGGTCCAATACAAATATCTTCCTTCATGGAACTGATTTGCAATGTTGCTTCTCCGCTAACTAATTGGTAGTTTGGTTGAAACCTTTTTTTCACAAATTGAAGATTGGAGAAGGCTAATGGTTTGTAACTACGCTTGTTATGCATGATTTCCTCTAATGTAACCATTTAGAAAGATCAGGTTTAGAAAGGCTTAAGCATTGGTATAGGTAGCTGCTAATAAGGTAATTAAGATTATAAGGGATAGAAATTTCTTTCTCCGTTCGAAATTTAGCTAAAATACGCACTATAATCAACTACTAACTTCAAAAATATGAAGATAAGTACAAATGATATATTATCTTAGTTATTACAGTCTTTACAAATCGTTTATTCGAAAATTCTCCCTAGGTAAGAGGGGAAAACTCTACAATCTAAGCGGTACCTATAAAATTTCTATTTTTCCGAACGCTAAAATCTTGATAGTACCTAGTTAATTTTTTGTTTAATTTTTTGAATGACTCTCGTCATTTTGATTAAATGAGAGAAATGGGGGAAAGATGTTACCATTCACCAAAGACAGAAAACTTCTTAAAAACGCTAAAGGAAGACAAATACCCATAGGAGGTTTGCTTCTATGCATGTTACGGATCTCAAAATACGAGTTTTAACTTCAGCAGAAGAATTAAAACAAGTACGGGATTTAGAAGCTAAGATATGGGATGGTGATGACCCCATTCCCGTACATCAAACAGCAACAGCTGCCAAACACGGCGGTCTTATTTTAGGGGCATTTGATGGGGAAAAACTCATCGGATTTCAATATAGTTTTGCTGGTTTTGATGGGAAAAAGGTCTATCTCTGCTCTCATAGCATGGGAATAGTGAATGCCTATCGCAGCACTGGGATCGGTGCTAGATTCAAATGGCGCCAACGAGAAGAAGCATTACGTAAAGGCTATGATTTTATCACTTGGACCTATGATCCACTGGAAACAGCAAATGGATATTTAAACATACAGAAACTAGGGGCGATCTGTAAAACCTATTATCCTAATTTTTATGGTGACATGACTGACTCTCTAAATAGCGGATTACCTAGCGATCGATTCACGGTGCAATGGTGGATCAAAAATGACTCTGTTTCTCAAAAAGCAAAACAGGTATCTTTACAGATTAGTGAAAAATTAACTATCCCTATCTTACATATCAACCAAACCAAAGATAATTATCCTATTATTGAATCGATCGATTTTAACCAAACAAACGCGACTAAATCCCTAGTTGTCCCTGTGCCAGCATCTTTTCAGACATTAAAAAAAGCAGATATTGGTTTAGCAAAAGATTGGCGTTTGAAAACGAGAGAAATTTTTATGCATTATTTCCAACATGACTGGCAAGTAGATGGATTTATCAAAAAAGATATGTCACAAAGCACTGTACATTACTACGTATTATCCAAACAACCGGGGTGGTAAAAATGATCCATATCAAATATATCGTTTTGCGTCATATGAAAATGCAATTATTATCTCCTTTTACAACCAGTTTAGGAACAGAATATGATAAGGATTTTGTTCTAGTGGAAATTCGTTCTGCAAATAGGATTTCAGGATGGGCAGAATCTGTAGCCGCTATTGATCCCTATTATAAGGAAGAAACGGTCCAATCCAACTGGAGCATTATGAATGATTTTCTCATTCCTCACCTCCTGGAAAGACCCATCGAGCATCCAGATGAAGTGACGACACGATTTGCACATATTCGAGGAAACTATATGGCAAAAGCAGCACTTGAAGGTGCAGTTTGGGATCTTTTTGCCAAACAAAAAGGAATTCCCTTGGCAGAAGCGCTTGACGGGAAGAAAAAACAAATTGATGTAGGAATCAGCATTGGAATCCAAGATACCATCCCGCAATTAATAAAATTAGTAACGAATTATATCAATGAAGGATATAAACGAATCAAAGTAAAAATTCAACCTGGATGGGATATTGAACCTCTTTCAGCAATCCGAAAACAGTTTCCTGATATTCCATTGATGGCAGATGCCAATACTGCTTATACGCTTCATGATATAGAGCATTTAAAACAACTAGATGCTTTTCACCTCACCATGATCGAACAACCATTAGCACATGACGACATTGTGGATCACGCTACTTTACAAAAGTATCTAAACACACCTATTTGTTTGGATGAAAGCATCCATTCCGTAGAGGATGCTAGAAAAGCATTGCAACTTGGAAGTTGTAAAATCATTAATATTAAGATTGGAAGAGTTGGCGGATTAACAGAGGCGAAAAAAATTCATGATTTCTGCGAAGCAAATCAAATCCCCGTTTGGTGTGGTGGTATGTTAGAATCCGGAATTGGCCGTGCTCATAACATTGCTATTACTACCCTTTCCAATTTCACCTTACCTGGTGACACTGCTGCTTCTTCCCGTTATTGGGAACAGGACCTTATTGATCCTGAAGTTACGGCTCAAAATGGTACAATCACTGTTCCCAATCGTCCTGGGATTGGTTATGAACCAAATTTAGAGCGAATCCAAGAATGCACCTTATACAGTAAAACTTATACTTCTTCTATCAGTTAATACGTCTTGAAGGCCCAAGCATAGAAAAATAACAATTATTAGTTGATCATAAAAAGTAAATAATATTACTAAATTAACAGAATAATCCCTTCCCGCAAAAAGAAAATCCCGTAACTGAAGGTAACGGGATTTTGCTATTTCTAAGGAAGATCCTTCACAGGAACTAATTTGAAATATATAACCATGTATCGTTATACTAATCCTTCAAAGTAAAATATTCATCTTCATTTTCGTGGAAAACAGTTCATTCCCACCGCTCCTCGGAGTTCTTCTATTGTTTCTCTTGCTACAATACATGGTTTTTCAGTTTCTACAGTTAAAATATCATCTATCTTTCAAGGACATAATAGAAGCATGAATAAGAAAGGAGTGAGGAATCATCTTAAAAAATATAGTAAGAATAACATTATTCACTGTATTATGTAGCCTTGTTACAGGTTGTATGAGTACTCGAAAAGGTGAGAACACAACTCCATCATCCCATACGGAAGAACTCCAGCATAGTGAAACCGAAAAGGTCAAACCACAATCTAGTGCTACCATAGCTCAACAAAAAACATTAAAACAACTAAAAAATATGTCATTGGATCAAAAGCTTGGAGAGCTAATTATTGCTGGAATGGAAGGGAATACAGCAAGTTTACAAACCAAGAAAATGATTCAGGGACAGTATGTGGGTGGCGTTATTTTCTATAAAAATAATATAACAACTCCAAAAGGTTTGGTTACATATGTGAATCAGCTTAAATCTTGGAACCGAAGAAATCCAACATCGTTAATTGTTTCAGTTGACCAAGAAGGAGGCAAAGTAAGTCGGTTGCCAAAATTAGAAAAATTCCCAAACGCTTCGGTGATTGGAAAGTCGAATAGCTCAACCAATGTGTTGAAAATTGGTCGATATCTAGGAAAAGCATGCAAAGCAATGGGAATGAATGTCGACTATGCTCCTATATTAGATATTAACAGTAATCCAAACAATCCGGTGATTGGAGTACGTTCTTATGGCCCAACTGCAGATGTTGTGTCTCGTACAGGAATAAAGGTGATGCAAGGAATACAGCAAGAGGGCATTATTTCAGTAGTAAAACATTTTCCAGGACATGGCGATACATCTGTTGACTCCCATCTAGAATTACCTATTGTGTATAAGGATTTGAGTCAACTTAAATCTTTTGAGTGGGTTCCTTTTAAAAGTGCAATCCACAATGGGGCAGATGTGGCGATGATTGCACATATTTTGTTTCCAAAAATAGATAGCAAATTCCCTGCTTCGCTTTCTAAAGTAATCATTACCGATCAACTTCGTGATACACTTGGTTTCAGGGGTGTTGTGATAACAGATGATCTCACAATGGGGGCAATCGCCAAACATTATGGAATTGGTAAAGCTGCGGTTCAAGCCATAAAGGCAGGTAGCGATATTTTACTTGTTGCTCATGGATACGATAATGTGACAAAAGTCATCTCCTCACTGAAAAAGAGTATTGCCAGTGGTTGGATTACGGAAAAGCGGATTGATGAAAGTGTACTTCGTATCTTACTATTAAAACAAAAATACAAACTTACAGATCGGCAAACTATCCCTACTCCCGATTTAATAGAACTAAACAAATCCATACGTAGGGTAGTAGCTACATTTACAAACTGATGAAAAGATAAAGGTGACTAATTTTTTAGTTGCCTTTTATTTTATGTGGCCATGCAGCGTATCAACAGTCCTCTGGGATTCTATGAACCAGTCCCTTCGACGACGACCCTAAACTCATCGAATACCAATTGAGTTGTTTTTCAAACCTTCCGAATCGCACAATAAATAAGTCAATGTTTACACATTTCATGGAAAATCAACTCTTTTATAATCCTTCCATTCTCTCCTCTAAATTCCATAAGGAGTTATATTTCTGTAGGACTTTGAAAAACAAGATGTGTACAAAATTCTAAAAATAAGCCTTTATTGAAGAAAACATTTGACGCATCAGCTATGATGCGCGTATAGTATAGAAGGAAATAAAAATTAACTTACCGTTAGGTGAGGCTCCTGTATAGAGAGAAGCTACTGCCCAAAAATGTCGAAAGACGCCAATGGGTAGAACAGGAAAGATCGGCTTAAGGTCTTTCTTAACGTAGCTGGCATAAGCCTATGCTATACAGTGCTAAAACTCAACGAGAGGTAGGTTTTGTCGGCTGCGCATTTTTTCTGTGCTGTTAAAACCTTCGCTCATTGAGTGGAAGGTTTTTCTGTTTACATCCATCAAGGGAGGTGGGGATCATTCTTACCGATGATCCGGCTATAGGAGATACGTCGATCGTTAAACAACATTACACGCGTCCAAGTAAGAGTGATTCCCTTTTTACTTGGATGTGGTGAAACAGAGGTGAACATCCATGCTAAAAGTGTATCGTTCCAACACGCAAGGTCAACTTGCACTTGTCAACCAATTCGTCAAAGGTACCTGGATTCATTTAATCAATCCAACTGAGCAAGAAATCAATGATGTAGTATTAGCTGCTCAAATCCCGGATTATTTCATCAAAGATCCATTAGACCCAGAAGAAAAATCACGGATTGAAAAAGAAGATGAAGGCACCCTTATTATTATAGATTTGCCCATCATGACACCAAATGGCACCAAAAGAGAAAAATTTATTACTATCCCTCTCGGAATTATCGTTACAAGAGACTTCTTGATTACTGTTTGTCTAAAAGAAACACCAATTTTAGAAGATTTCACACGTAAAAAAGTTAAAAACTTTTTTACCTTTATGAAAACACGTTTTGTCCTACAGCTTTTAAATGCAGTATCAACATACTACCTAGCATATTTAAAACAGATTAACCGAAAAACGAATGAAATTGAAAAAGAACTTCGGCAATCCTTAAAAAATCAAGAACTCTTTTCTCTACTAAATTTACAAAAAAGCTTGGTCTACTTCACCACTTCATTAAAAACGAATCAAGTGGTGACTCAAAAAATATCACGTGGCCAACATTTACGACTCTATGATCAAGACCAAGAATTACTAGAAGATGTCATCATCGAAAATAGACAGGCGATTGAAATGGCAGAAATCTATACTCCTATTGTCAGTGGCTTAATGGATACTTTTGCTTCTGTTATCTCTAACAATGTGAATAACGTGATGAAAATCTTAACATCTTTAACCATTATTTTGACTTTCCCGATTATGATCGCGAGTGTATATGGAATGAATATCCCCATCCCATTTCAACACTCCCCACATGCTTTTGCTGTCATTATGATTGCTTCCGTTTTATTGTCCAGCATTACTACGTTTGTATTTTGGAAAAAGCGGTATTTATGAGAAAAAGCTGACCTATTTGGTCAGCTTTTTGATATTCAGGGGATGATTAACTGAGTAAATACTACTCTTTTTTCTAAATCGTCCCATTTAGGTGATGTATAGCCTGGCCTGCCATTTTGGGCTTTCCATTCGCCATTTTCTTTTTTCACTATAACATAATTAATGGAATCCACAATATAGAAATATGTATTATTGTCTTTTTTTATTTCCTCTACAGAATCTTTTTCATCCATTTCATTCTCGTAAAAAGATTGAAGTTCACTTTTTTCCTTTGTATAAGACCAATCCCAGGAGTATTCTTTATTAAGTTTGTCCCTTTCTTCTTGTGTAATTATTTTATTCAAACGGAAAAAGTCACCATTATCATGAAGAACATGATAAAGAAGTGCTACATCAGCAGGAGAATAGCCCTTAAGCACTTCACCATCTGATACAAAATAATTTTCATCTTGCTTTTTAGCTAACTTACCTTTACTTACATCTTCTTTATAGTCCTCTGCTATTTGCTCTTGAAATATAGGCTCTTTATCTGGCTCTTTTATAATTACTGGCTCCATCTTTCCTTCATTTTCCTGAAAATTATCTTTTGCGTCTGTTTCCTCGACCTTCCAATCTCCTTTATAAAGAGTTACTTTTAATAGTCTATCTTTCAATGTATCTCCACTCTTAAACGCACCAGAAAATCGGTAAAAATAGGCTGAATCATTGAGTTTAAACTCTTCCAATTGATAATTTTCATCTAATTGATCCCTGTTTTCTGGTCCAAATTGCAACTTGTATGGAGAATAATATAGGTATCTATCTTCCGTACTCTTTTGTATTTTTTCTTGCAGTGTTGGTGTTGCTAACTCCATTTGTCTACGTGTATTATTCTCAATCCACGCTGTTAGATATCGTACCGCAACTTCTGTTGGCGTATGTCCATTTGCTTCATCTGCTTGGGTAGGATTATCACTACACCCCACCATTCCTCCTAACAATAAAAAAGATAATAAAAAAACCAATTTTCTCATTTCTTCACCTCAGTTGTTCTTCGAAAAAATACAATTATATCTCTTCATTCTGCAGACCAAGATAAATGAAAGTTATATCCATTTATTCTATAATCCGCTTTCTAATTTTCGACATAATCCCCCGAAATTCTTTAATTTTTACAAAATTAAATTATAATCTCGAATGAAAACAGAAGAACTCCCCCTTCCCCTTGCTTCCTGTCTTTCCTACATGTAAATTATTCTTATACCAGCAAAGGAGCTGCAATATACATGCTAAATAAAAACACTACTATTGGATTTATTGGAACAGGTGTGATGGGAAAGTCGATGGCTACTCATCTTATTCAAGCTGGCTATTCCCTCTTGGTTTACAATCGTACAAAAGAAAAAACAGATGAACTTGTACAAATGGGAGCTATTTGGAAAGATACCGTCGCAGACGTTGCGAAAGAAGCAGATGTTATTATTACGATGATCGGTTATCCCAAAGACGTAGAGGCGACCTATTTTGGTCTATCTGGAATTCTGGCAAATGCGGATGCTGGTACTTATGTCATTGACATGACCACTTCTACCCCATCATTGGCAAAAAAAATCTATCAAGCAGCGAAAGAAACCGGCATTTTTGCACTCGATGCACCAGTGTCAGGTGGAGATATCGGCGCCAAAAACGGCACATTGACCATTATGGCCGGTGGAGAGGAAGCAGCATTCAAAACTGTATCCCCTATCTTACACACCATGGGTTCCAACGTAATCCTGCAAGGGACAGCAGGTGCTGGACAACATACCAAAATGAGTAACCAAATTGCAATTGCATCTGGCATGATGGCAGTTTGCGAAGCGATTCTGTATGCAGTAAATGCTGGTTTAAATCCAACACAAGTTTTAAAAAGCATCTCTGCGGGATCAGCTGGAAGCTGGTCTTTAAGCAATTTGGGTCCACGGATTATAGCAGAAGACTACTCTCCAGGTTTTTTTGTCAAACACTTTATCAAAGATATGAACATTGCATTGGATTCTGCCAAAGAGATGGGAATACGTACACCAGGATTAGAACTAACAAAGTCATTATATGAAGAACTAGCGGAAAAAGGCGAAGAAAACAGTGGTACACAAGCTTTGTACAAATTGCTTGCAAATCAGTTATAAAAATCCTACATACATGATGTTATGGAGGCAATGAAATGAAGTTTGTTCGTCTGATTGGTATATCAGTTCTTGTTTTTTTCTTATTAAATGGCTGTGACTTCATTTTCGCATCGCCAAAGAAAAATGAAAACAACACTCGGGAAACATCACAAACCCTTGAGGAAACAACATCAACAACAACCATACCTGAGAACATCCCCAAAAAAATTGATCCAGAGCATCAGAAATACTTGTTGCAATCATTAGCTCTTGCTGGATCAGGTAAGGTAATAGGTAGTGATTTTGCAGCAGGTAAAAACACGCTGACAGATGTCAAAAAAGAATATGGAGAGCCTAACGCAAAAAGCAAAGATTTCCCTTACTACATTTATAGCAAACGCAATTTGGATTTTGGAGTAGGCAGAAAGGATCTAATTTATGATGTTCGTTCCCATGACCCAAAATTAATGGAGATAACTCGTTCTGAAGTAGTAAATATTTTAGGCGAACCAAATGAGATTACCCACCATACCGGCGAATCTATTTATATCTACCATGTAAATGGATATAAATTAAAATTGATCTACTTCCTCAATAAAGATGATCCAACTATACATCATTCTTCGGTCTATTCAGAAGGGGCGTACAAGAAACAAAAAGAAGACGACAAAAAAAAAGAAGAGAACAAAAAGAAAAAGTGAGGCTGTTCCTCACTTTTTCTTTTTTCCAGCCTTATACGAGGAGTATTTGGAGGAAGATGATAGCTCTCCAATAAATTGTCCTTACAATAGAATTCATATTCTAATTTTTATTATAATAATTCTGTATAATAAAAATATATACTCAAACCATTCACCTGTACCTATCGAAACAAACCATACTTTCCTATTAAACCCCATTCTTTGAAGGAGATTGATATATGGCTTTCTTAGCATTTTTCGTTTTTGTTCTTACATTAACATTCGTGATTTGGCAACCATTTCGTTTATCCATAGGTTGGTCTGCTAGTGCAGGAGCTATCTTAGCACTGCTACTTGGCATCGTTAGCCTAGAGGATATAGGTACAGTAACAGGGATTGTATGGAATGCAACATTTGCATTTGTAGCAATTATCTTAGTTTCATTGATCATGGATGAGATCGGTTTTTTTGAATGGTCTGCTCTCCATATGGCTCGTTTAGCTAAGGGAAACGGAAGAAGGATGTTTCTCTATGTGATCTTACTAGGTGCTATCGTATCTGCACTTTTTACGAACGATGGCACTGCTCTTATCCTAACTCCCATCGTATTAGCAATGGTTCGCATTTTGAATTTTGAAGCCAAAATGGTCTTAGCGTTTGTGATGGCTAGTGGCTTTATTGCAGATACTTCATCTCTTCCATTCATCATTAGCAACTTAACAAATATCGTCTCCTCCGATTATTTTCACATTGGATTTGTAGCATATGCAAGTCGAATGTTAATACCTAATTTATTCTCGATAGGTGCAAGTTTAATTGTACTGTTTCTCTACTTTCGAAAAAGTATCCCACAAAACTATGATATATCCCAGCTAAAACAACCAAAAGAAGCGATTAAAGACCTAATACTATTTCGACTAACTTGGTTTACCCTGTTCTTATTGTTTGGAGGATATTTTATTAGTGAATACTTTGAAATTCCTGTTTCTTTTGTAGTGAGTTTAGCTGCTATTATTTTGATTATCGCCTCACTAAAAAGGAAATCCATTCAAATCAAAAAAATTATGAAAAACGCTCCTTGGTCTGTGGTTATTTTCTCTATTGGCATGTATGTGGTAGTTTATGGTTTAAAAAATGCAGGCCTCACAGACGAACTTAGTCAATTTATCACCTGGCTCACAAACTGTGGTTTATACATTGCTACCTTAGGGACAGGATTTTTATCTGCTGTCCTCTCTTCCATCATGAACAACTTACCCACTTTGATGATCAATGCTTTAGCCATACATGCAACACCTACACATGGTATCATGCGAGAAGCTCTTATCTATGCAAATGTAATAGGATCAGATCTCGGTCCAAAAATAACTCCGATCGGCTCTTTAGCGACACTCATTTGGCTTCATATTCTCGCACAGAAAGATGTGCGTATCAGTTGGGGATATTATTTTAAAATTGGCTTCCTACTTACTGTTCCAACGTTATTTCTTACATTGACAGGACTATACCTTTGGTTAATCTTGCTTCAATAACTAAAACTTTCACTTATGCAAAAACCCCTACTTGTGGTCTACAGCAAGTAGGGGTTTTGGTGATATTAATAAAGTGAAATGTACTGATCGCGTTCCCAATCGTGAACGGTTGTACGGAATAAATCCCATTCGATGCGTTTTGCTTCAACAAAGTGTGCTAATGCATGCTCTCCTAGAGCTTCACAAATAACTGGATCGCTTTGCAATGCTTTAACTGCATCGATGATGCTAGCTGGTAAGTTATCGATCCCTGCATCTTTACGCTCGGACTCATCCATCACATAAATATTACGATCTGTATGAGGCACAAGAGCAAGTTTATTTTTAATACCATCCAGACCAGCTTTTAGCATTACTGCTAATGCTAAATAAGGATTTGCAGATGGATCTGGGCTGCGTACTTCAATACGGGTGCTAAGTCCACGAGAAGCTGGTACACGTACTAATGGACTACGGTTTTTAGGAGACCAAGCAACATAACAAGGTGCTTCATAACCTGGTACGAGTCGTTTGTAGGAATTCACCAATGGATTGGTGATAGCAGTAAAGTTGCGAGCGTGTGTCAAGATACCTGCTAAGTAATGTCTTGCAGTTTCACTTAGACCTAGCTCATCGCTTTCATCATAGAAAGCATTTTCATTTCCACGGAATAGAGATTGGTGGCAGTGCATACCGGAACCATTTACACCAAATAGAGGTTTTGGCATGAAAGTTGCATGTAAACCATATTTACGTGCGACATTTTTTACAACAAGTTTAAAGATTTGGATGTTGTCAGCTGTTGTAACAGCATCACCATATTTAAAGTCAATTTCATGTTGACCTGGTGCTACTTCATGGTGGGAAGCTTCAATTTCAAAGCCCATTTGCTCCAGTGTTAACACGATATCTCGACGACAGTTTTCTCCAAGATCAAGCGGTGCAAGGTCAAAATATCCACCTTGGTCATTTAAATCAAGAGTTGGGTTCCCTTTTTCATCGGTTTTAAATAAGAAAAATTCTGGTTCAGGGCCAACATTGAAAGAAGTAAAACCGAGTTCTTTTGCTTCTTCCATTACTTTTTTCAAGATACCACGTGGATCTCCATCAAATGGTGTGCCATCTGGATTGTATATATCACAAGTTAATCCAGCGATTTTACCATTATCAGATTCCCAAGGATAAATGACCCAAGAATTATAATCAGGATATAGATACATATCTGATTCTTCGATACGAACGAAGCCTTCGATAGAAGAACCATCAAACATCATTTTGTTATCAAGTGCCTTCTCTAGTTGGCTAAGCGGAATTTCAACATTTTTAATGGTCCCTAACAGATCAGTAAATTGTAGTCGGATATACTGTACATTCTCCTCTGATGCAATTCGTAAAATATCGTCCTTCGTTAGTTGCTTGGCCATGTAAAAACGGCTCCCTTCAAAATATTATGGGCGGAAGAATCGAGATAATTCTCCTTGTGTAAGCGGTGTCTTATGTTTGTCACCAGAGAACAATTCCCTATGTAACATACGACGTAATTCTTGATCAGTGAGCTCTTTCTTTCCCTTCTCTTTCAGTTTATCTTGCTCCTTAGGTAAAAGCATATTCTTGATACTCGTCAAGTTATAGCCTTTCTCTAGTTGTATTTTGATTTTGAGGAGCATATCGACATCGTGAAATGAAAAGAGACGTTGGTTACCTTCCGTTCTAGCAGGACTAACCAAACCATGTTTTTCATAATAACGAATTTGGCGCGCGGTTAACTCAGTTAATTTACTCACGATGCTTATCGGAAACAACGACATGTTTCGTCGGATATCATCATTCACGCTAACGCCTCCTTCGAGAAACATTATAGGGTGATGTCATATTCGCTGTCAAATTTGTGTCAACAAAGCTGACATCCCCCTAAAAAAAGAACGCCATTCGGCGTTCTAAAAGAAGAATACTAAGGCTAAGAACCAGATAATCATTGCAGTCATCAAGAAAAACTTGACTATCATTCCACCGAGAAATCCGATTAAAGTGCTGATCGATATTCTTAAGGCGTCTGCTGGTGTTCTGCGCATAAAAACCAATTCAAGAAGAAATACCGTAATGATCGGCCCGATAAGAAATCCTGCTGGAAGCCACATAAATACAATTACACCTAAGGCAGCAACCGGTATGGACCACTTTGACCCTCCTACTTTTGAAGCAGCATACCCGCCGGCAAAGTACTCGATTAAAAACAAAGCAATCGTTGCCACAAGCGTAATGGACCAAAAAAACCAACCTAATTTTCCATCATTAATGAGAAAGTGATAAACAAGGAAACCTGCAAATATAAACGGTACATCAGGTAATGCTGGAAGGAATAACCCTCCATATGCTAGTAAAAATAAAAAAACAATGACAACCCACCAAAAAACATCTGCAACACTCATTACGTTTCTCCTATCCAGTTTTTATATTTGATTTAACGAATGTAAAGCTTGTTTTAAAGCGACTTTTACATGTGCAAAAGTCAAACCGCCTTGTAAATAAACCGTATATGGTTCACGAAGGGGCCCATCAGCAGACAGCTCAATACTCGCTCCTTGCACAAAGGTTCCCGCTGCCATAATTACGGGATCTTTATAACCTGGCATATCACAAGGTTCAGGCCGTACGTATGCATTTATCGGGGATGCAGCTTGAATGGCTTGGCAAAAAGACACAAGCTTTTCTGGCTTACCTAATTGAATCTGTTGAATAATATCCGTTCTCTTATCTTGATAAGTAGGAGAAACAGTATAACCCTCATCTTCAAAAAGAGCTGATGCAAAAACCATCCCTTTTAATGCCTCTCCAACTACATGTGGCGCTAGAAATAATCCTTGATAATAATCAGCTAAATAACCATAAGTAGCGCCAACTTCTACCCCAAGTCCAGGAGCAACTAGTCGAGATGCAGCTAACTCTACCAGCGATTTACGACCAACTATGTATCCACCTGATTTAGCTAAACCACCACCCAGATTTTTAATCAAGGAACCAGCGATCAAATCAGCTCCCACATGCAGTGGCTCTTGATCTTCCACAAATTCGCCATAACAATTATCAACAAATATGATTGCATTTGGTAAAATCCGGCGTACTTGAGTGATCATTTTTGTGATTTCTGCAATCGTGAAAGATGGGCGATTGGAGTATCCTCTAGAGCGTTGGATTGCTACTAGTTTTGTCTTACTAGTTACTTTTTGTTGAAATTTAGTCCAATCCACCTTATGCCCGTCTGTTAATCCAATCTCATGATAGTGCACACCTAGATCTGCAAGAGAGCCTGTCCCATCATCAGGAGAGCCGATAATTTGAAATAAGGTATCGTAAGGTCTCCCTGTAAGTGAAATCCACTCATCCCCTGGACGGAGTACACCATAGAGACATGCAGCTATTGCATGCGTACCTGAAACGATATTTGGCCGCACCAAAGCTGAATCTCCCCCAAATAAATCAGCAACAATTCGTTCCAATGTTTCTCGACCCATATCATCATACCCATATCCAGTCGACGATTGTAAATGAGTTTCACTCACCTTATGTTTTTGAAATGCAGCTAAGAGTTTTGCTTGATGTCTTTCGACTCTTTCTTCAATCTGTTCAAGGATAGGGGCAATTTTAGAAATTGTTTTTTGCTGCGTTTTAACTTTTGACATACACTATCATCTTTTCTACTTAGAATCATTTTTCTATACAACTCTATTCTACCATGAAGAATGATTTTTTCGTCCAATGGATTCAAGTAAGATATCCTCCGGTAAAATAGTCATCAAACTATGACGATCAGCCTCTTTTTTCTTCAGCAATCGAACAGCATGTAGTCGTATTGCCTGTTCTACTAAATTCCGGATAAATCTAGCATTCCCAAACGTGTGATTTTTTCGTTCTGCTTCCCTTTGAAGCAACTGACGTATTTTCTCTTTTGCAGCTGCTGAAAATACATATTCTCTCTGTTTTACCATTAAGTCGGCAATTTCCAATAATTCCATTATTGAGAAATCAGGGAATTTCAGATGGATAGGAAATCGGGATGGCAATCCTGGATTGGAGCGGATAAATGCCTCCATCTCATGCGAATATCCTGCAAGAATAAGGACAAATTCATTTTTATAATCTTCCATCGACTTAACTAATGTATCAATTGCCTCTTTGCCAAAATCTTTTTCTCCTCCACGAGAAAGTGCATATGCTTCATCAATAAATAGTATTCCGCCTAATGCTTGTTTCACATGTTCTCTCGTTTTTTGAGCTGTATGGCCAATGTATTCCCCAACGAGATCAGCACGTTCTACCTCAATAACATGCCCTCGAGTAAGCACTCCCATCTCTTGAAAGAGCTCGCCGATAATCCTCGCAACGGTCGTTTTTCCTGTACCTGGATTTCCTGTAAACACCATGTGAAGTACCTGTTGCTCCTGAGTCAATCCAGCATTTTTACGCCTTTCTCCAATTTCCAGCCAAGCATATATCTCTTCCACAAATGACCTGATCTCTGTTAAACCGATTAAATGTCTCAGGGAATGAAGGCACTTTGTCAGTGATTGATGTTCTTTTTCCCAATCTGCTGGAGTAGGCTCCACATCTCGGTCAAATACAATTTGAATGCGTCTTTTGGTCTCCTCCAATAAAACTTTTCTACTCATACATCATTCCCCTTTCCATCTCACCACACTCCACTATACGCAAGTGCCTAGAAAGGGTGAAAAAGAAAAAGTCCCTTATAAGGGACTTTTTCATACCATGCTTAAGCGTTTTGTTCTTCTTTAGCCTCATCTGCTGACATGAGGGAAACTGGTCTAGCAGGGGTAAATGTAGATATCGCATGCTTATATACCATTTGTTGTTTACCGTCACTATCTATCACAATTGTAAAATTATCAAATCCCCGGATCAAACCACGGAGTTGAAATCCATTAACTAAAAATATAGTTACCGGAACGGATTCTTTGCGAATTTGGTTTAAAAATGTATCTTGAATATTTATTGATTGTTTCAATGTGTGGTACCTCCCATATCTTCTTATCTGATACCTATTCTCTGTAAGATGGAAACTTTCCTGCTACTAAATGGTTAATTTCTATGAACGCATGTACATCTGTTTTATCAAACCAATGAATCTCGGGTATGCGACGGAACCAGGAAAGCTGCCGTTTCGCGTATCTTCGGCTACCCTGTTTAATCGAGGATACTGCCTCTTCATAAGAAATATTACCCTTTATGTATTGAATCATCTCTTTGTAACCAATTGCTTGAGATGCAGTATGATGTTCAAATCGCCCAGTAGCAAGCAATTGTCTTACTTCATGCTCTAGACCCATTTGGAGCATTTGATCAACTCTGCGATTAATCTGATCGTATAGCTCTGTGCGCGGCATTGTCAACCCAATCCATAAAACTTCAAATGGAGAAGCACTTCGGTGTTGTTGTTCGGATAAAGGCTTCCCTGTCAGCTGATAAACTTCTAGCGCTCGGATGATCCTTCGCAGATCATTAGGATGAAGTTTTCTGGCATGAATGGGATCAACTTGTTGTAAACGCTGATGCAAAAATTCGTTTCCATGTTTACTTGCTAACGAAGTTAGTTCCTGACGAATAGCTGGATTTTCAGTGACTTTGGCCATTTGATACTCAAAGATGACTGCTTCTATATATAGTCCTGTTCCACCAACTAAAATAGGCAGATGATTACGATTTTGTATCTCTACAATCTTCTGTCTTGCAATTGCTTGATATTGTTGAACCGAAAAGGATTCGTCTGGTTGAAGCAGGTCGATCAGATGATGAGGAACTAAGTCTTGCTCTTCTTGACTAGCCTTTGCTGTTCCAATGTCCATTCCCTGATATACTTGCATGGAATCTCCAGAAATAATCTCTCCATGAAACGATTTTGCTAGACTTAAGCTCAAGGCTGTCTTTCCAACCCCTGTAGGTCCAACAATAACCAACAAATCAGGTTTCATGGGTCAATCACCCCCCATGCATAACTTGAAGATTGATGAATCACCTTAAAACCAAGTCTAACAAATTCGCTGCTATTTTTCCTCTCTTTTAGCAGAACCCGCCTACGAGCAACTCGTACTGCATGTGCAACTGATTCTTCATCTACAGCTGTCGGATTAGCTAGTGGTTTTAACATCTGCATCGCTTTTGATCCATATACGGTTTTACGAAACATAGGGTCAAATACGACCACATCAAAAGAGTCACTCTTACTTTTAGCAAGATAGGATCGATAATTGCAATTAATTACTTCAATTCTTCGCATTGCTTCATCTACGGCAGGTCTTCCACTACAATAATTTTTTAGACCTTCCTTTACCATACAAGCTAGTAATGGTTCGCTTTCTAGACCCACCACTTTCCCACTAGAACCTGTCACAAAAGACGAAACAATCGCATCTGCTCCCATTCCAAGTGTACAATCCAGCACTTGATCTCCTTCTAAGAGATTCGCAGCTCGCACCATAGCATCATTTTCGCCTTTTGACCATTGTTTCAAACGAACAACAGACAAATTTGGGTGAAAAAAAAATGATGGATAACCACTACTTTCGTAACGCAATCCTTGTTTAGTAACAATTAATACACCATCAACTTCATATTGTATATGCATCTTATCCAAACTCGCACGATCTCTATCTACATAAGGAACAGATAAGGAATCTGCAATCGCTACTGCCTTTTCTTTTTCCTTTATAGATGGTTCATGCGAAGTAGTGACTACAATCATTTACATCACCCGCTTAAACATTTTCTCCAATTCATAGGTAGAAAAATGGACTAGAATAGGTCGACCATGTGGGCATGTATAAGGGGTTTCGCATGTCGCAAGCGTTCCGAGCAATGCTTCCATTTCATCCACCCGTAGATGGCGATTCGCCTTTATCGCAGCTTTACATGCCATTAATTTCGCAGAAGCGTCTCGTAACTCCGTTGTGTTTACCTGACCATGTTTCCTTAACCACTCAATAATTTCTGACAGTAATGAGTGGATTTCAACGGAAGGAAACCAATCTGGATAGCTGCGCAATAAAAACGTATTACCACCAAAAGGCTCAAGATCTAAACCCCAATCTTTGAGCTCTTCTAAATAGCTTTCTAATAAAAGTGCTTCACTTGAGGTGCATTCTATTGTCAATGGAACTAACAAAGGCTGAACGTGATGATCTTCTTTCTTCATTTTCGCTAAAAACTGCTCATAATAAATCCTCTCTTGTGCAGCATGTTGGTCAATCAAGTACATCCCATTTGCTGATTGAGCTACGATGTATGTTCCATGTACTTGTGCCAATGGCAATAAATCAGGCAGTGGAACACGGTTTGATTTTACCTCTAGTTGTTTTAGTTCGTTTGAGGGACTCTCTAATTGAGGTGATAGAAGATATTCTTCAACCTCTACTACTTTTTCTTTTGGTAAAATAAGAGAACTAGTCTCTCGTATGATAGGTGAAGGCTGTTTGATTTCTATCTTTTGATACGGTTGCTCATGAGACAATTCCATTTGCTCAACGTTGGGTTTTGGTGGAAAAATAGTTTGTTTTGGTTGAGTGGCTATGGGAATTAATGTTTTTTGTTGAAAAGCAGATTTAATCGCTTTCGTCATAAGCTGAGCAAGTTCTTTTTCTTTACTTAATCTTACTTCTAATTTTGCAGGATGGACATTTACATCCACGAGTTTTGGGTCCATCTCAATCTGAAATACACCAATGGGATATCTTCCTATAGGTAGCAGTGTTCCATAAGCAGTTAGAATGGTATTAGTCAAAGGAATACTACGAACATATCTTCCGTTTAACAACAGTGTAATCGCTTTTCTACTTGCTCTTGTCACTTCTGGTTTACCGATGTATCCAGATAATTTAAAATCGCTGTCCTCGGCTTTTATTTCTACCATTTGTGCCGCAACTTGTTTTCCATACAGAGCAAATATGGCATGGAGTAGTTTTCCATCTCCTGTACTTCTGAATAGTTCTCTACCCTGATGTTGGAGGTGAAAAGAAATGGTAGGATGAGCCAAAGCTAATCTACCTATTACGTCTGCTACATGGCTAATTTCTGTACTAATCGTTTTTAAATATTTTAAGCGTGCAGGTGTATTGTAAAATAAATCGCGAACTATTACATCCGTTCCTTTTACTCTTGAAGTGGAAGCTGCTTCTCGTTTGCTACCACCATCTATTTGAATAGTGGTAGCTAGTTCTAAATCATTTGAGGATGTGACTAATTCTACTCTCGCTACAGAAGCAATACTAGGAAGCGCTTCTCCCCGAAAACCTAAGGTACGAATAGTTGATAAATCTCTCTCATTTCGGATTTTACTGGTAGCATGCCGTTCAAAGGCAAGTTTTGCATCTTCCATGCTCATACCAATACCATTATCCGATATCCGAATGGAAGTAATTCCACCCTCAACCAAATCCACTTCGATCTTCGTCGCGTCAGCATCGATCGCATTTTCTACTAATTCTTTTACTACAGAAGCAGGGCGTTCTACTACTTCACCAGCAGCAATCTGATTCGCTAAATGATCACTCAGGATTTGAATCGTAGCCAAGTTCCAACCCTCCTACTTCGACTTCAATTTTTGTTGCAACGTTTGTAAAAACTGTAAAGATTCCATAGGTGTATGCTCCAATAGATCCCAAGCTCGCAATTCATTGGTCACTTCTTCTTCAATCGGGCTAATTTCTGGTAGAAATGAAAATAAAGTGAGAGGTTCTTCTTCTTTGGTTACTGCAACTTCAGCTTCAGCTGTGTTCGTTTCTTCTAAATGAGTAAGAATTTCTTTAGCTCGCTCGATAACAGGAACAGGAAGTCCTGCTAATTCCGCTACATGTATTCCATAACTACGATCTGCCCCTCCTGAAACAATCCGATGCAAAAATACTACTTTCCCATCTTTCTCCACACATTTGGCATGTACATTTTTCAATTTGGGAAGTTCTGATTCTAATTTGGTAAGTTCATGATAGTGAGTGGAAAAAAGCGTTTTTGCTCCTACTTTCTCGTGAACATATTCTACTATTGCATGAGCCAAAGCCATCCCATCATAAGTAGAAGTACCACGTCCTACCTCATCCAAAAGAATTAAGCTTTTAGGAGTTGCTTCTTGTAATGCTTCACATGTTTCCATCATTTCCACCATAAAGGTACTATGACCTTGTGCCAAATCGTCAGAAGCTCCGATACGAGTAAAGATCCGGTCGATCAAACCTATCTCTGCCTTATCAGAAGGTACAAAACATCCAATTTGAGCCATTATAGCGATAAGTGCTACTTGTCTCATATAGGTGCTCTTCCCAGCCATATTAGGACCTGTTATCATTAGCACTTGTCTCGTGTCAGAATCCATATGAATATCGTTTGATACATAGTTATCAAATTGAGCTGCCTCTACTACAGGATGTCTGCCTTTTTGAACATAAAACCGATCACTATCTGTAATAATAGGGCGAGTATATTGGTAGCGGATAGAAACAGCAGCATATGCATGTAGAACATCGATTTCTGCTATTTTTGCAGCTAAATTCTGTAAACGTACAACTTCATTAGCAATTGTATCTCTTACCTGCTTTAACGTTTCCATCTCTAATTCTAGTGATCTTTCGTTTGCATGTAAAATAAGCTGTTCTTGTTCTTTCAAATCAGCTGTTATAAATCTTTCTGCATTTGCTAACGTCTGTTTACGAATGTATCCTTCTTCTGGTACAAGATGGAGATTTGATTTGGTAATCTCTAAATAGTAACCAAAGATACGATTATAACCTACTTTTAACGATTTGATGCCAGTGCGTTTCCGTTCTTGTTGTTCTAATTTGGCAATCCAACCCTTCCCATTGCTCTGAATATGACGAAGCTCGTCCAGCTCTTCATGATATCCTTCACGAATGATTCCTCCATCTTTTAAGGAAATAGGAGGCTCATCGACAATAGCGGATGCAATAAGTGCTTGTACATCTTGACAAGGATCAAGACTATCCGCTAAACGATGTAAAACGTCAGATGAAAAAGATGCAAGTTTTTCCTTGATCGTAGGTATTTCCTCCAGTGATTTTCTTAATTGATAAAGATCACGTGGTGAAGCTGATCCAAATGAGACACGGGCTGCTAACCGTTCTAAATCATATACCCTTTTTAAATGATCGGTTAACTCTTCTAACAAAATCATCTCGTCTATAAACTGAGAAACAATATTTTGCCGATGTGTAATTTCCTGTTTAGAAAGTAAAGGTTTATCCAGCCATTGCTTCAACATGCGACTCCCCATTGCTGTTGCTGTATGATCCAAATGGGCTAGTAAAGAACCTGTTCGTTTCTCATTCTGAAGAGATCTCGTTAATTCCAGATTCCGGCGAGCGACCTCATCCAATAACATATAAGAATGAGCATGATAACGCCTCAATCGCTTAAGATGGCCCAAGGATCGTTTTTGGGTTTGTAATAAATATTGATAGACATAGTGCAATGTTCCAAGCAGCAAAGAAGTATTACAAACTTCATACACATTCGGAAATTGTTCCTCCAACGATGAAGCAGAATCTACATCATCAAATTCACTGACTACAATGCCTAAACGTTTACATTCCTCATGCAGTAACGAATTTGCAGCCAGCTCATGAACCACTACTAATTCTTTGGGTTCAAAAGTTGCAATTTCATTTAAAACAGCTGGCAATGCCTGGTGTAACTCGCTTAAAAAACACTCTCCAGTAGAAAGATCCACAGCAGCTATTCCATAACTATGTTCCTCTTGATACAAAGCTGTCAAAAAATGATTTTCTGTTGCTAACAGCATATTTTCTTCCATTACAGTCCCTGGAGTAATGACACGAACCACTTCTCGTCTCACAACACCTTTTGCCTGCTTTGGATTCTCTACTTGCTCACAAATTGCAACTCTGTGCCCTGCTGCTACTAACTTTTCTATGTATGCAGAAGCGGAGTGAAAAGGAACTCCACACATAGGAATCTTTTCACTTGCTCCACCATCTCGAGCAGTTAATGTTATCTCTAAGATTTTCGAAGCTTTTTCAGCATCTTCAAAAAATAATTCATAAAAATCTCCTAATCGAAAAAACAAAAAAGCATCTTGGTTTTTATTTTTTATAGAAAGATACTGCTCAATCATGGGTGTATATCTAGCCAATCGTAAGTCCTCCAACCAATAAATTTCTCTTTAGTGTATCATAAAAAAGCACAGCAGTTATGGCATAAAACATAATGAATTAGAAATATCCTTGATGCCCAACTTGCATCAAGGATTTGGTTGATTTCTCTTAAATCCTTCCCGATATGGCGGAAGTCTCCATGCTCTACGAAAATCACGGGATTCATCCCAATTCTTCCCGCTCTGTAAATATTCAAAATAAGGATCTAAGTATTTTTCGTATTGTGAGTAATCATCTAAGTCTTTCAATTCTTGTATAAGTAATGATGTCCAAAATCGAAAAGAATCTTTTTCCCCTTTATAATAAGCAATTTGAAGATCAGGATTACTGAGTGGATTGAGAGTTAATTTTTGGTGATTCAATATGATAAGTTTAGCTACAGCTATAACACCTTTAGTAAGTGTAGGAGATACCAACCAACTGGGGGGAGTACGGTACTCAAATCCACCATGACTTTTGATTCGATAGTCACCTAAATAACCATATTTTGGCCTTCTGCTAATTCCTTTTTGATCTTCAGCCATCATAAGAGGAAGGGTCAAATAATTATCAAGTGCACGAAGCATTTCAAAATTAGGTTCTATTCCACTAAAATGAATATGACCTCCCATAGGAAAACCAGCAAATGGCATAGCACCAGCTAACCAGCTGCATGGTATATGAGCAACTTTCCTAGCAGCATAGGACAAACAATGGTATATGCGTTCTACCAAGACCCGTGGATCTGTCGAGGGTCGTGGCCTTACTTCTACCAATGGCTTGTGAGAACGGTTTTGCCCTAACCAAATGGCATCACAACCTACTCTTCCCCGCAACGGAAAATATTTAGATGCAAGTATAATATTTCCATTTTGAGAACGCATTACAAATTCAGGATCGGCACCAATCATCAATTCATCAGCAGATATGGTTGTGCGTGACTTTTCTTTATGTTGTTTAAATTCTTTTTCATAGGCATCTAACATTGGTGGACCGAGTTTTGGGCTTGGATTTACTTTTCGAATTACAATATTTTTACCAGAGGCTACTCCACAAATTACAACTGCGTAATCAAGACCTAGTGCATATACGGCTCTTATCGACATATTCTGGACATTTTGCACTTCTTTTGATTTTTCCACAGTTATCGGAACTCGTTGATAACTTACCTGAGCCGGTCTTTTTTGTAACCATTGACCTTCTGATTTTGAGCAGTACATAAATAGAACTTTGGTCTGACACACATATACGATATATTGTCTTATAATAAAGCCTCGGTCTTGAACAAGAATACCATGTGCTCGTAAAACCCGTTTTCTTGTCGCCTCATCTGCTACTCGTTCAACTTGTTGAGCTGGATTTAACGTGATGTGCTCATTAAGTTTTATAGTAGCAAATAATTTACCTTGTTCATCTGACAATGATAGTCCCTGTTTTTTCTCATATTCTTCCCGCAGGGTAACGGCTCTCATCAACCTTCCCCCTTCTTTGCCACTACCCTTAGCTTATGTAGTAACAGGTAAATAGGTTATTAAGAAAGCTTTGTTTTATCTTGCCGAAATTTGCCCACGAAAAAGAAAAGAAGGCCTCTTCCTCCGCCTTCTCTGGTACCCCCAAAAAGGGGAAACTTTTTGGGGGGATTAATCTTCTAAATCATCAATGATCAAGTCTGGATCTAATTCTTCAAATCCTTCTTCCCCATTTTGGGATTGGAAAACAAAATCTTTATCATCAATCTCTGCATATTCTGCTGGATAACAGGCAACCGTAATTTTGGTTTCACCTACAAGTTCAACTGCAAACTCTTTTTCTACACGAACGATTATCGCATCGTTATTGGATGAGATGGATGCCTCTACACAATTTGGTGTTTGTGTAGCTGCAGCACTTACAGAAACACTTAATTCTCTCGTATGCGGGTCAAAATAACTCAGTGGAACTTGTTCCACATACTTTACTGTCTCTTTCATCACATCTGTTTTGGTGTTTCCTTTTGTGGAATACCAAATATTCACATCATAGCTACCCTGTACTTCAATTGCTTCTCCAACTTTTGCAGATTCGTACTGATGATTAATAACCCATGCGCCTAAAACATTGTGGACATGGTCAGGCGTTTCAATAGAATGAGTAACTTGCGAAAATTTGCGCCCTTTCCCAACTATCGCTTTCGTAATAACCTGACGATATTCCACTACTCTATCTGTATTTGGCACCTAAATTCCCTCCTCCAACGGTCTTTCAAAACCAATGTATGCAGGGCATCTGCCTTGGGTGCTAAAAACCCATAGACTTTTTTTAAAGCCGTACAAATGATTTTGATCTTATAACATGTATTACGCAAAAATAAGAAAAAAATGATACAAATGCGCAAATTGTCTTTTCTTTTCTAATAAAAAAACAGATAGGAAATTTCCTACCTGCTTGATTTAACCTGTTTTTTTATGTTTGTTTCCACAACCGCAAGCACCGCCACTACCACAGCCACTTGCGACGACACCGCCTGTTTCCACTTCTAGTTTTCCGGAAACCGTTTGAGCAATTACTTGTTGGATCATTTGTAGTAACTCATTTAACTCTACTTGCCGTTGCTGATACTCCAACACAATAGGCATATGATCCAGTTTATCATTCAGTTCATCCAATTCTTTTTCTACTTGCATCCTGTACACTGTTTTCTCATAATGTTTGGCATGTACCAATTCTTTTTGTTTCTTCTTTATTGTCTCAATCAAGTTTTGTACGGATTGACTATCATTGACTTGTTGCTCCGCTATATGAAATCGCTCTACTTCAGAACTTGTACGTACTTTTTCAGCGAAAAACTCAGCAGATTTCAAAACTGAATGTTCTATCATCTTATCCACCCCACCTTATGCTACTGGAGATTTAGATATCTCTTCCACCCATTTGCCTTTCAATGTCCATGTTTGTGCTTTTTCAATAGACACATAAACCATTTTGCCGATCAGATGTTTCGGTCCAACAAAATTAACTAATTTATTCGTTCTGGTTCTACCAGAGAGCACATCTGGATTTTTTTTGCTTTCTCCTTCCACTAGAACTTCTACAACTTGACCTTGTAATAGAGCATTTTTCTTCTTACTCATCTCATTTAACACATCATTCAATTCAGCGAGACGGCGTTTCTTTACTTCCATTGGAACATCATCTTTCATTTTTGCCGCTGGAGTGCCATCTCTAGGTGAGTAAATGAATGTAAATGCCATATCATACTCCACCTCTTTTACCAGAGAAATGGTTTCAGCAAACTGCTTTTCTGTTTCTCCAGGAAATCCAACAATAATATCAGTAGTAAGCACAACATCAGGGATAGCTTTTTTCAATTTCGCCACTAATTCCAAATAACGTTCTCTATCATACTTTCTTGCCATTAATTTTAACACTTCACTGCTTCCCGATTGAACTGGAAGATGGATATGTTCCACTAAATTCCCTTTTTTGGCCAATACTTCAATCAAATGATCATCGAAATCTCTAGGGTGACTAGTGGTAAAACGCACCCTAGGGATGCCAATCTTTCTCACATCATCCATCAGATCCCCAAAACGATAGGTGGTATCATGAAAGTCTTTTCCATAAGCATTGACGTTTTGCCCGAGCAAGGTGATCTCTTGATAGCCAAGACGCGCCAAGTTGCGAATCTCATTTAATACATCTTCAGGTCGACGACTGCGTTCTTTTCCTCGAGTGTATGGTACAATACAATACGTACAAAATTTGTCGCATCCATACATAATATTAACCCATGCTCGAAGTCCATCTGCACGCACTTTTGGCATGTTTTCAATGACATCGCCTTCTTTGGACCATACTTCCACTACCATTTCTTTAGACATCAATGCATTATACAAAAGATATGGTAAACGATGTATATTATGAGTACCGAAAATTAAATCCACGTGCTGATGCTTTTGCAAGATACGTGAAACAACAGATTCTTCTTGTGACATACATCCACAGACGCCCAAAATGAGCTCCGGTTTCTCGGTTTTTAATGCTTTCAGACTGCCAATATGCCCAAACACCTTATCTTCTGCATTCTCTCGGATTGCACAAGTGTTTAATAAAATAATATCTGCATCTTGATGAGATGCAGTTCGTGTATATGCCATTTGTTCCAGTATCCCGGCAATGGTCTCACTATCATGGACATTCATTTGACAGCCATATGTTTCAATCATGTACTTCTTACCTGATCCAATACCTTGCATCTCTTGTGGTATCTGATCAAATTGCAAGACTTGGATGTCTTCTTTGCCCCGTTTTTTTGCTTCTTTTAGATCAGGAGCAATAAAATACTGACTGTAATCTTTTCCACTCACGGCCTCCACCCTTTCTATATGAAATATCTATTAGATTAATGATTTCAGCGTCGTAACTTGATTATTATATCGGATATATGCTTTTTCTTCAAATAGTTTGGATTGCAAACTTGTTTATGATAATAATATTAAAAAAACAAGAACATATTACGTTTTTCTTATCTCCTACTATTTTTGCTAAAATACCAATCCTTTCAATGAATAAATGACAAAATTATACTTATCTTTTTTAAATTACTCAGCCTTTTCCTACTAAATATAGGAAATAATAATCACAATCTCACTTTTTTCATAAGATCGTATGACCCTACTTGCCTTTGGAAAAAGTTTTTGCTCTCTTTCTAGATGATGGATCAAACAATAGTTATTCATTCCCGTTTTTTGATTTAAATAACAAACTCGTTTATTAAAAATTTTCTCGCATATTAAAATATAATCCGATATACTTAATACAAGCAATAGAGAGGAATAATCCATGATTGCTGACAATCTCCCGAGCACAATCTCAGAAGTTGAGCTCATCCTCCCCAAAGAAGTGAGTCTGGAGTACACCTACAAGTACCCTTCTGACACAGGAATCGTACTCGTAGGTGTGGAGTACGAGATCACCGTTCCAGAGAAGCGAATCTTCGGCATCCCTGTCAGGAGGGAGTCCACTCGAAAAGGCAAGTACGAAATGGCCATCGTAGAAGAAGGACTCATCACACTTGTCACGAAGGAGGACTGGTTCTGCCACTTCGAAACCGAGATCCGCTTCGATGAGGAGAGGATTCTCAGTGTGAAGGGTGATTCACTCTGAGTACTTGGGCGATAGCTCCCCAACCCATAGGTTGGGGGGCGCCTATGTTGCAAATAAAAACACCCTTATTTCCTAAAATCATTAAGAAAATAAGGGGCTAACCATAATCTCATTCTATAATTTCTACAAACCCTTGTGTCCCATCCACACGTATGATTTGACCATTTTTAATTTTCTTCAGTGCATCTTCGACGCCAACGACCGCAGGAATACCATATTCTCTTGCAACTACTGACCCATGTGTCATCAATCCGCCTACTTCCGTCACCAATGCGATAGCAGATTGGAACAAAGGAGTCCATCCTGGATCGGTAAAGGGTGCTACCAATATTTCTCCTTCATGTAACTGTGCTTCTTCTGGTCTATACACGATTCGAGCCTTCCCTTGTACAACACCAGCCGATACCGGAGTACCAATTAAGGAATTCTTCGGAAAATCTTCCGACCTTGATGTTGGGGTAATTATTTCACCTTCACTAGTCATCACTCGTGGAGGAGTCCATTTCTGCTGCAAAATATATGCTTCTTTTCGATTTTTTAAGATTTGGGACAAATCTTCTATCTCTTCTCCTTTTGCTAGTCGAATGATTTCAGGAAGCGATAAATAATACACATCTTCGCGGTTCATGATCACTTTTTTCGCAACTAAGTTATCTGCTTGCTTCATGATCACTTTTTTACATTCATCTAGTATGGTAATAAGGAAATATTTATGGTGTTCGCGAAGCGCTCCTAAGTTACGGTATAATTTTATCAGTCTCTTCATGATTCGATACCGAATTGGATGACGTCTCAATTGTTGAAGAACCCTTATTTCTGTTTCTTTTGCTTGCTCTGCCCCTAATTGGAATTTTTTTCTATGTTCACCAGCTTTTACACTCCTCATGTGCCCCAAAATTGCTGGAACTAATAGAGTTGGCTTCTCTCTCCATCTAGGATTAGTAATATCAATCTCACCAGGACATCTTTGTCCAAATTTATCTAGAAAATCATGAAACACCTGTTGAAACTGTTTTCCACCAGCTATTTTATCTAATCCGTCCAAAAAACTAGAGTCATCAGCAGTTTGTAAATATTGCACTACATCAGGCAATACTCGCAATTGGTCGGCTAAATCTCCGATTGCCAGTCCCATCTCACTTGAAATATTTCCATCATAAGATTGGCTCAGTTTTTGTAAGGCTTGATCATCTTGAACCCAATCACGAAGATATTTCTTTAATAAGCCAGCTGTAAAAAGAAATGGAGCGATGAAGGGAAACAGATTTTGAAAAATGGATAACAAAGAAGTGGATAATAATTCCTGCATTTTTTCTAACTGTTCGAACCCTTCTAACCTTGTAAAAGATTCTTTCCATCTCGTATGTTGTTCTTGCATATATGTCTCTACTCGTTTTTTTGCCAAAAAAGGGTCTCTTCGAAATACATTTTGATAAACCTCTGTGACTACTGGAGTAATATTTTTTCTAACTGCTTTGCCGATTTCTTTAGAAAGTGGTACATTTTTAAAATCTGGGCGATTAATCACCTCTTGTAGAGCAAGGCTCATCCTATTGTCCATATTGGATAAAATTTTAGGGATAATTTTTTTAGCGAGTGGATATCGAAGTATATCTGATGGATCAACAAACAGCCTTCCACCTGCCGGCAAAATGTACTTGCTTGTTGTACTTGCTGGTTCTTTACCAAATGGGAAAAGCGTTTGAAAAATAGATATGCCCAAAGGCTTCATTGGTGATGTCATCATTTGAATATGTCCAAAAGATAAAAAGACACGTAATGTCTCGGATTCTATCTTTGGCATGGGATATAAAGATGTAATCGGTCTACTTTGAACCACAAAAAACTTTCCATCTTCTACACAGAACTCTATATCTTGAGGGAATCCAAAATGCTGTTCTATTCGGCTTCCTAGCTCAGCAAGGGACAAAATCTGAGTATCGGATAATACTTGTTTCTTCTGCTTTTCCTCTGGAATATCGCTCTTTTTCGTCCCCCCATCTTCAAGCGATTCGATCATTATTTTTTTGGCTGAAATTTTCTTTGATATGATTTCGCCTGCTTTTACCTTATATAAATCTGCTGTAACTAATCCCGATACTAGGGCTTCTCCTAATCCATAGCTTGCATCAATAGAAGTCACCAATCGGTTTCCACTAACAGGATCAGCAGTAAAAAGAATCCCAGAAATCTCTGGTTGTACCATACGCTGTATGACTACAGATAAATACACTTGGCGGTGATCAAATCCATTTCTCGCCCGATAAGCAATGGCGCGGTCTGTAAATAAAGAAGCCCAACACTTGCGAATGGCATCTAATAAGGGCTGTTCTCCTTGAATATTCAAATACGTATCTTGCTGTCCTGCAAATGATGCAGATGGTAAATCTTCAGCTGTAGCACTAGACCTAACCGCGTAGGTATAGTTATTCCCAATAGATTTCCAAGCGTTTATGATGTCTTTTTGGAGAATACTTGGAATTTCTAAACTCTCTATATGCTCACGGATTCGTTTTCCTAAATCTTTAATATCATCAAGATTATTTGCATTTACTTTTGTGCACTCCTTAAGCAGTTCTTCCATTTCAGAGCTCGATTCAATGATGGATTGATAAGCAAAAGTAGTTACACAAAAGCCATCAGGTACAGAAAAACCAGCTGCAAATAAATCTCCCAAATTAGCCCCTTTTCCTCCCACTTCTCCACTATTTCTGGCATTAATCTGTGCAAAAAATAAGATATTCACACACATGGACTTCCCTCCAAAAAAAGCAATGTCTTTTCTTTACTCTAGCTCAAATCACCCATAAAGTAAAGTGAGTACTCACTTTTTATTGCTAACTTATTCCTTTCAGAGTCTTTTCTATCTGTTCAAATATATCTCGTTTATAATTAAGTATATTTATATTCTTTTTAAGAGAAGGGATACTATGCACAAATCTACAAATCATTGGGATTTTGCAAGTCGTGGACTTGGAGATTTACAAGGTATTATTCGTTTTTTGAAACAAGAAGGACTTCTTTCTACGGTCAAAACATCTGTAAATCGTATTCATGAAATGGCTGGCGTCGCAAAAAAATTAGAAGGAACAAACGCTCTTCTTTTTGAAAAAGTAATCCCTTATATTGCTCCTGTATTTACTGGCCTTTATTGGAATCGAGATGCATTGGCTCGATTGTTCCAAACGAAATCCGAAAAACTTCCATTTTTGATGGCTGATGCAATCGAACAATGGCAACAAAATCCTGTTTCTCCTGTAACTCATTCATCAGGACCTGCAAATGAAGCAGTTTATACTCAAGACATTGACCTCTTAAATATACTCCCTATTCCTATACAAGGATTAGAAGAAGGTGGTCCTTATCTCACATCTAGTGTTGTCATAGCCAAAGATCCGGAATCAGGAATACGTAACGCTTCCATTCATCGTTTTATGGTAACAGGACCAAATCGATTGACGATGCAGTTGGATATGGGCAGGCACCTCCGTGATTACTATGAACGAGCAGAACAAATGGGAAAACCATTGGAAATAACAATAAATAATGGAGTAAGTCCTGCAGTACATATAGCTGCTGTAACACCAAGCAATGCCGCATCGCTAGATAAAGATGAATTAGGTATAGCCAGTACCATATTAGGAGAGCCCCTAGCTCTTCTACAATCTCAAACCGTATCTGTAGAAGGAATCGCGGATGCGCAGTATGTCATTGAAGGTGAAATTTTACCAGAAATTCGAGAGTGGGAAGGACCGGCAGCTGAGGTAACTGACTACTATGCAAAAAAAGATCGACGCTGGGTGGTACATGTTAAAGCGGTTACAAAGCGACTAGAACCTATTTTCCATACCATTATTCCAGGTAGGGAAGTATATAATGCCGTAGGCCTTATGGCTGAAGCGAGTATTTTTCGAAATGTCAACCGACTAGTACCAAGTGTCCAAGCAGTGTTTTTAACTTATGGAGGTTGTGGGTTTTACCATGCTGTTTTGCAAATAAAGAAAAATACCGAAGGAGTGCAAAAAAATGCCATCTTAGCTGCATTTGCCTCTTTTCCTTCTTTAAGACGTGTGACAATTGTTGATGAAGATGTAAATATTTATGATCCAATTGATGTAGAATGGGCAATCGCAACCAGACATGATCCCGTGAAAGATATCATTGTCATTCCAGAAGCGATCGGACATGAATTAAATCCAATGACATTAGGTGGAACTGTAACAAAAATTGGTATCGATGCTACTGCACCATTTCCACGACCTCGAAAGTTCCACCGAATACAACTCCAACAAATAGATTTGGACAAATATGAAATAAAGTAAAACGGGAGATGATTTAAACCTTCCGTTTTTTATTCCAAGACCTCTATCCTGTTAATATTAAAAAATTTTAGCCTTTCCTCCCCACCCGATTGACCAAGTGGTCAATATGAGATAAAATAAAACCAAAAGCCTATTGACCATATAGTCAATAAGCTGAGCAGTTTCCAATCAAATGGTTATCATTAAAAAGAAAGAAGGATGGATATGGATAAAATCACAAGTAATGATTTTATCTCTCCAGAATACATGGAGAATTTCGCTAAATTTCACGAGAAAATACAATTTCAAAAGAAAACACTTATTCCTATTGATGATTTCTTTGGCATGGGAAAAGCCTGGCTTGTACATCGTTACAATGATGCTCTTAGCATACTGAAAGACAAACGTTTTCTAAAAGATATGCGAAAATTTCAGCCTCAGCAAACAGAACAAGAAAAACACCAAGAAAATGCTTCTGTAAGTGTATTAGTAGAATGGTTGAGAACGATGCCAAATATGCTTACTGTTGATCCCCCAGATCATACTCGCCTACGTAGATTGGTATCGAAAGCATTTACTCCACGAATGATCAATAATCTTACACCCCGTATACAGGAAATAGCAGATGAGTTATTGGACAAGGTAATGGATAAGAAAAAAATGGATCTCATCGAAGATTTTGCTTATCCATTGCCTATTTTAGTCATTTCTGAGATGCTAGGAATCCCCAAAAATGACCGAAATCAGTTTCGAGAATGGACTCAAAAAATCGGAAAAGCTTCTTTAGATCCAAAACAAGCAGGATTGGTTGCCGCTACATTAGAGGAGTTTATTGGCTACATCAAAACATTAATAAGCGAGAAACGCAAAAACCCAAATGATGATGTAATTAGCAGCTTAATAAAAGCACATGAAGAAGGAGAAAAATTAAGTGAGAATGAATTAATTTCTACTATCTGGTTACTCATCACTGCTGGTCATGAAACTACTGTTAATTTGATCTCAAATGGGATGCTAGCACTCATACAACATCCGGAGCAAATGGATTTGCTGCGTAACAATCCTTCCCTACTTCCCACTGCTGTGGAAGAACTATTACGCTATACTGGACCTGTTATGATTATCAATCGTATTGCCGGAGAAGATATAGTACTTCATGAACAGAACATTCAGAGAGGAGATAATATCCTTATTTCCATAGCTTCTACGAATCTAGATCCCAGCAAGTATACAAAACCTAATGAATTAAACATTGCACGAGATGAAACGGAACACCTAGCTTTTAGTACAGGTATCCATCACTGTTTGGGTGCTCCATTGGCACGTTTAGAGGGAAAAATCGCATATGAAACCTTGCTTCGTCGATTACCTCATCTACGATTGAATACGAAAATGGACCAACTTCATTATCAAACAAGCACTCTTCGTTCATTGGAAAACCTACCTATAACCTTCTAACTGCCGAAAAGGAAGAACGGAAGACGATGCTTCCGTTCTTATCTTTTTTCTTCTTGTTTATAGAGCAAGTAAGAGTAGACATAGAGAATGACCACTGTAAACATCAAAAAACCTATTCCTATAATCATCCACCAATATGCTGAAAAACCTGCTCCTATCAAAAACAAAAACCCATCCACTGCAAATAATACAGACCCCAACTGATGCGTTTTTCTCCAATTTTGTTCGGAAGCAATAGACCATGGAGTCCTTATTCCAAATATATAATTTTGCCTAATTTGTCTCATATAGTTTCCAAGTACTAAAAACAAAAGACCTAATAATCCCCCTGTACAGGTAACAATCGAAATTGGAAATCCCATTGTGGCTAGTAAGATAATAAAAGAAATAGATACAAAAAACAAAACCATCAATAATGAAACAATAGACAGGTCATCTTGCAAGTACAAAAACATACTATTGGCAAATCGGATAAGGCTTTTGTTACAATATCTTTATCTGTTTACAAGCTCGAAATAAAGATAAAAACGAAAAGGAAATTTCTTATGAAACTTTACTTTTTAGGAACAAGTGCAGGAGTACCCACAAATTTCCGAAATGTATCTTCCTTAGCACTCTTCTTACCCGAATACAATGGCGATATTTGGTTATTTGATTGTGGTGAAGCAACTCAACATCAAATTATGAAATCTCCTATTAAATTGAGCCGAATCAGTCGAATATTTATTACTCACTTGCATGGAGATCATATTTATGGTTTACCTGGATTACTCAGTACACGTTCTTTTCAAACTGAGTCTCCACTCACCATTTACGGACCTAGAGGAATCAAAGAATTTATAGAAACTACTCTTTCCATAAGTGAAACTCATTTAAGTCATCCAATTGCCTATGTAGAAATAATGGATGAGATGACTTTGGCTGAAAAACATTTTACGATTCACATTAAACAACTTGAACACAGAATTACGTGTTTTGGATTTCGTTTAGAAGAGAATGATAAGCCTGGCAAACTGAATACCAAAAAACTACTGGCTCAAGGGGTAAAACCCGGCCCCATTTTTCAAAAAATAAAACGTGGAGAACTAGTCATTTTACCAGACGGCAGACAAATAGATGGGAAACAATTCATTGATGCTCCTACACCAGGTAAAATTGTTACGATATTAGGAGATACGCTACCCTGTGAAAATAGTATCACATTAGCTAAAAATGCTGATCTATTAATTCATGAAGCTACACAACTTCATGAATTACAAGATAAGGCATCCCAATACTTTCATTCTACAACTACTGAGGCTGCCTCTATCGCCCAAGAAGCTGGAGCAAAACGACTGATCATTAACCACTTGAGTCCTCGTTACCATGAAGTAATGGAAGAACATTTGATAGAAGAAGTGAGAAGTATCTTTCCAAATGCCCAAATAGCAAATGAACACCAATTCTATGAAATTTAATAGATTTAAAGATTCTGTTACTATTAACCCAACCTTCCTATCAAAAATAGGTTTAGATAACTGTGCATATTTCTATCAACCCTCCTCTGATTTCCATATACTTTATTAAAGACTTTTTTTAGTAGAAAGAGGGTTGATTGTTATATCGAACAGAAAAAAAACGGATGAATGGGCAACAGCATTTGATTCATGGATAAATAAAGATAGTACAGATCCATTTGGAAATTGTAATTCTCTTTGTCAACCTTTTAACTTCCCTTGTTGTATCGGTCCAAAGGGCCCCACTGGCGCTACTGGACCAATAGGACCAAGAGGTGTTACTGGTGCCACCGGGGCCACTGGAACTGGGTCTACTGGCGCTACTGGGGCTACTGGGGCTACCGGGACCACTGGGGCTACCGGGACCACTGGCGCTACTGGGAATACTGGCGCTACCGGGAATACTGGCGCTACTGGAAATACTGGCGCTACCGGAAATACTGGCGCTACCGGAAATACCGGTGCCACCGGAGATACTGGAGTTACTGGCACTACCGGGAATACCGGCGCTACCGGAAATACTGGCGTTACCGGGAATACTGGCGTTACCGGGAATACTGGCGTTACCGGGAATACTGGCGTTACCGGGAATACTGGCGCTACCGGGAACACTGGCGTTACCGGGAATACCGGCGCTACCGGGGCCACTGGCGCTACCGGGAATACCGGCGCTACCGGGAATACTGGCGCTACCGGGAATACCGGCGCTACCGGGAATACCGGCGCTACCGGGAATACTGGCGCTACCGGGAATACTGGCGCTACCGGGAATACC